>JBQTIP010000193.1:0-17594 GCA_052388025.1 Actinomycetota bacterium
GATCTCCGGCAGCCCCTCGACGGGGATGATCTCGACGGTCACGAGACCATCTCGAGGGCCGTCGCGGCGAGCGCCGCGGCTTTCTCGTCGCTCTCCATGATCGTGTCGGTCACGGCGACCCGGATCCCGAGCTCCTTTACCCTCGGCGCGAGCGAGCGGTCCACATCGTCGATCACCCACCCGGCGAGCAGCCCCTCGTAAGCCCGAGCCGCACCGACCGCTGAGACCTCCAGGCCGGCGACCGGCATCAACCGGTCGGCCATCCCCGCGAGCGGCGCCCCGCCAACGATAGGGGAGACGCCGACGACCCGCTCCCGCCGGGCGCCGACGGCCTCCCGGATCCCCGGGACCGCGAGGATCGGCGCGATCGACGCGACCGGGTTGGACGGGCAGATAATGATCGCGTCCGCCGCGGCCAGCGCCTCCAGGACGCCGGGAGCCGGTCCGGCGCTATCGGCCCCCTCGTAGCGCACCTCCTTCACCTCGTCCTGCGCCCGGCGCTTCACCCAGTACTCCTGGAAGTGGAGGTCGGCCTCCTCCCCTAGGCAAACGGTCCGAACCCTCGTGGTCACGGGATCGTCGGACATCGGGAGCAGGCGGGCCGCGAGGCCGAACCGCGCGGCGACGCGCGCCGTGGCCTGCGACAGTGTGACGCCATCTCCGATCAGCCGGGTACGGAACAGGTGGGTGGCGAGGTCGAGGTCCCCGAGGTTGAACCACGCGGCGTCAGGATCGAACGCCCCCAGCTCCGCCGTCGCGCGGAACGTCTCGCCGCGTCGGCCCCAGCCGCGCTCGCGGTCGGCGGCATCGGCGAGCCAGTACGTCACGGAGTCGAGGTCCGGCGACACGTGCAGACCGTGCATCCGGATGTCGTCGGCCGTGTTCACGACGACGGTCACGCCCGTGGGGGGCACCACGCGCACCAGCCCGCGGAGGAACTTCCCCGCTCCCACGCCCCCGGCGAGTGCGACCACGTCCATCCCGTATAGCGTAGTAGGCTCGCCTGAGATGGCGGACGTTACCTCCCACCGGACCCGGCGGGCGCTCGCTCGCGCGGAGGCCGGGAAGGCTTTGTCGGTCGAGGAGACCGAGGCACTGCTCGCGGCACGGGGCGACGACCTCGAGCGGCTGCTCGCGGTGGCGTCACGCCTCCGGGATCTCGGACACGGCCGCACGGTCACCTATTCCCGGAAGGTGTTCGTCCCGCTCACGATGCTCTGCCGGGATCACTGCTACTACTGCACCTTCGCCAAGCCGCCCGCGAAGCTCGACCGCCCGTTCCTCACTCCGGAGGAGGTCGTGGGGATCGCCGACGCCGGACGGAGGCTGGGATGCAAGGAGGCGCTCTTCACGCTCGGCGACCGGCCGGAGGAGCGCTACCCGGCCGCCCGCGACTGGCTCGCCGCGCGCGGATACCAATCCACCCTCGACTACCTGCGCGCCGTCTCGATCAGGGTCATCGAGGAGACGGGGCTGCTGCCGCATCTCAATCCGGGCGTCATGAGCTGGGAGGAGTTGGCCCGGTTGAAGCACGTCTCGGCGTCGATGGGGATCATGCTCGAGACGTCGTCCGAGCGGCTGTCCGCGAGGGGCGGGCCGCACTTCGGCTCGCCCGACAAGGCTCCGGCCGTACGCCTTCGCACGATCGAGGATGCGGGGCGCCTGTCGATCCCCTTCACTACCGGCATCCTTGTCGGCATCGGTGAGACGCTCCGGGAGCGCGCAGAGTCGCTCTTCGCGATCCGGGAGCTGCACCGGAAGTACCGGCACGTGCAGGAGGTGATCGTCCAGAACTTCCGCGCGAAGCCCGGGACCGCCATGCAGGACGCGCCGGAGCCGGGGGAGCAGGAGTTCGCCGCGGCCGTCGCGACCGCTCGCATCGTGTTCGGGCCCAGGATGAACGTGCAGGCGCCGCCGAACCTCTCCGATCCGCGGCAGCAGCTCCGTCTGCTCGACGCCGGCATCAACGACTGGGGCGGCGTGTCGCCGCTCACCCCCGATCACGTGAACCCGGAGCGGCCGTGGCCGAAGCTCGAGGCCCTCGCCGCGCGCACCGCCGGGCGCGGCCTGGTGCTACGCGAGCGTCTCGCGATCTACCCGGAGTACGCGACGCGACCGGATCCGTACCTCGCGGGCAAGATGCGGGCTCCGGTCGCCGCCCTTCTCGGCGACGACGGTCTCGCGCGAGAGGGGCGGATCCCCGAGCCGATCCCCTGGCAGGACCCGGACGTGGCCTGGAAGCCTCGCGATATCGAGCTCACGTTCGCCAAGGGCCCCGATGCCGCCCTCCGGGAGGACGCGCTCGCCGTCTACGGCGACTTCGACGCCCTGGAGGTCACGCGGGACTGGGCCGACCGCGACGTCCCGCCCGAGCGGCTCGACGGCGACATCAAAGTGGCTCTCGCCAAGGCCGAGTCACATGCGCCGATCAACGACGAAGACGCCCTGGCGCTCTTCCGCGCGGACGGCGCCGCACTCGAGGCGCTCTGCCGCGTTGCCGACGACCTGCGCCGCGAAGCGGTCGGAGATGAGGTCACCTACGTCGTCAACCGGAACATCAACTTCACCAACGTGTGCTACGTGGGGTGCCGGTTCTGCGCGTTCGCGCAGCGCGAGGTCGACCCCGAGTCGTACACGCTCACGCTGAATGAGGTAGCCGACCGGGCCGAGGAGGCGCGGATGTGGGGAGCAACCGAAGTGTGCATGCAGGGCGGCATCCACCCGGACCTGCCCGGCACCTTCTACTTCGACCTGCTCGACGCGGTAAAGGCCCGGACTCCCGACATCCACATCCACGCGTTCAGCCCCATGGAGATCCTGAACGGGTCCGTGAAGCTCGGGATCTCCTTCCGGGAGTTCCTCGAGGAATGCAAGGCGCACGGCCTCGGGACGATCCCGGGGACCGCGGCCGAGATCCTTGACGACGACGTCCGCTGGCTGCTCACCAAGGGGAAGCTCCCGGCGGATAGCTGGGAGGAGATCGTGAAGACCGCGCACTCGCTCGGCATCCGGTCTTCCTCCACGATCATGTACGGGCACGTCGACGCGCCGCCGCACTGGGTTCTCCACATCCGCCGGCTGGCGCGCATTCAGGGCGAGACCGGTGGGTTCACCGAGTTCGTGCCGCTCTCCTTCGTCCACCAGAACGCCCCCATCTATCTCGCCGGCAAGGCCAGGCCCGGGCCGACCTTTGTGGAAAACCGGCAGATGCACGCGGTGGCGCGAATCTTGCTCGACGGAGTTATCCCCAATATCCAAGTGTCGTGGGTGAAGATGGGCGTCGAGGCCTGCCAGACGATCCTTCGGGGCGGCGCCAACGACTTTGGTGGGACGTTGATGGAAGAGACGATCAGCCGCATGGCCGGAGCGGAGTGGGGAATCCGCATGGAGCCGACGCAGTTCGAGCAGGCCATCCGGCAGATCGGCCGCGTCCCCGCCGAGAGGACTACCACGTATGAGCGTGTGCGGCGCAACGATCTCGGGGCGGCGCACTTCTCCGACTCCCGCAGCCTTGTCAGCCACGCGAGCGGCCGGCGGGCCGCGCGGAACCGATAGCAGTCAATCTGATTGACTATAACAGTCAATTAGATTGACCACCGATTTTCTCCTTCCACCCTCTTGAATCGAGTCGAAATGCTGTAGACGATTGGTCACGGGGATGTACGTGGAGGGGAAAAGAATCTCAGATTCCCTCTTGTCAGCGAGGGCCCGATGCGCTCAGAATCACAAGCGTGTGATTCTGGGGGGAGAGTGCTGTGCATCACTACATCCCTTGGCAGGAAGAAGCGCGCTGCAGGCAACACGACCCCGAGGTGTTCTTCCCCGAGAAGGGAGGGTCATCGAGGGAGGCGAAGCGGATCTGCGCGGAATGCCCCGTTCGCATCGAATGCCTGAACTACGCCCTCCGTCGCGACGAGCGATACGGGGTCTGGGGCGGCATGAGCGAGCGGGAACGGCGACGCCTCAAGCGCATGGCGTCCTGATCGATCGAAAGGGGGTGACGGATGCCACCTGCTAGGAAGAAGTCCACGGCTAAGAAGAGGACGGCCGCCAAGCGGCCGGCGAAGAAGTCCACGGCCAAGCGTCGGCCGGCGAAGAAGTCCACGGCCAAGCGTCGGCCGGCGGCCAAGAAGTCAGCGGCCAAGAAGAAGACGACGGCCAAGCGACGGCCAGCGGCCAAGAAGTCAGCGGCCAAGAAGAAGTCCACGGCCAAGCGACGGTAGTCGCGTCTCGCGAAGGCTGATCGGGAAGGGGGGCAGCAGGTCCGCCCCCCTTCCGCCGTTTGCCGCTCGAGGCGTGCTAGGCTGCGCGCCGCGCACGAGCGCGCCCCTCCATGGTCAGCACGACATCAGATCGCACCTCTCGAGCCGCCGACGTCCGGATCCCGAGCGTCCTCGTCGTGCTGGTCACGAGGGACGGGGCTCGCTGGCTCCGCGACTGCCTCCAATCCCTGTCGGCCCAAACCCATCCGCGCCTCGGGGTCATCGCGGTGGACAACGGCTCGACCGATGGATCCCGCGACATCCTGGAGCGGGCCTTGGGTGGCTCCAGGGTGATCTCCCTGGCGGACGAGACCGGCCTGGCCGGGGCCGTTCGGGCCGTGACCGAGCTGCCTGCGGCACACGAGGCCGATTACCTCCTCATCCTGCACGACGACACCACCCTGGCACCCGATGCCGTCGCCCGGCTGGTGGACGCCGCGGAGGGCATCGAGGGCGTGGAGCGGGTGGGGGTTGTGGGGCCGAAGGTCGTGGACTGGGGGCACCCACGGATCCTCCGAGATGTGGGCCGGTCGACCGACCGGTTCGGCCATCCGTACACACCGCTGCAAGACGGTGAGATGGACCACGGACAGTACGACCGGGTCCTCGAGGTGTTGTTCGTCTCCTCGTGCGCCATGCTGGTGTCTCGGGCCGCCTGGCAGCGGACCGGTCTTCCCGACGAGCGCTTCGAGTCCCACCACGAGGATCTCGACTTCTGCTGGCGGGCGCGCGTTGCCGGCTTCCGCGTGCTCATGACTCCGCTCGCGCAGGCCAGCCACCGAGACGCGAGCGCCCGCGGGGAACGACGCGAGCGAGAACGGCATCGGAGCAGCCGTTACTTCGCTGAACGGGCGGCGCTCGCCTCGATGCTCAAGAACTACGGCGTGCTCTCGCTCCTTTGGCTGCTCCCCCTATACGCGGTCCTGGGCGTCGGCCGATTCGCTCTGCTGACGGTATCGCGCCGGTTCGAGGACGCGTTCGAGCTGCTCGCCGCCTGGGGTTGGAACCTGGCGCACTTTCCGGGGACGATCAGGCGGCGGATCCGAGCCCAATCGGTGCGCGCGGTCCCGGATCGGAAGGTCCGCCGGTTCATGGAGTCGGCGGCCCTGCGCCTCCCGCGATGGTTCGAGGTGGCCGGGCGGATCCTGGCGGAACAGCGGGGGCTCGACGCGGAGGAGGAGGCGTATCCGCTCCGGGCCCGCGCGACCTCCCTGGCCCGCACCCACCCGGCGCTGGTGGCCTGGGCGCTCGCCGTCGTGGTCGCCGCCCTCGCGTACCGCCGCCTGAACGCCCCGGGAGTCATCGAGGGCGGAGTTCTCGGCGCGTTCCCGCCCAAGCCGAGCGGCTTCTTCGGTGAGCTCGTCTCGGCCGTTCGGACGACGGGCCTCGGCGGGAGCCAGGCGGGGAGCCCGGCCCTCGCCGCGCTGGGGGCCGTCTCGGCGGCGTCGTTGGGGAACGCCGCGCTTGCGCAGAAGGTCTGCCTCGGTCTGCTGCCGCCGGCGGCCGGCCTGCTCATGTACCGGTCCCTTGTTCGCCAGACGGGTCTGCGTATCGCCGCCGTGGTCGGTGCAGCCTGCTACGCGCTCTCGGGGATCGTCCTGTGGGCGTTCTCGCAGGGGCGGATCGACCTATTGGTGGCCCTGGCCGTCCTGCCCTCCGCCCTCGACCGGCTGGATGTCGCGTTCGGTCCCAACCCGCCGTGGAAGCCGTGGCGGTTCGCGGTCGGGGCCGGCGTCGCTGTGGCCATCGCCGTCGCCTTTTTCCCCGGCATGCTCCCGGCGCTCGGGGTAATGGTCGTGGTTCACCTCGTCGCGTCGCGGGGTCGTGGGCGAGGGCTTGCCCTCACCGCGCTCTCGAGCGTGATCGGGGCGATCCTGGTCTTCCCGATCGTCCCCGACCTGGTGTCCGGTGGGGGGCGGAGCCTCACCTCGCACGTCGGGCAGGCGGACTTCGGCCTCCTCGCGCGACTCTCCATGGGCTCGGCGCCCGGCTCCTGGGCGGTCGCGTGGTTCCTGCCCGCGTCGGCCGTCATCTCCTTCGGCCTCGTCGGTCGCGACCAGTGGGGGCGCGGCTACCGCGCCGTCCTGGCCGCGGTCGCCGGCCTGTTCCTGGCCTGGGCGTCGGCCGCCGGTCATCTCCCCGACGCCCTGACGAACGCGCCCGGCTACGTCGCCCTCGCCGCCGCCTCCGAAGCGGCGATCGTCGCATACGGCCTCGCCGCGGTGGTGTCGATGGGGCGTCAGGCCTTCGGCTACCGCCAGATCGCCGCCGCCGCGCTCACGGGCCTCCTCGCGGGAGGGCTGGGCCTCCAGGCGCTGGAGGCCGCCCAAGGGGACTGGGAGATCGGCCCGAACCGCCTGGCGCCCGCCTGGCCGATCGTGGCTTCGGGGACGCCCGGCGAGTTCCGCGTGCTGTGGCTGGGTCGCGCGAGCGGCCTTCCATTCCCCGCACCTGGAGGGGATCCCCAGGGGATCCTCGAGGCGGGCTCGGACTCGCTGCGGTACTCGATCACCGATCGGGAAGGGGCGACCGCGCTCGACATCGGGCGGGGCTCCTACGGAGGGGGCTACGCGTACACCGAGCGGGTGCTCACCGAGCTCGTGTCGGGGGCGACTCGCAATGCCGGCACGCTGCTTGCGCCGCTCGGCGTGCGCTTCATCGTGGCCGCTACGGGCGACCTCCAGGACTCCACCGTCGCCGAGCTCGACGCGCAGCTCGACCTGAACCTGGTGCCCGCCGGCGGGCTTGTCATCTTCAGGAACGCCGCCGCGCTGCCACCCGCGGCCTCGATCCCGTCCCAGGACTACCTCTCGGCCGCCCGTCGGACCGACCTGCTCTCGGCCGCCTCGCTGCCTCCAGCGCAGGCCGCGCCGCTTCGCGAGGTCCCGGGGGGCTGGGCGGGAACGTCGGAGGGAGGGGTGGCGCTCCTGGCCTATCAACACACATCGGGCTGGCGCATGTCGGCGGGAGGAGGCGAGTCGCCGTCCTTCCAGGCATTCGGGTGGGCGACCGGCTTCCCCCTGCCGGCGAGCGGGGATTTCCAGATCACGTACTCGCTTCAGTGGATCAGAACGGTGGAGGCGATCGTCCTCGGGCTCCTCTGGCTTGCTGCGCTTTGGATCACGAGGAAACCGGTGTCGGCGTGAAGCGGAGAGGCAGAGCCCAGCCTCTGGCCGCGATAGTGGTGGCCGCGGCCGTCGCGGCCGGCGGTGTTTACCTGCAGCGCGTCGTTGGGCCGGCCCCGGCCGCGGCGGCCCCGCCCGGCACGGCTCCGTCGGGCGCGTGGTTCTGCCCCTTCGGCGGAGGGTCCGAGTGGGAGGTGGTGCTCCACGTCGCGAACCCCGGCGCCGACCCCGTCCTGGTCCGCGTGCGGAGCTTCGGCGAGAGGAAGCCGGCGCCGGCGGAGTCCTACTCGGTGGAGCCTCAGTCAGAGCTCGTGGTGCCGGTAGCGGCCGAGGATCGTGGGGGGGCGGGGGTCGTCGAGTACTTCGGCGGTTGGGTGGCCGCGGGATGGGTCGCGCACGCGGGGGGCGACGAGGGCGGCGTCGCGGCGGAGCCGTGCCTGCCCAAAGCGGGCCGCCGCTGGCTCGTCCCCGACGGCACGACCGAGACGAAGCTGCACGACTCCTACGTCGTGGTGATGAATCCGTTCGCGGTCGATGCGGTGCTCACCGTGACGCTCTTCACCGAGCAGCGACGGCCCATCCGGACGGAGGCCTGGTCGAACTTCGTCCTCCCGGCGGAGCGAAGCGTCGCGTTCCACCTCAACCAGAAGGCGCTCGGCGAGCGCACCGTCTCCGCGGAGGTCGCCGTCTCCGTCGGAAGGGTGGCGGCTGCGAGCCTGGGAGTGTCGGTTCAGGGGGGCATCCGGAGCGCCGTGGGGCACCTGGGATCGCCGCCGGGGCTGGTCATCCTCCCCGGCGGCGGCGACCAGGGTCGGACGGACCTGGTGGTCGTGAACCCCGGCGCCGAGAAGGCGGAGATCGGAGCGCTCCTGCACGGACGCGACGCGCAGCAGGCCGTCGGAAGCCTGGAAGGGAGCACCCAGGGCCCGGAGTCCGCGACCACCTACCCGGTCGCTACCGAAGGTCCGTCCACGATCGAGCTTCGGGCCGGCCCGGCCGGCTTCGGCGTCGCCGCCGTCCGCCGCACCTTCGGGGTCAGGTCCGATGAGGGGGCGTCCGCCGGCTCCGTCGAGCCGGCGCCCGCCTGGGTGGTCCTGCCGGCGGTCGCGGGAGACCCGTACAACCCGAGGCTCTTCCTCGCGAACCCCGGCGCCGATCCGGTCGACGTGACCCTGTCGCTTCTTCCCTCCGAGGTCGGGGCGGCGGAGCCGGCGCCGATCGTGGTAACGGTGCCGGCCGGCCGGACGATCTCCGTGCCCGAGGAGTTCCTCGACGCCCAGCCCACCGCCGCCGTGCTCGCCGTGGCGGCCGGCGGAACCTTCGTACCCGTCGCGGCGTCGTATTCCCTCGGTAGGGAGGGGTTCGCGAGCTACGCGGTCGCGCTGGGAGTCCCCATCCCTCAGGCGTGGGTGCCGGTGTGAGCCCCGGAGCGATCCGGGGTAAGCCTTCGGCGTGGAGCGTCGTTTACTATGGTGATCGACCCGAGCGGGAGAACCGAAGAGGCGCGCACTTGAGCAGGGGCAGGCACACCAAGCGGATGTTCGGAGGCGGTCGCGTGACCGTCGTCCTCTTTCTGGTCGCCGGTGTGCTCGTGCTCGGGGGCGGCCTGGCCTTCGCCGTCTTCCGCTACGACCAGGCGACCGCCTCGAGGATCCTCCCCGGCGTCGCGGTCGACGGCGTGGACGTCGGCGAGATGTCCCGAGACGAGGCCATCCGCGCCGTCACGGAGAAGGCGGACCTTACCCTCTCGGGCGACCTCCTCGTACAGGCCGCCGGATCTTCGTGGACGGTCACGCCGGCGGGGCTCGGGATGGAGGCCGACGTGACCGCCGCCGTCGATCAAGCGTTCTCGGTGGCCGACTCCATGTCGCTCTGGTCGCGCGTGTATCACCGGATCACCGGGTCCTCGATCGAGCGAGGATTCGAGCTCGGCTACACCTACGACCGCGCGAAGGTGGAGGCGTTCGTCGAGCAGGCCTACGCGACGGTCGCTAAGCCCGCGAAGGACGCGGAGATCAGTCTGGTCGACGGCCAGCTCGTTAGGAAGCGGGCCCGCAATGGCCTCGAGCTCAAGGTCGAGCTTGCGACGAACAAGATCATGCGGGCGCTCGAGCAGCGGGGTCTGTCGGTTACGATGCCGGTGAAGACGCTGCTTCCCGCCGTCACCGACGCGGACCTCGGCTACACCTTGGTGGTGCGGCTCTCCGAGAACATGCTCTACGTCTACAACGGCCTGAAGGTCGATCGGAAGTACCCGGTCGCCACCGGTGCGCCGGGCTACCCGACGCCCGAGGGCTCCTTCCAGGTCATCGACAAGGCCGAGAACCCATCCTGGACGAACCCCGCCCCCGACGGCTGGGGAGCCGACCTGCCGAGGTTCATACCCGGCGGCGCCGGTGGGCCGCTAGGAACTCGCGCGCTGTACCTGGACGCGCCGGGCATCCGGATCCACGGCACCTACGATCTGGGCTCGATCGGCTCCTACGCCTCCCACGGCTGCATCCGGATGACCATCGCGGAGTCCGAGGAGCTCTACGAGTTCATCCCGGTGGGCACACCGGTCCTCATCCTCCCGTAGGCGCCCTCGCGGCCCCTGGCGCCCCCGCGACTTGTCGCCCGAGAGGAGTTGTGAATCACACGCCTGTGATTTAGGATCGCTGGGCCATGAGAACGTGCGCGAAGATGCGGTGCGACTCGCCGGCCGTCGCGACCGTCGAGCTGCGGTACGAGGTCCGCGAGGTCCTCGTTGACGACCTGTCCTCCGAGCCCGACCCCAACCGGCCCGACCTCTGTGCCGAGCACGTTCGCGGCCTGACGCCCCCGATCGGGTGGCAGGTCAAGGACGAGCGAACCCCCATCCCCGCACCGAGCTTCTGACCGTCGTCGAGGCTGCGGGCCGCGACCCCCGGCCTTCGGCATCCCCCTTGCGGGCGACGGAGGCCCGGCTTGGGGGACATGTCCCCGGGTGTCGGCCGACCCGCGCACGGCCCGTGTGTGCCTGTGGAAATGAGGCCGGCGTGCTATGGCCCCGCGGCTGCGTTCGGCCGACCATGAGCTCATGAGCGAAACCGGCCACACCACCTGTCCTGTCTGCCAGTCGGGCGACCTCATCACGATCACGATGGCGGTGGCCGGGAACGACCTGTCCTTCACCACCTGCCATCTCTGCGAGGCGAAGTGGTGGTACCGGGAGGGCCAGGCCATTCCCCTGCAGTCAGTCATCGGCCTGGTCGTCGGCCAGGGAGCCTGAGACAGCTCTTTCATCAGTAGGATGCGGTGACCTTGTCACCGAATCGAGACCTCGGCCGTATCTTCAAGGCGTACGACATCCGCGGCGTGGTTCCGGACGACCTCGACGAAGACGTGGCGAGGCGGATCGGATCGGCGTTCGGCGAATGGACGGCCGCACCCCGGATCGCCGTCGGGAATGACTGCCGCCTCTCCTCCCCGTCGCTCGCCGCCGCCTTCCGCGAGGGCGCGGCCGCGCGCGGCGTGGACGTGGTCGACATCGGCCTGGCTTCGACTGATCTCCTGTATTTCGTCTCCGGCGACCTCGGCGTCCCTGGCGCCATCCTCACGGCCAGCCACAACCCCCCGCAGTGGAACGGCCTGAAGCTCTGCCTCGCCGGCGCAGCCCCTGTCGGCGAGGAGACGGGGCTTTCCGACATCCGGGCGCTCGCCGAGCGCGACGCGTACCCGTGGGAGCCATCGCCGGGCCGGGTCGAGAAATCCGATCTGCTGGAGCGCTACGTCGACCACGTGCTGTCGTTCATCGATCCTTCGCGCATAGTGCCGCTCACCGTCGTGACGGACACGGCCAACGGCATGGGCGGGCTGGTGGTCCCCGCTGTCCTCGATCGGCTGCCGGTGAGGCTCCTCCAGCTCTACCCGGAGCTGGACGGCACGTTCCCCAACCATCCGGCGGATCCGATCGACCCCGAGAACCAGCGTGACCTGAAGCGCGTGGTTCTGGAGGAGGGCGCCAACATCGGACTCGCCTTCGACGGCGACGCCGATCGGGTGTTCCTGGTAGACGAACGCGCCGAGGGCGTGAGCGGCTCGCTCGTAACCGCCCTCGTGGCGCGGGCGATGCTCGAGCGGAATCCGGGGGCGCCGGTCGTCTATAACCTCATCTGCTCGTGGACGGTTCGGGAGGTGATCGAGGAGAGCGGCGGGGTGCCGGTCAGGACCCGCGTCGGCCACTCGTTCATCAAGCAGGTCATGGCCGAGACCGGCGCCGTCTTCGGCGGGGAGCATTCGGGGCACTATTACTTCCGCGACAACTACCGGGCGGACTCGGGGCTGATCGCTGCCGTCGTCGTCCTGGAGCGACTCTCGCTCGCCGGACGGCCGCTGTCGGAGCTGCTCGAGCCGTTCCGCCGCTATCACGCCTCGGGCGAGATCAACTCCCGTGTGGACGACCAGCAGGGAGCGATCGAACGGATCGCGCGGTCGACGCGGGACGGCCGGCAGGACCACACGGACGGTCTGACGGTAGAGTTCGAGGACTGGTGGTTCAACGTGCGGCCGTCGAACACGGAGCCGCTCCTGCGCCTGAACGTGGAGGCGAGGACCGAAGAGCTCCTGAAGGAGAATACGGCGGAGGTGCTCGGCCTCATCAGGGGCGAAGGGGGTCCATCGTGACGATCGACAAGGAGCTGCTCGACATCCTGGCCTGCCCGAACGACCGGGGGGAGGTGGAGTATCGCGAGGCCGAGCAGGTCATCGAGTGCGTGAAGTGCGGCTACCGGTATCCGGTGCGCGACGGCATCCCCGTCATGCTGATCGACGAGGCCGAGAAGCCGACGGGCAAGAAACAGCGCCGTTGATCGACCTCGACGACGCCTCGGCTGTCCGGGCGGCGGACCCGGCTGGGATGCTCGCGGCCGTGGCCGCCCTCCCGGAGCACTGCCGGGAGGGCTACCGGGCCGGCCGGTCGGTCTCAGAGCTGCCGTCCGGTGAAGGCCTCACGGCGGTCGCCTTCTGCGGGATGGGCGGCTCCGGAGTCTCGGGCGACGTCATCCGAGCGCTCTACGCGGAGCGGCTCCGGCTCCCGGTCGAGGTCGTGCGGGGACCGGTGCTCCCAGAGTTCTGCGGGCCGCACACGCTAGTGCTGTGCTCCTCCTATTCGGGGAACACCGCCGAGACCCTCTCGTGCTTCGAGGAGGCCGTGCGGCGCGGGTGCCGGATCGTCGCGGTCACTTCGGGTGGAGCGCTGGCGCAGCGCGCCGGCGAGCTCGAGCTCGCCTCGGTCGTGGTGCCCGCCGGTTTCCAGCCGCGGGCGGCGCTGGGCTACCTCTCGGTTGGGGCGCTCGGGGCACTCGAGGAGATCGGGCTCATCCCGGAGCTGGCGGGGGACCTCGAGGAGGCGGAAGTGGAGCTCGGCTCCCTAGCGGCTCGCCTCGGCCCCGATCGGCCGGCGGCGGACAACCTCGCGAAGCGGCTGGCCGTCGCGATCGGCGACCGGACCCCGGTGGTCTGGGGCGCGGAGGGCATCGGCGCCGTCGCGGCCGCGCGGTGGAGGACGCAGATGAACGAGAACGCGAAGGCCCCGGCGCTCTCAGCATCGCTTCCCGAGCTGGATCACAACGAGGTCGTCGGGTGGTCGGAGCATGCGGGCGAAGGGTTCTTCCTCGTCACCCTCCGCCACGAGGGCGAGCACCCCGATGTCGCCGTACGCTTCCCCGTCTCCGTCCGCATCGCCGGGGAATCCGGCATGGAGGCCGGGGAGGTGTGGGCCGCCGGCCGGTCGCTCCTCGCGCGGCTGCTGGGCCTGGTCATGATCGGCGACTTCACGAGCGTCTACCTGGGGCTGCTCCGGGGGGTCGATCCCACACCGACCCTCGCGATCGAGCGTCTGAAGCGGGCGCTCGCGGAGGCGTGATGACGGAGCCGGCCGGGAAGCCGTCGCCGGGCGACGGACTCGCTGAGGCGGCGGTCGAGGTGATCCGTGCCAGCACAGCGCTCGAGCCCGAGGTCGGGATCGTGCTCGGGTCGGGGCTCGGGCAGGTGGCGGAGAGCCTGAGCGAGGAGACCTCGTTCGCGTTCGCCGACATCCCCGGATTTCCGGAGCCGACGGCCCCCGGACACTCGGGGCGGCTCATGCTCGGAGAGCTGGCCGGCGTGAAGGTGGCAGTGTTCCGCGGCCGGTTCCATTTCTACGAGGGAAACGAGATGTCCGTGTGCGCCCTGCCGGTGCGCGTGTCGCGGCTGCTCGGCGCGGGCGCGATGATCCTGACCGCCGCGGTCGGAGGTATCGGAGAGGGCCTCTCGACCGGACACCTGGTCGTGGGCACGGACCACCTCAACATGATGGGGGTGAGCCCGCTCCGCGGGTGGCGGAACCCGAACGGCTCCCCGCCGTTCGTCGAGCTCACGCGCGTATACGACAGCAAGCTCGCCGACCTGGCGGTGGGCTCGGCCGAGTCCCTTGGGATCCCGGTTTCCCGGGGCGTGTACGCCGCGATGCCGGGGCCGACCTACGAGACTCCGGCCGAGATCGAGTTCCTCCGACGCGCCGGCGCCTCGGTAGTGGGGATGTCGATCGTCCCAGAGGCCGTGCCGGCGCGTGCCCTCGGGATGCGGGTTCTGGGACTCTTCTTCGTGACGAACGCCGTCGGGGTGGAGGTGACACACGAGGAGGTCGTCGCCGCCTCGAGCGCGGTGGCCGGTGCCATCGGCCGTCTCGTCGCCGACGTCCTCGCGAAAGGAGCGCCATGGACTGCGATGTAAGGGACCTTGGTCTGGCAGAGAAGGGACGCGAGCGCATCGAGTGGGCCTCGGGGGAGATGGGGGTCCTCGCGCTCGTACGGGAGCGCTTCGAGAAGGAGCGTCCGCTCGAGGGCATCCGCATCGGCGCGTGCCTGCACGTGACGACGGAGACGGCGAATCTAGTGGAGACGTTGAAGGCCGGGGGCGCCGAGGTTGCCCTCTGCGCGTCGAACCCGCTTTCCACGCAGGACGACGTTGCGGCCGCGCTGTGCGATCAGAGCGGGATCGACGTGTACGCCATCAAGGGCGAGGACAACGAGACCTACTACGGGCACATCCGCGCCGTCCTCGACCATCATCCGCAGATCACGATGGACGACGGAGCCGACCTGGTCGGCGTCCTGCACAAGGAGCGCCCGGAGCAGCTCGCCGAGGTCGTCGGCGGGACGGAGGAGACGACGACCGGCGTGATCCGCCTGCGCGCGATGGCTGGGGACGGCGCGCTGCGGTACCCGATCGTGTCGGTGAACGACGCGAACACCAAGCATCTGTTCGACAACCGGTTCGGGACGGGGCAGTCGACGATCGACGCCATCATGCGCTCCACGAACCTGCTGCTGGCCGGTCGGACGGTGGTGGTCTGCGGCTACGGGATGTGCGGGCGAGGGGTGGCCTCGCGCGCGCGTGGCATGGGGGCCAAGGTGGTCGTGACGGAGGTCGAGGCGCTCCCGGCGCTCGAGGCCGCAATGGAGGGCTACGCGGTAATGCCGCTGCGGGAGGCGGCGCGGCTCGGCGACGTGTTCGTCACGGTCACCGGCGACACGTCGGTGATCCGCCGCGAGCACCTCGAGGTCATGAAGGACGGGGCGGTCATGGCCAACGCGGGCCACTTCGACGTGGAGATCGACAAGGCGACGCTCGCGGACATGGCCGTCGAGACGCGGCGGATCCGCGAGTTCGTGGACGAGTACCGCCTCGAAGACGGCCGGCGCCTGCACCTGCTCGCGGAAGGGCGGCTCGTGAACCTTGCGGCCGCGGAGGGGCATCCCGCCGCCGTGATGGACATGTCGTTCGCCAACCAGGCTCTCGCGGTCGAGTGGGTGGTTAGGCAGGCAGGCACCCTCGGGCCGGCCGTGCACCCGGTCCCGGCCGAGATCGACGCGGAGGTCGCACGGCTGAAGCTCCGCGCCATGGGTATCGAGATCGACGCGCTCACCCCGGAGCAGGAGGAGTACCTGAGCTCTTGGGAATCGGGGACGTAAGCGACTTTCAGGTCGCGGGGAAGACGCTTTACTCCCTCGGCCTGGTGAAGGGGAGCGAGGGGAACCTCTCCACGTTCGACGGCAGGCGGCTCCTGATCACGCGGACCGGGGTCCGTCTGGCGGAGCTCACGGAGGACGACGTGCTCGAGGGGACCCTTGACGATCCACCTGATGGCGCGTCTTCCGACCTCGAGCGGCACGTGTCCATCTACCGGAGCAGCGACTCGGGCGCGGTCGTCCACGCGCATCCGAAAGGCACCGTCCCCGACGGCTGGGTCGAGGGGGAGCCGCACGGCGTGTACACGTACGGAGCGACCCTGGAGCAGGCTGCCGCCGCCGCGATCGGGTCGGCCCGACACTTGATGGTCCGGCCGGTCGAGCTCCGCGACGGCCGGGTCGAGATCCTCGATCAGACCCGGCTGCCGGCGGATGAGATCTACCTGCAATGCCGGTCGGCCGAGGAGGTCGCAGACGCCATCCGCCGGATGGCCGTCCGCGGAGCGCCGATCCTCGGTATCGCGGCGGCCTACGGGCTGGTGCTGGCCGCGGGGGCGTCCGCGGCGGGTGACCATGCCGGCGCGATGGAGACTCTCGAGCATGCAGGCCGGATGCTCATCGAAACGCGGCCGACGGCGGTGAACATCCGGTGGGCCGTCGAGCGTGTCCTCGGGCGGATCCGGGCCGAAGCTGCGGACGCCGACATCGGCCGGCTCCGTCGGCTCGTGCTGGAGGAGGCGCGGGCCATAGAACGCGAGGACGCCGAGGCGTGCTCGGCGATCGGACGCTTCGGGCGCGACCTCGTTCCCGAGGGGGCGAACGTGCTGACGCACTGCAACACAGGGATGCTCTGCACGGCCGGCATCGGGACGGCGCTCGGCGTGATCTACAGCGCGCACCTCGAGGGGAAGGCCGTGCACGCGTGGGTCGACGAGACTCGGCCCCTCCTCCAAGGCGCCCGGCTCACGGCCTGGGAGCTCGAGCGGCTCGGGATCCCGATGACGCTGGTGGCCGACTCGGCGGCCGGGTCGCTAATGGCCGCGGAGCGGGTGGATCTGGTGATCGTCGGGGCCGATCGCATCGCGGCGAACGGCGACGTGGCGAACAAGATCGGGACCTACCCGCTCGCGGTGCTCGCCGACCACCACGAGATCCCCTTCTACGTCGCGGCCCCGACCTCCACGATCGATCTAGGAACGGCGTCCGGGTCGGACATCGAGATCGAGGAGCGCGACCCGGTCGAGGTCACAGCGCCCCTCGGCCTGGTCATTGCGCCGAAGGGCACGCGGGCGGCAAACCCGGCGTTCGACGTCACGCCCGAATCGCTGGTCACCGCGATCGTCACCGAGCTAGGCGTGCTCCGGCCTCCGTTCACCTCCGCGCTGCGCACTGCCGTCGATGGAGCGGCCGGATTGTGACCGGCGAGCCCCCAGTCTCGGTCCGCGCGCACTTCGAACGGTTCCCGGCCACGGTAAAGGGTGCATTCGTCGTCCGGGGAGTGGACACCGACCCGCATCAAGTGGTGTTCCACGAGGGAAGGGTCTTGCAGGTCGGGAGCCGCGGAGGCAGGAGGCTCGCGATGGCGTCGGCGACGCTGGACATCCCGCCTCGCCGGGACGTCTTCATCCCGTTCGAGCTGTCGGTGTCGGACCTCGAGCCCGGCTGGTACGGGCTGGAGTGCGATCTCGACGTGGACGGCGTGGCCGGGACTTTCCCCGCCGGCCGGCGGTTCGCCGTAGCCTGGCCTCGCGCGACCGTCCGGCGGGGCTCCATCCGCGTGGACCGCGAGGTGCGTCTGGGAGACCGGGGGATCGTCCGCGTGGAGCAGGTCGATTGCGGCGGCGACTCGATCAAGATCCACCTCGTTGCCACGCCGCCGGAGCCGGTGACCGTTCGGCTGGCGGCCGACGGGTTGCGCCTCGAGGTGCTGGAGATCGAGCTCGACCGGGACGGCGGGCGTGCGAAGGTTACCGCGTATCCGCTGCTGAGGAGCCATGGGACGCTTCGCATCGAGCTCGCTCCGGGGCGCGGGCGGGCTCGCGATGCGGAGGGGGCACTCGACGTCACGCTGCCTTAGCTTAGCCGCGTCCAGGCGCACGTCGGCGCCGGTCGCTCATGTCAGTGGCGGCAGGAGCGCATGCCCGTCCAGGTCACCCGCGTCGAAGTCGATGCCCATCACCGTGAGGATCGTCGGGAGGACGTCGACCAACCGGATCTCCGCCCTCAGCTCTCGGGAC
>JBQTIP010000194.1:0-5693 GCA_052388025.1 Actinomycetota bacterium
TCCTACGCCACGCTGGTGCGGCTCGGGTAGGAGCCGAGGACCTTCAGCATGGACGTGTGCTTCCGAACCTCCTCCAGCGCCTCCTGCATCTCAGGGTCCTCCGCAGCCCGCTGCACATCGATGTAGAAGACGTACTCGAAGAGCCCTCCGCGGCGGGGGCGGGACTCGAGCTTCGTGAGGTTGATGCCGCGAGCGGCGAACGGCTCGAGGGATCGCAGGAGCGAGCCCGGCCGGTCGTCCCCGGCCATAACGAGGGAGGTCTTGTCCGGGGTTCCGAGCCCCGCGTCACGGGTGCCGATCACGGCGAACTTCGTGAAGTTGTCCGGGTAGGTCTGGATGCGCTCGGCCAGCACGGCGAGCCCGACCCTCGCCCCCGCGTCGACGCTCGCGACGGCGCCCTCGTCGATGCGGCCTGCCTCGGCAACCATCCGGGCGGCGCCGGCCGTGTCGTGAACGGGGACCATCTCCACTCTGAGCGACGACAGGAAGTCCTCGCTCTGCGCCAGCGCCTGCCAGTGCGAGTACACGCGCCGGATGTCCTCGAGGCGCGCCCCGGGCGGCGCCAGCAGCGCGTGGTCCACCCGCACCATCGCCTCCCCCGTGATCTTGACCAGATCGCTGTGGAGCAGGAGGTCGTACGTCTCGTTCACCGATCCGGCCTGGGAGTTCTCGACCGGCACGACGCCGAAGTCCGCCTCCCCGCTCGTGACGCGTGAGAACACGAGGCGAACCGTATTGCAGGGCAGCGCATCGGCGTCCAGGAACACCGCCCGAACGGCCTCCTCGCTGAACGCCCCCGGCTCGCCCTGGTACGCGACCTTCATGCCGCAGAGAGGGTAGCAGCGGGTCCCGGCCAGGCGACCCTTGGTCGCGAACCGGCTCAGGCGCTGCGGAACGCGTGGGCGACGCCGTGCCGCCACGCCATGGTCACGGCCTCGATCTTCGAGTGCACCCCGAGCTTCGCCAGGATGCTCTTGACGTGGCTCTGCACCGTGAGCGGGCTGATCCCAAGCGTCTCCGCGATGGCGGCGGTCGACTCGCCCGAGGCCAGCCGCCGAAGGATCTCGGTCTCGCGGCGGGTCAGCCGGGCAAGGGCCACCTCCTCGACCGGACGCGGCTCGGACCCGCTCCGGAGTTCCTCCAAGACGTGAGGGAGATCGCCCGCCGGCATCACGATCTCGCCGGCGGCCGCGCGGCGGACGATGTCGATGAGGTCCTCGACCGCTCGCGTCTTCGGGACGAACCCGGAAGCCCCGGCGGCAAGCGCGCTGGCGATCACCGCGTGGCTCTGGAGCCCGGTCAGCACGATCACCTTCGCCTCCGGGCAGGCGACCCGGACCTCGCGCGTGGCCTCGATGCCGTCCATGCCGGGGAGGTCCAGATCCATCAGCACGACATCGGGACGCTCCCGCTTGCACAGCTCCAGCGCCTCCTCCGCGCCGGAGGCGGCGCCGATCATCTTGATCCCCTCCCGCTCCCTGAGCAGCAGGGAGAGGACATCGGAGAACATCTGGTGGTCGTCCACCACGAGCACGCGGATCGGGTCGCTCACGTCTCCAAGATGCATCGGCTCGTCCTAGGGCTCCCTATAGCCTTGTGGGCAAACCTCGACGGAGACCTTCGGCATGGGAGCCGTAGACTTCCGTTCGTGAGGTCCGAGCGAAGAGCCAACAGACTGTCGGGCGAGACGAGCCCGTACCTGCTCCAGCACGCCCACAACCCCGTCGACTGGTATCCCTGGGGCGCCGAGGCCCTGGAGAAGGCGGGGCGCGAGGACAAGCCGATCCTGCTCTCGATCGGGTATGCGGCCTGTCACTGGTGTCACGTCATGGAGCGCGAGTCCTTCGAGGACCCCGAGACGGCCGCCGACATGAACGCGAGCTTCATCTCGATCAAGGTGGACCGGGAGGAACGGCCCGACCTCGACTCGATCTACATGGACGCCGTGCAGGCGATGACGGGCGCCGGCGGATGGCCGCTCACGGCCTTCCTGGCCGCCGACGGCACGCCGTTCTACGCGGGACCCTACTTCCCGAACGAGGATCGCCACGGGATGCCGGCGTTCCGCAAGGTCCTTGCCGCCATCGCCGAGGCCTGGCGGGATCGCCGCGGGGAGGTGCTGGAGCAGGGCCGGCGGGTCGTCGAGGGGATCCGTCGCGCGGGCCGGATCGCCGAGTCACACGATCCCCTGACGGAGGACGTCCTCCGGCAGGCCTTCGCCGGGCTCCAGCGCGCCTCAGACCCCGAGTGGGGCGGCTTCGGCGTCGCGCCGAAGTTCCCGCAGCCCATGACGCTCGAGTTCCTCCTGCGGTGCCACCTGCGCGGCTATCCCGGCGCGCTCGATATGCTCACGCTCACGCTGGACCGCATGGCGGCCGGCGGGATGAACGACCAGATCGGCGGCGGATTCCACCGGTACTCGGTCGATGCGCGCTGGCACGTCCCCCACTTCGAGAAGATGCTCTACGACAACGCGCAGCTCGCCCGCCTCTTCGTTCGCGCGTGGCAGGTGACCGGCTACGA
Organism: Actinomycetota bacterium; assembly: GCA_052388025.1. GTDB lineage: Bacteria > Actinomycetota > UBA4738 > UBA4738 > HRBIN12 > JBQTIP01. The sequence goes on from JBQTIP010000194.1 coordinate 2,524, forward strand.
ACGCTACCGGCTGGTGGCAACCCGGACGCTCGACTACCTGTTGCGCGAGATGCGCCACGCGGAAGGCGGCTTCTTCTCTTCGCAGGACGCGGACTCCGAAGGCGAGGAGGGGAGGTTCTTCGTCTGGTCGTTCGACGAGCTCGTTCGGGTAGCCGGGGAGCGGGTGGCCGCCGCCTTCGGGGCGAGCCAACCCGGGAACTGGGAGGGCACCAACGTCCTTTGGATGCCGCTTCCGATCGACGCGGCGGCCTCGGAGCTCGGCGTCGACACGGGCGCGCTCGAGGGCGAGATCGACGCGGCCCGTGGACGGCTGTTCGAGATCCGCGAGCGACGGGTTCGGCCCGCCACCGACGACAAGATCCTCGCGTCGTGGAACGCGATGGCGATCTCCGCGCTCGCCGAAGCGGGCAGGGCGCTTGGGGAGCCTTCGTACGTCGAGGCCGCGGTTCGGGCCGCCGACTTCGTGCTGACACGGCTGCGTGCCGACGACGGCCGGCTCCTGCGGACCTGGCGCGACGGCCAAGCCGGCGGCCCCGCGTACGCCGACGATCACGCCCTCATGGCCGAGGCATGCCTGACGCTTTACGAGACCACGTTCGACCTCCGGTTCTTCCGGGAGGCCCGTGCGCTCGCCGACGACCTGCTCCGATGGTTCAGGGACGAAGAGCGGGGCGGGTTCTTCCAGACGGGGTCGGAAGCCGAGTCGCTGGTGGTCCGCCCCAAGGAGCTGTTCGACAACGCCGTCCCGTCGGGGAACTCGACGGCCGCGGACGTTCTTCAGCGCCTCGCGTTCCTCACGGGGGAGCCGGAATACGAGCGAGCGGGCGTCTCCGCGCTCCGCCTGGTCCGCGAGCACATGGCCGGGGCGCCGACCGGGTTCGGCCAGGCCCTCTCGGCCCTCGACGTGTACCTCTCGCCGGTTCGGGAGGTCGCGATCGTCGGGGACCCGGCCGCCGAGGACACCCGCCGGCTCGTGGCCGAGGTCACCGGGCGGTTCCTGCCGAACCACGTCCTCGCGGTGGCCGCCCCGGGGGATCCCGACTCTTTCGAGGAGGTCGAGCTGCTGAAAGGCCGTGCGCCGCAAGACGGGAGGGCCACCGCGTACGTCTGCGAGCGCTTCGCGTGCAGGCTGCCGGTCACCGAGCCGGATGCGCTGGCCGCGCAGCTTGCGGGGGAGCCGACGCCGGGTATCGTGAACTGAACATGGGCAAACTGAGTAGCGGCGACGAGGCACCGCGGTTCTCGCTTCCCGATCAGGACGGGAACGCCGTCTCCCTCTCGGACTTCCGGGGGCGGAAGCTCCTCGTGTACTTCTTCCTCGAGGCCGACACCCCCGGGTGAACGACCCAGTCCGTCGCCGTGCGCGACGCGCGTGAGGATCTCGCATCGCTCGGCGTGGACGCCGTCGGCATCAGCCCCGACCCGCCCGAGGACCAGGCGGCCTTCGACCGGAAGTTCGGCCTCGGGTTCCGGCTGCTCTCCGACCCCGACCACTCGGTCTCGGTGGCCTACGGCGTCTGGGGCGAGAAGATCGTCTACGGGAAGAAGACCATCGGCATGATCCGGTCCTCGTTCCTCGTCGACGAGGACGGGAGGATCGAGAGGGCCTGGTACCGGGTGAAGGCGGAGGACACGGTCCCCAAGGCCATCGAAGCGCTCCGAGCGTGAGCCGGCTCAGTACAGCAAGAGCCCGGCGACGCCGGCCAGGACGACCAGCACCGGCTCCCGGTCCCTGAAGCGCCAGACGAACAGGAGGCCCGCCGCGGCGATCACCCCGGTCTGCCAGTCGACGACGGCGTCCCGGGTGAGGATGATCACCGCTCCTCCGATGGCTCCCGCCGCGGCCGCCGTCGCCCCTCGCACGAACGCCTTCAGCCGGGGATGCTCCCGGTGCCGGATGAACCAGCCTCCCGGGACGACCACGCCCAGGTAGATCGGGGTGAAGATGGCCACCGTGGCCACGGCGGCGCCCGACAGCCCGCCGACCAGGTAGCCGATGAACGTCGCGGTGATCACTACCGGTCCCGGGGTGATCAACCCCATGGCCACGGCGTCCAGGAACTGGCCCTCGGTGAGCCACCGGTGGTCGGCGACCACGCCCTCGCGGAGGAACGGCACGATGGCCAGCCCGCTCCCGAAGATGAACGCCCCGGCCTTGAGGAAGAACAGACCGAGGGCGACGAGCGTCCCCGCCGTCGCTGTCCCCAGGAGGAAGCCGTGCGCGGCCGGGGCCGCGACGAAGGCGCCCACGCTGCGATGCAGGAACTTCGGCGGCGCTTCCCAAAGCATCATGAACAGGCCGGCTCCTACGAACATCAGCGCGATCTCCGCCCCCGTGATCGCCGTGACCAGGAGCGTGATGGCCGAGATCACCCACAGCCGGACGTCGGTCCTGTTCGTGAGCCGCGCGAGCTTCACTGCCGCGATCGCGATGATCGCCATCACCGCCGGCGCGATCCCGTAGAACAGCCCCTGCACCCAGTCGAGCCCCTGGTAGCGGACGTAGAAGACCGCTACGAGCAGCACCACGACGAACGAGGGGACGATGAACGCGACGGCGCTCGCGAGTGCCCCGAGGGCTCCCCGGCGAAGGTATCCGACCCACATGACGACCTGCGCGGCGAGGGGGCCGGGCATGGTCTGTCCGAGCGCCACGCCGTTCAGGAAGTCCTGCCGGTCGATCCATTCCTCACGTTCGACCAGGTCGCGCTGCATGTAGCCGACCGTCGCGATGGGGCCCCCGAACCCGGTCGCGCCGAGCCACAGGAAGTACTGCAGGAGTCGATCGAACCCGACGGAGCGCCGTGGGGTGGGGTCGGGAGCTTGCATGGCCGGCAGTGTACGGGGGTCGGGTCCGCCGCGGAAACGTGTGGATTGACAGCTGGCTTGGTAAGGAGCGGCCTCTACGCGGAGGCCGCGAGCGGCTCGGAATAGCCCATGCCACGATCTGGTTGAATGCCTGCGATCACTCGCCGGCACCCGGAAGGAGGGCGACTAGATGGACATAGGCATCGGGCTTCCGAACACGATCCCCGGAGCGGATGGAAAGACCTTGCTGGGATGGGCCAGACGGGCCGAGGAGCGAGGGTTCTCCTCGCTGGCCACGATCGACCGGGTGGCCTACCCCAACTACGACTCGCTGATCACCCTCGCGGCCGCCGGAGCCGTGA
>JBQTIP010000195.1:0-2983 GCA_052388025.1 Actinomycetota bacterium
GCGACGCCGAGATCCACTGCGGGGACCTCCGCGAATGCGCCCAGGAACTTGCCGATTGGCGTGCGGGCGCCCTCGAGGATGACCGCGCGCTCCATGTGTCCGATTCTATCGACCGCGACCTCGGACGGCCTCCGGGGGACGGGACCGGTTCCTCAGGCGACGTAACGGTTCAGCCTGCGGCGCTGCTGCTCGGTAAGGCCGCCCCAGACGCCGTAGCGCTCCCCGTTCTTGAGGGCCCATGCGAGGCACGTCTCACGGATCCCGCAGGAAGAGCAGTACGCGAGAGCCGGGCCGGCCTCCTCTTCGGAGGTGGGGAAGAAGACGTCGGGGTCGATGCCGTGGCAGGCCGCACGGTCCTGCCACATGTCGGGGGGGGAAGGGTCGGGGGGAAGGGTCCTGATGTCGATGCCCGCGATCCGTTGGTTGCTCAAGCTCGATCTCGCCTCCAGCTCGCCGTTCCCAGCCCCCGCGGCCGCGCCGACCGGGCGGGGCACCCTCAAGAGCAGACGAGGGGGAGTGACCGGAAGAGTGGAAAACCACCCAATCTCGGCCCAACCGATGGGTCCACTCCGGGTCCGCGCGGGTGTCGTCAGGCCGGACGCAGACCGACGCCCCGGGCCGTGGCGAGGCCGACCGACCGGGCCTCCCAGGAGACCCTCGCGATGACGGACGTCCCGGCATGGGTCTGCGAAGCGCTGGTGATCAGGCCGACGGCCAGGCCCTCGCCCAGGACCGCCTCACCCGCGGCGGCCGGCCCGCCGGCCGTGAGCGCCAGCACCACGCGGGGCGGGTGCCCGAGGTTTCGAACCTTCGCTATGGACTCCTGGCCGAGGAAGCAGCCCTTCGTGAAGTCGACGAGGGCCTCCAGGCCCGCTTCGGCGGGCAGGGAGTCCTCGTCGACGTCCACGGGGAATCGCGCGAGCCCGTGTCGGATCCTCCAGGCGTCCACTGCGGGCTCCCCCACCTCCCCCAGTGACCGGCGCAGCGAGCTTCGCGCCTCGGCCCCAGCGCTCGCCGTGGTGACCACGTCGACGCCGGAGCCGAGCGAGGACGGCCGCCAGGCCGCCAGTCCGTCCGGCGCCTCGTGCGAGCCGGGAAGGCAGAAGAGCGCCCAGTCCGCGGTCTGTTCGACTAGCTCGACATCCGAGGAGAGGACGTAGGGCGCAAGGAGATCGTGGATCCGCCCGGGCTGCGAGGGATCCTGGATCAGCAGGAACTCGTCCGCCAGCCGGAGGACCTGGAAGTCCGCCCGGATTCGCCCCTTGGGGGTGAGTAGGAGCGATCGCCGCGCCCCGCCCGGCTCGAGGCCCTCGACCCCGGCCGTGACGAGGTCGTTGAGCCACGTCGGGGCGTCGGCGCCCCGGACTGCGATCTTGCGGAACGAGGACCGGTCGACGAAGCCGCCGCCCTCCTCCAGCTCCCGTACGTCCGATTCGAGCCGATCCTGTTCCATCTTCTGAGAGGATAGGCGGCCGTGGAGATCCCGCGGACCCTGGTCGTCACGAACTCCTTCCCTCCGCGGGTCGGCGGGATCCAGCGGACCATCCACAGCCTTCTCGCCGAGCTGCCGCCGGAGCAGGTTTCGGTGTTCGCGCCGATGTCGGAGGGCTGGCAGGCGTTCGATGCCCAACAGCGGTACGCGGTTCACCGGGAGCCCGGGGGGCTCCTCTGGCCGACCCCGCGCGTTCGCCGAAGCCTCGACGAGGTGGTCCGGCGAACGAGCTCGGACGTCGTGGTCTTCGGCGACGCCATGCCGCTTGCGGCGCTCGGGCCGCGGCTGGCCCGGTTGGGGACGCCGTACCTGGTGCTGGCACATGGCTTCGACTACTGGCTCTCGCTCGCCCCCGGAGCGAACTCGTCCTACCGGTACATGACCTCGCGTGCTTCGGGCGTGCTGGTCTGCAGCGCCTTCATCGCGCGCGTCGTGCGGACGGCAGTCCGAGAGGGAGTACCCGTCTCCGTTCTCTATCCGGGGGCGGACGCCGAACGGTTCAGGCCCGATCTGCCGGCCGAGGCCATCCGACGGCGCCACGGCGTCGCCGAGCGGCCGCTCGTCGTGTGCGTCAGCCGCCTGATCCCGCGCAAGGGACAGGACACCCTGATCCGTTCGGTGGAGACCATCCGGCGCCGTGTTCCCGAGGCGTGCCTCATGATCGTGGGGGACGGCCCTTACCGGAAGAAGCTCGAGGCGATGGCCCTCGAAGCGCCCGCCGGATCGGTGGTGTTCGCGGGGGAGGTTTCGGAGGAGGAGCTCCCCTTGTACTACGCGGCGGGCGACGTCTTCGCGATGCCGTGCCGAACGCGGCTCGGCGGGCTCGAGGTTGAGGGGTGGGGCAACGTCTTCCTCGAGGCGGCGGCGTGCGGGCGCCCGGTCGTCGCCGGGAGCTCGGGCGGCGCGCGGGAGGCCCTCGTCGACGGCGTCACCGGGTTGCTGGTCGACGGTGGCCAGACCGGTCCTGTGGCCGAGGCAGTCTCGGGGCTCCTCGCCGATCCAGGGCGCGCCGCGGCGATGGGAATGGCCGGGCGGGCGCGTGTGGAGGGCTCGTTCACGTGGTCCCGCGTGGCCGAGACGCTCGCGCGCCGGTTGCGGGAGGCCGCCGCCGGCCCGGATGCTCGGTGAAGCCTTCGGCGCGGGGTACGCTCGCGGCGGCAGGAGTCCGATAGAGGAATGGACATGGATCAGCAAGCCGATCGTCGCTGCCCCCCCTGCGGCGCGCTCGCGAGCGCCGAGGCGGAGTGGTGTGGGCAGTGCTACACGCCGTTCAGCACTGCGTCTTCCGTCCGGGCGGAGCGGCAGCAGCCGGCCGCGGTGCGGTCGGCGACCGCCGCCGCGGAGAGCGTGGCTCTATCCGGCGGAGTCACCCCCCTTCAGGCTCCCGAAGGGATCCTCGCCTGGCCCTGTGCGGTGTGCGGGAACCGGAACCCGATAGAGCTGGAGGCGTGAGTCTCGTGAGGGACACCGTTCGGCCGGGGCTACGACGAA
>JBQTIP010000196.1:0-12426 GCA_052388025.1 Actinomycetota bacterium
TCCCCGCGACCCGCAAGGTGCTCGACCGCGCCGGCCTGGAGCTCTCGGACATCGATGTGGTCGAGATCAACGAGGCCTTCGCCTCCGTCGTGCTGGCGTGGAAGCGCGAGCTCGGGGTTCCCGAGGACTGGTTCCAGAAGCACGTGAATCCCAACGGCGGCGCGATCGCGGTGGGGCACCCGGTTGGCGCCACAGGAGCGAAGCTGATGGCGGACCTCCTGCACGAGCTGGAGCGGCGGGGCGGCCGCTACGGGCTGCAGGTCATGTGCGAGGGCGGCGGCATGGCGAACGCCACGATCGTCGAGCGCCTCGATTGAGCGTCTGGATCGTCCTCGGCGCGATCCTGGTCGGACTGCTGATCCTCTGGCTGGGCCTTACCGCGCTTCGGGCGGCGTCCGGAGTAGGCCGGCCCGCGGATCGGCCCGAGATCGAGGACGTCGAGGAGCTCGACGTGTTCCTGGTGTGCCGCGAGTGCGGGACCGAGCTCCAGGTCACGCGCCTGGGGGAGTTGCAGATCCCTCGCCACTGTGGGGAACCGATGGAGGTCGTCCGCCGCCCAACCTGAGCGAGCCCCCTGCTGGAGTTGCGGTCTCCGTTTCATCGGGAGGGGGCGCATGGTCGCTCTAGGAAGGATGGCCGATTGACGTGGGAGGCGCCCCTCTCCGCAGGATGATGGGAAGCAACTAGCCGCTGGCGAGCCTGATGGGGCGGCGCATTCGTGGGGGAGGGATCGATGCGCAGGTCGGGACGTCTGTCGGTCGGGATCGTTGTCCTGGGTGTCGCGATGGTGGCTGTGGCTCTGGTCCCCGGATCCTCGATCGCCCAGCAGAGCGACGCGCCGCATGATGGGCTTCTGCGGGACGCTCAAGCGTATGCCTCGATCTTTCGGGTCTCGGTTGACGAAGCAGTCGCCAGGTTTGCTCTCCAAGACGCCGCCGGCGACCTAGACGCCGAGCTTGCCGAGAAGGAGCCAGCCACGTTCGGAGGTCTCTGGATCGAGCACGAGCCCGCATTCCGGGTGATAGTTCTGTTCACATCGGGCGGGAACGCCACGCTGGCGCCGTACGTCCAGGGTACCGATATGGCGAAAGTGGTAGAGGTCCGCGAGGCGCGGCGCACGCTGACCCAGCTTCAAGCAGACCAGGCCGCCGTTTCGAGCCTCGCTCCTGCTGGGGTCGACTTCGCGACGAGCATCAGCGTCTTCGAGAACCGAGTCGAGATCCAAACCGCTTCCCCAGACGCCTACCAAGCGTTCACTGGCCTCGCTTCCCAACTCCCGGAGTCAGCCGTCGTCGTGCAGGTCGAGGACTTGCCAAGTCCCGTCGCGGATATCTACGGCGGCCTGCCGCTGAGCAATGGGTGCACGACTGGGTTCTCCTTGGAGCAGACCAACGGCTCTCTTGAGGGTGTCACGACCGCCGGCCACTGTAGCAACGCAACCTCCTACAACGGTACGAACCTCCCCTGGCAGGCGGGTCAGCAATCGGGCAGCGCCGACGCTCAGTGGCACACGACTCCCCGCCTGGGCGATCCGAACCTGATCAACGATGGATCCGGAACTCGCACCATCACTGCTAGGACAAGCCGGACCAACCAAGCAGTGGGCACAATCGTGTGCAAGTTTGGGAGGACGACCGGATACGGGTGCGGGACGCTGTGGGATAAGTCCTACATGCCCGGAACATTTTGCGTCAACCCCGCGAACGCCACCTGGATGCTTGTGAATCCCGTGCCGGCTGGTCCGGACCTCGCGGAGGTTGGCGACAGCGGTGGCCCGGTCTTCGTCGGCAACACGGCGTACGGAACCATCAATTGCCAAATCGGTCTTGCTTCCATGATCTACATGGCGCAGAACTACCTCTCCAACATCGGAGTCAGGGTGGATATCACATGACACGCTGGAAGTTCCTAGCGCTTGCCCTTGGATTGGTAGCCATCTCGGGGGGATGCGCGAGGGACGGGCCCGAGCCACGTGGAACGGCCGGGGTCTTCTTCCCAACGTACCCGCCCTCTGGGGACTCTGCGCTCGGGATTCTCCAGGGAGTGCTCATCGCCCGCGACGGCTGCCTGTTCGTGGAAACGCCCTATGACCAGCAGTTCCTCTTGCTGTGGCCCGAAGGCTACGCCGCAATCAGCGAGGACGGTCGGATCCGGGTGCTCGATCAGTCTGGCGACTCGATCGGAGCCGTGGGGGACGACCTAACCCTCGTCGGAGGCGAGCGTGGGCTGAGGTCGGCCGCGGACACCGTTGGCGAGGAGATCCCGCAGGAGTGTCAGCGCGGGTTCTACTGGGTCGTGGTGCCGGAGTAGCGGGGTAGTGGCACCCGAAGCCCTGCCCATATCCACACGCTGTTCACAGGTTCCCCGAACCGACGGGTCGAGTTTTCCACAACACGGCCGGGTGGAATCACATGCGTGTGAGCTTCTTCACCGCTGTGGATAGGGCTTGTGGAGAAATGACAGGCGTGTGATTCAGCGCCACTGGGTCGCGGCGAGGAATCCGAGAGCGATGAGGCCGAGCCCGCTCCAGAGATAGAGGCCCTCGGTCTCGCCCCCGGAGAACGGCATCAGCCCCATGTAGTTCAGGACGATCACCGCGACGCCCACGATCATCAGCCCGAGGATCAAGAAGCCGAACCATCTGCGGCTCGGCCTCCGCTTCTTCTTCGTGGGCGGCGGCAGGTAGCTCCGGCGCCTCTGCTTCGATCTGGATCTGGACTCGGGCATCGCCTCTCGATGTTACCCGGGCAGGAGGGTGAGCGTGGACTCCGCGTGGGCCTCGACGGCCGCGCGGGTGAAGGGCAACGGGTGGTACTCGCCGCTCGCCCAGAGCGGGATCAGGTCGTTCCAATGAGGGGAGAGGGGGTTGGCGGACTGCCCGGTCGTATGCACGCCTACCGAAGCGTCGATGTCGGCGAGGTCGATGATGTGTCGCCAGGAAGGCAGGACCGAGACGCCGTACCCGCGCTCGGGTTCGAAGGCAGCCTGATGGATGGTCTGCTCGTCGCCGCCGACCTCCGCCACGCCGCCCGTGAAGAAGCCGGCCAGGTCCCGAATCAGGGCGAGCGGGTGCGCGAACACCACGCGATGCAGCGCCCCCCACCTCCAGGACGACATGTCCTCGCCGAGCGCCGCGGTGAGCTCGTCGATCGCGCGATCGAGCGCCCTCCGAATGGTGTCATCGTGCGCCGGCCGCCCGGCGGCGCCGAACCACACCGCGGACGGGTACGCGAGGAGGTTCGGTAGCACCTGGTGCTGGAACGCGTTCGTCCCCGGCCTTCGCCCGTGGTAGTGCGTGAAGAGCTCCGGGCCGAGCTTCGGGAGCAGGATCTCCTCGGCGATATGCGTGCTCCACACCTGGTAGATGCACGCCGCCACGGAGTCCGCCGCGAGGTCGCCGTACCAGCCCTCGAGGTGGGAGAGCGCCTCCATCTGACGTTCAGTCCGCGGCTCGACCTCGAGTAGGCGCGGCAGGATCTCGCGCGCCGACAGCGACACGGTGTCCATCTGCATCCGGGCGAACGTGTCGAGCGAGTGCCGCTCCGTCGCCGTGATGAGCTCGACGATCCGCCGGGCGCGGTAGCCGGGCAGGAAGTCCTTGCCGATCAGGCCCGGGTAGGAGTCGTCGTGGATGCGCTGGTTCGCGGTGGCCACGAAGCCCTCGTCCGGATCCGCGCTCCAGGGCAGCTCCTCGAACGGGATGTAGCCGTCCCATTCGTGCTCCGCGGTCCATCCCGGGACCGGGATGGTGCCGTCCCCTTTGCGGCGCACGGGGTACAGACCGGTGCACTGGTAGCCGATCTTGCCGTCGACGTCGGCGTATACGGCGTTCTGGCCGGGCGCGCTCCAGCCCCGGATGGCCTCGCGGAACTCCGCGAAGCTCCCGGCCTGCGCCATGCGGAGGAGGACCGAAGGGGCAACGGCGTGCTCGTGGCCGATCCAGCGGAGCGCGTAGGTCTCGGTGATCCCGCCGGGGACGACCTCCGGCTGCGCGATGCCGACCACGTAGGAGTCGAGGATCGGTCCGTGGCGGGTCTCCCGCACCTCGACGACCTCCGGCTCGGCACGCCCGCGGACCTCGATCTCCTCCCGGTGAACGGTCACCGGCTCCCACACGCCCTCGTACAGGGCGGCCGCTCCGTCCTCGCTCAGCCGTTCCAGGAAGAGGTCCTGCGTGTCGCCGCCCACGTTCGTGAATCCCCAGGCGTGCCGGGCCGTGTGGCCGATCACCACCCCCGGGGAGAACGGGAGCGAGACGCCGGAGGCCTCGTAGCCGGGGGCGGATAGGTGGCACTCGAACCAGATCGAGGGCATCTGCGCTACGAGGTGAGGGTCGTTCGCAAGGAGCGGCTTGCCGGTCGCGGTCCGCGCGCCGGAGACGACCCAGTTGTTGGAGCCCTGGCCGCGGGGGCTCTCCGGGGCTTCCCGCAAGAGGTCCAGGGCCGACCGGCGGCCGTAGCGTGTCCCCGGTGTGATCACGGAGGGCTCCGCCGGCAGATCGGGGAAGAGGGCGAGCATCGTCTCCCGGCCCAGCCGCTGGGTGATCTCGGCGCGTAGCAGCTCGTCGTCCCAGTTCCCGGAGAGCCCCCAGGCCATGAACACGCCGGCGGAAGCCCAGTAGGCCTCCTGCTCGGGACCTCGCGGGAACGCCGGCTCCAGCTCGAGCACCGCGTACTCGACCGGCGGGGCCGGCATCGTGTCTACCCAGGCGTGCACGCCCGCCCGGAAGCCCGCCGTCATGCGAAGGGACAGGTCGTCGAAGCTCGCTGCGACGCGTTCGCCGGCGCGGTTCCAGCCCACGGTGCGGGCGAACCTGTCCATCGGCAGCGCGAGCTCGCCGAACATGGAGGCGAGGCGTCCGTTTGCCAGGCGCAGCATCATGTCGAGCTGGAACAGGCGCTCGGAGGCGACGATGCAGCCCTGCGCCCGGAACAGGTCGTCGAGGTCCGCCGCGTAGATGTGGGGGACGCCCCACCGGTCGCGGATGACCTCGACCGGGTTGCGGAGCCCGGCGACCGTGATTTCGCCTTCCACGGGGGGAAGGGCGCGGCTTGCGGCCGCGCGGACCTCCTCGAGCCGGTCGCTCAATTGGCCGCGGCCGCGAGCCGCTCCTCCACGATCCGCTCCGCCGCCCGGCCGGTGCTGATCCCGGCGTCATCCGCGGCCCGGAAGATCTCTCCCAAGGTGTCGCCGATCCGCTCGAGCCGCTGGTCGAGCTGTGATTGGGTCCACCCGAGCGACTCGAGCCCCACCAGGTGGATGATCCCTCCGGCGTTGATCACGTAGTCGGGCGCGTAGAGGATTCCGGCCGCCCGCAGGAGCTCGGCGTCCTCTTCGGCGCGGAGCTGATTGTTCGCCGCCCCCGCGACGACTCGGCACCGAAGCCGCGGGATCGTTTCCGGGTTGAGCACTCCACCGGTCGCGCACGGCGCGAGCAGGTCGCACTCGGTCCCGATCGCGTCCTCGGCGGCGACCTGCCGGGCGCCCAGCTCCTCCGCCGTCTCTCGCGCCCGTCCGGTCACGACGTCGCTCACCAAGACCGCGGCCCCGGCCTCGGAGAGCAGGCGAGCGAGGCGGATGCCGACCGCCCCGACGCCCTGGACGAGGACGCTCCTGCCCTCCAGGCTCGTGGATCCGAAGGCGTGGGCGACGCTCGCGCGGATGCCGTGGAAGACCCCGACGGCGGTGGCGGGGGCGGACGTTCCCGAGCCGCCGCGGTCGACGCTGCGCCCGAAGACAAAAGGGCAGCGCTCGCCGATCAGGTTCATGTCGGCCTCGGTCGTGTTCATGTCGGACGCGGTCCGGTAGGTGCCTCCCATCGAGGCGACGAGGTCCGCGTAGCGAAGCACGATCTGCCGCCGTTCCTCTCCCTGGGGCACCGCGGAGACCGCGAGCACCGCCTTGCCGCCGCCGAGCGGCAGCTCGGCTATCGCGTTCTTACGGGTCATTGCGCCGGCCAGGCGGAGGCCGTCCGCGAGCCCGTCGGCCGGGGTCGGATACGCCTTCATCCTGGTGCCCCCTCCGGCGGGGCCCAAGACCGTGGAGTGCACGCAGACGAACATCCAGGTCTTGGTCGGGGCGTCGAAGGCCATGACGACCTCCTCCCCGTCCCATTCCCGCACGAGCTCCTCGAACACTCGTCCTCCCAGGGTTCGACGCCGAGCGATCGAACCATCGTAGGCAACCGCCGACCGGGCGGTCCCGCCGCGTCCGGACTTGGGCCGCTTGTGCGTTCTACCGCCGGTCTGGAATGATGCCCTCGGAGATGACCGAGCACAAACCCTGGCTGGCGACCTATCCGGCCGATGTCCCGATGTCGGTCGCGCCGATCCCCGAGATGTCCGTCTTCTCGATGCTCGCCGACTCGGGCCGCCGGTTCCCGGACAAGCCGGCCATCGCCTGGTTCGGGAGGCATATGTCCTATCGGGAGCTGCTGGCCGAGGTGGAGCGGTTCTCGGCCGTGCTTGCGGGCCTCGGCGTCAGGAAGGGCGACCGGGTGGGGCTGATCCTTCCCAACTCGCCGCAGTACGTGATCGCGTACTACGCCATCGTGCGGATCGGGGCGATCGTTGTCGGCAACAACCCTCTGTACACCCAGCGCGAACTCGCGCACCAGCTCTCGGACGCCGGGATCAAGGTCGTCGTGGTGCTCGACCAGCTGTACCCGCTCCTCGCCGCCGTGCGCGACGAGGCCGGCGTCGGCGTGGTCGTCGTCACGAAGCTCACCGACTACATGAAGTTCCCGCTCAAGCAGCTCGCGCCGATCAAGCTGAAGAAGGACGCGAAGCACGAGGGAAGGCCCTGGCCGCCGGTCCCGAGCGGCGCGGTCGTGAAGTGGTGGGCGTCACTCATGCGGTCGGCCGGGCCCGCCCCACGGGCCGCCGACGTGGACGCGAAGAACGATCCCGCCGGCTTCATCTATACGGGCGGCACCACCGGCCTGTCGAAGGGCGCGATGCTGTCGCATTTCAACATCGTGTCGAACTGCATGCAGTCGGCGGCGTGGTTCAGCGACCTGCGCGACGGCGAGGACGCCCTCATGTGCGTGCTCCCGTTCTTCCACTCCTACGGCATGACCGTCGGGATGAACCTCGGCGTCTATCGGGCGGCGAAGCTGATCCTGGTTCCGCGTTTCGAGCTCCACATGGTGCTGAAAGAGGTTCAGAAGGAGAAGCCCACGCTCTTCCCGGGCGTTCCGCGCCTTTACATCGCACTGAACGAGGCTGAGGAGAGCAAGAACTACGACTTGCGCTCGATCAAGGTCTGTCTGTCTGGTGCGGCGCCGCTCCCGCCGGCGGTCGCGGAGAAGTTCGCGACGGTCACCGGCGGGGCCCGGCTGGTCGAGGGCTACGGCCTCACCGAGGCTTCGCCAGTCACGCACGCAAATCCCACCGACGGAAGGGCGAGACCCGGGTGCATCGGCCTTCCGATCCCCGACACGGACTGCAAGATCGTCGACCTCGAGGACCCGGATCGGGTCGTCGAGGTCGGTGAGCGGGGCGAGCTAGCGATCATGGGGCCGCAGGTGATGATGGGGTACTGGAACCGCCCGGAGGAGACCGCGCTCAGCATCCGCAACGGGTGGCTGTACACGGGCGACATCGCGATCATGGACGAGGAGGGGTTCTTCCGGATCGTCGACCGGAAGAAGGAGATGATCCTGGTCTCCGGGTTCAACGTGTACCCGACGGAGGTAGAGCAGGTGCTCTTCCACCACCCCAAGGTGATGAAGGTATGTGTGCTCGGTGTGCCGGACGAGACGACCGGCGAGGCCGTGAAGGCGTTCGTGGTTCTGCGCCCGGGCGAGAGCGCCACGCCGGAGGAGATCATCGAGTGGAGCCGCGATCCCGCCAACGGGCTGACCGGATACCGCGTGCCGAAGCGGATCGAGTTCCGCGACTCGCTGCCCGAGACCCTCGTCGGGAAGGTCCTGCGGCGCGTCCTCCTCGAGGAGGAACGGCAGAAGGCCGGGTCGTCGTCATAGCGCGCTGCCGGGGCGGGCGCCGAGGCTCTAGGATTGGCGACCGATGGACCCAGACAGGCTGAAATCGATCCCGCTCTTCTCGGACCTGTCCCGTCACGGGCGCGCCGAGATCGCCCGGTGGGCCGACGAGGTCGACGTGCCCGCCGGAAAGCACCTCGTCGATCAGGGGGACTTCGCCTACGAGTTCTTCGTCATCGAGGACGGGCACGCGGAGGTCACCGCGGGTGGGAAGCGCCTCGCGGACCTCGGGCCCGGCGAGTTCTTCGGTGAGATCGCACTGATCGAGGCCGACCGGCGCACGGCCTCCGTGGTAGCCCTGTCCCCGATGGCGGTGATCGTGATGCACGCTCGGGACTTCCGCGCGATGGAGGCGGAGATGCCGAAAGTCGCCGAGCGGATCCAACAGAAGCTCAGGGAGCGCACCGAGCGATCCTGAGCGCCCATCCCATCTCTCAGCGGAGCCCGGCCACACCTTCCAGGATCTCCGAAAGCATCGATCGTTCCTCTTCGGACAGCGTTCGGAGCGGGGCGCGGACATCCGGGCGAACCGGGACCCCACGCTTCGCAAGCATTTCCTTCAGTGCGCTGTGGAAGGGAAGCGGCTGGAGCCGGGCCCGCAGCTCGGCCACCCGCCCCCCGACCTCCGGGTCCGGGTTCCCGACGAGCCCCGCGACGAGCTCGGGGAACGCGGTTGCTAGGCCCGACACGGCTCCGACGGCGCCCCGCGCGAGCCCCTCGACGATCAACGACTCCGGCCCGACGAAGACGTCTAGCCCCTCGATGAGGTAGGGCTCGAACCGGTCGAAGGGAGCGTCGGACACCTTCAGCCCCTTCAGGTTGGGCGCGGCCTCTCTCAGCTGCTCGATCACCGTGAGCGGCACGGCGTAGCCGCTGCGCGCGGCGAACTCGTAGACGTAGAAGGGGACCGGCGCGCAGGCGGCCGCCGCCGCGCTGAAGTGCTCGAGGAGACTCGCCTCGTCGAAGGCGAAGTACGGCGGCGCGATCACCGCCACCGCGTCGGCCCCTCGCTCTGCGGCGTGGCTGGAGAGCGTCACGGTATCGGCCGTGGTCTGCGCCCCGCAGTGGACGGCGACCGTAAGGCGCCCCCGGCCTGCGTCGAGGAACAGCTCCGCAGCTCGGCGGCGCTCGTCGAGTGAGAGCATGATGCCCTCGCCGGTTGTGCCGAGCGCAAGGATCCCGTCCAGCCCCCCCGCGGCCAGGAACTCGACGAGCGGCTCGAAGGCATCCTCGTCGAGCGCCGAGCCCCCGTCTCGCAGCGGCGTGACCGCCGCGGCGAACGCGCCTCGCATCATGCCCATGCTCAAAGCAGCGGGGGCTCACGCATCTCGAACGCCCTTGCCAGCCGGAACGGGTTCTCGGCGTCCTCGGATCGCCCGACCACGAGGTCGATCAGCATCCTGCCGCCGGCGGCGCTTCCCATGATGCCGTGGCCGCTGTAGCCCGTGTTGACGTACAGGCCCTCGAGGCCCGTGGTGCCGATGAGCGGACGGTGGTCGGGAGTCATCGTGTACTGCCCAGCCTGGACGAACCAGTTGGCCGAGTTCCGCTCCCAGACCTCGCGCCAGAACGGCGCGACGCGGGCCACCGAGACCGGGCTCGCCGGGTCGAGGAGCCGGAACGCGAAGCGCTGGTCGGTCGGTACGTCCTCGGCCGGCGGGCTCGGGGGCGTGGTCGGGTCCGTGAAGAGGAGGTACGCGCCGCCGAGCGCCGGCCGCCAGTGGGCGCCGGTGTCCTCGTCGATCGTCATCGGGGCAAGCGGGGGCACCTGAGGAACGTCGGGCATCACGACCTTCTGCCGGCGGACGGTCGTGATCGGAAGATCGATCCCCGCCGTGTCGGCGAGCAGACCGGAGAGCGGACCCGCGGCGATCGCGGCCGTGGCGGTGGCGATCGTGCCCCCCGTCGTCCGGACGCCGGCCAGCCGATCGCCGGCGATCTCGAACCCGACCGCCTTGCAATCGACGACCACCTCCGCACCGGAGGCGGCGACCAGCCCCATCGTGAGCTGCTTCGTGTCGAGGAACCCGTCGTCCGCGCGGAACCGCGCTTGCAGCACGTTGCCACCCACATAGGTGAATCGCCGCCGAACCTCGTCGCCGGCGAGGAGCTCGATGTCGGTCTGGCCCCAGCCGTGCTGCATCTCGACGAGGCGTCGCTGGGCCTCGACACGGGCCTCGCTCGTCGTCAGCCACAGGTAGCCCGGCTGTCGTATGTCCAGCTCGTACTCGTCCTGGCCGGTGGCTTCCTTGAAGTTCAGGAAGAGGTCCACCGATTCCCGCACGAGCGTCAGCTCCTCCTGGTTGTCGAACTGGAGGCGGAACGCGCCCGTGGAGGCGGGCGTCGTGAGGCTGCACAGGGCGGGGCGGCTCTCGACGATCAGCGGCCGCAGGCCGGCGCGGGCGGCGTACCACGCGGTCGCGGCGCCCACCACCCCGCCGCCGATCACCACGAGCTCGGCCCGGGCGGGCGGCTTCGGCAGGTAGTTCATGTTCCGGGAGGGTACCCCATCCCCACTCTGTCAACTGGTTGCTTGAATAGGCTAGGATGAACGCATGATCGACCGTCAGGCGAAGCAGGCGCTGTTCGACGAGTTCGCCAGGGTCGGGAAGGCCGTCTCCAGCGGACGAAGGGTCGAGGTCCTGGACGTCCTCGCCAACGGGGAGCGGAGTGTCGAGGGCCTCGCCGAGCAGCTCGGGCTCTCGGTAGCCAACACCAGCCAGCACCTGCAGGTCCTGAGGCAGGCCGGCCTGGTCAGCACGCGTCGCGAGGGGACCTTCGTCCGCTACCGGCTCGCGGCTTCCGAGGTGTTTGAGTTCCTCCGCGCGCTCCGGGGCCTCGCGGCGAGCCGC
Organism: Actinomycetota bacterium; assembly: GCA_052388025.1. Classification (GTDB taxonomy): domain Bacteria; phylum Actinomycetota; class UBA4738; order UBA4738; family HRBIN12; genus JBQTIP01. The sequence goes on from JBQTIP010000196.1 coordinate 10,855, forward strand.
CTCGCCGAGGTGGAGCGCCTGGCCGATGCCTACCTCGGGGCCCGGGACACCATCGAGCCGATCACCCGTGCCGAGCTCGCCCGGCGGCTGAAGCGCGGAGGGGACGTCGTCGTGATCGACGTGAGGCCTGCTGAGGAGTACGTTGCCGGCCACCTGCCGGGCGCCATCTCGGTCCCGCTCACCGAGCTGCACCGGAAGATGAAGGAGCTCCCGAAGGACAAGGAGATCGTCGCGTACTGCCGGGGGCCGTACTGCGCCTTCTCGCACGTGGCCGTCGCGTTGCTCCGGAAGCGAGGCTTCCGCGCCAGGCGCCTGGAGGAAGGCCTGCCCGAGTGGGTCGCCGAGGATCTCCCCGTGATCCACGACTGAGGTAGGTCCCTAGGCGGCTTGCGGGCTCGGGCGTGTCTCGTACATCCGAAAGGCCACGACCGCGCCCGAAACGGCGGTCATGGCCGCTATGATCCCGATCGCGCTGCCGAGTCCGAGCGCGTCCGCGAGCAGTCCGGCGAGGAGGGCTCCGAAGGCGAATCCGGCGTCTCGCCACGCACGGTAGACGCCGAGGGCCGATGCCCGCCAGCGGGGGTGGGCCACGTCCCCGATCGCGGCCAGGAGCGTCGGATAGGCCATCGCGGTGCCGGCGCCGAGCAGCGCCATGGCCCATGCCCACGCCGCGAACCCGCTCGTCGTCGCCACGAGCCCGAGCCCCCCGGCCTGCACCCACATACCCCCGGCGATCAGCCACTTCCGCCCGATCCGGTCGGACAGAGCCCCGGTTACGAGCTGGCCGGTGCCCCAGACGGCTGGGTAGAGCGCGGCGAGGAGCCCGATCCGCCCGAGCGACAGGCCGCCCCGGGCGAACAGCAGGGGCAGGAGGCCCCACGCCACGGCATCGTTCAGGTTGTTCACCAGACCAGCCTGCGCGCACGCGGAGAGCGCCGGCTCTCGGAAGCTGGCCAGGAGGAAGATCTCCCTCTTGGAGCGGGGCTCGAGGCCCGAGCGGATCCCGACGCCCCCGTCCTCGTGGAGGGCGTGGGCGCGAGTCTCCCGGACCGCAAGCGTCGAGAGCCCCAGGCCCAGGCCAGCGAAGGCGATGCCGAGGAAGAACGGCTCCGGGCGCAGCCCGGCTCGCTCCGCGATGAACCCGGTGACGAGCGCCGTCAGAGCGACGGCCGTGTAGCCCGAGGCCTCGTTCAGTCCCATCGCGAGCCCCCGCCGCTCCGGCCCGACCAGGTCGACCTTCATGATCACGGTGGCCGACCAGGTGAGCCCCTGGTTCAGGCCGAGGAGCGCGTTGGCGGCCACGATCCAGGCCCACGAGGGCGCCCACATCAGCAGGAAGGGAACGGGGAGGCCGATTAGCCAGCCGGCGACCAGCACGGGCTTGCGCCCGAACCGGTCCGACAGCGCTCCGGCGGCGAGGTTGGTGCCCGCCTTCACCAGTCCGAAGGCCAGAATGAACGTCAGCGCCGCCGTGAACGCGGTCACGCCGTAGACCCGCTCGGCCAGCAGGGGGAGGACGGTGCGTTCCTGGCCGAGCATCCCCCCGACGAGGGCGTTCACGCCTACCAGCAG
>JBQTIP010000197.1:0-1762 GCA_052388025.1 Actinomycetota bacterium
CGCTCGGCCAGCACGACGGCGGACAAGTCGGCGAGCCCCGCATCGAGCGCCTCGTAGCGCCGCTCGAGCGAGACCACGACCGGTTAGTCCTCCGGCTCGAGGCACTCGACCGGAGCGGGGATCACGAGGGATCCTTCCTCGGCGCGCAGCAGGGCCTCGATGGTGGGCTTGGCTGGGTCGCGTCGGTCGGCGAGGGCAACCAGTGGTGCCGCATCGAGGATCAACGTCACGAGCCGAAGCCCCGGAGGAGCTCTTCGTCGGGGACGTCGGCCACCGTGCCTCCCGGGCCCTCACCGGATCCTGTCAGAGCGAAGTCGCGGTCCCCGAGGCGCCGCGGAACGTAGCTGGCGATCGCCCTGCGGATGACCGCCGCCTGCGACATCCCTTCCTGCCGGGCCAGCTTCGCCAGCCGCCGGCGGTCGTCCTCCTCGAGATACACGCTCGTCTTCTTCACAGCGAATGTAGGGTACCAGGTAGGGCAAGTCCAATTCCGCGACCCGCGGGCATGTCTTGAGTGGAGTCAGCGTGCCGTAGGTCAATACAATCCGGCCGGAGTTCCGCAGTGAGAGGAAGGTCGGCCATGCCCCAAGGCATCCTGGAACGTCTCGCCCAAGGCCCGGTCCTCGGCGACGGCGGTTACCTGCTCGAGCTGGAGAAGCGCGGCTACGTGCAAGCCGGGCCGTTCACGCCGGAGGTCGTGATCGAGCACCCGGATGCGCTGGCGGAGCTGCATCGGGAGTTCCTCCGTGCCGGCGCGGAAGTGCTCCAGACCATGACCTTCTACGCGAGCGACGACAAGCTCGCGACCGTCGGCCTTGCCGGCAAGGTCGACGACATCAACCGCAACGCGGTGCGGATCGCCCGCAAGGTGGCCGCCGAGGGCGACGCGCTCGTTGCCGGGAACCTCAGCCTCACGTGGGCGTACGACCCGACCGACCCCGCGTCGGCCGACCACGTGCGCGCGCTCTTCGACCGGCAGCTCCAGGATCAGCTCGACGCCGGCGGCGTGGACTTCTGGATCGGGGAGACGTTCTCCTACCTGGGCGAGGCGCTGCTGTTCGTCGAGCGGGCCAAGCGGACCGGGCTCCCCGTGATGGTGACGATGTCCTTCGAGCAGGCCGAGCCTCGCGCATACGAGGGCGATCTCCCGGCCGAGTGCGCGAGGAAGCTAGCCGACGCCGGAGCCGACATCGTGGGTGTGAACTGTCTGAACGGCCCGGAGCAGATGATTCCGATCGCGAGGCAGATGCGGGCGGCCGTCTCCGGACACGTTGCGGCCCAGCCCGTCGCGTACCGCACCAGCCCGGAGCGACCGGACTTCACGTCGTTCGAGGAGTTCCCGTACGCGCTCGACCCGATGCAGCTCTCGCGAGGCGAGATGGCCGACTTCGCGCAGCAGGCGCTGGATGCCGGGCTCTCCTACATCGGGTCGTGCTGCGGCTCGGTGGCGGCGCACGTGCGCGCGATGGCGAAGGTGATGGGCAAGGTCCCGCTGGAGGAGCGGGAGTGGAGGTCGCCCACCGGGAAGCCGATGTCCGGCTACGAATACCACCGGCACACCGAGACCGAGGTCTGAAGTGCCACGGCGCGAGTTCGACTACGTCGTCGTCGGGCTCGGCGGGCTGGGCAGCGGCGCCGCGTACTGGCTGTCGCGCCGGGCGGGTGCAGGCGTCCTCGGGCTCGAGCAGTTCGAGCTCGGGCACGAGCGCGGCGCCTCCCAGGACCACTCGCGGATCATCAGGCTTTCGTATCACACGCCCGA
>JBQTIP010000198.1:0-26735 GCA_052388025.1 Actinomycetota bacterium
AAACGTGGAACAGCACCGCCCCGGCCGCGCGGGCGGCGAGCGCGAGGTTCTGGGGCCCGATCGCGTTGTCGCGGTAGGCCCGGTCGGGCTCCGTCTCGCAGGCGTCCACCTTCGTGAAGGCCGCGAAGTTCAGGACGGCGTCGGGACGGATCGGAACCACCGTCCGCATGACGGCGGGGTGATCGCCGACATCGAGCTCGTCGTGGGCGAACGGGTGGACGTCGTGGTGTCCGGGAACGATGTCCACGAAGGCGCGGCCCAACCCGCCGCCCGCGCCCGTCACGAGGAGCCTCACCGGCGCGCGCCCTCCAGCATCTCGCTCACCCAGCGCCGGTTGTCCCGGTACCAGGCCACGGTGGCCGCGAGCCCTTCCTCGAAGGGGACCTCGGGCTTCCATCCGAGCGCAGCGAGCCGGTCCCACAGTAGCGCGTAGCGGAAGTCGTGGCCGGGGCGATCCGGCACGAACGTCACGAGCGACTCGGATGCGCCGGCCCGCCGGCACACGGCCCGAGCCAGCTCCAGGTTCGGCAGCTCGTGGCCGCCACCGATGTTGTACACGCCGCCGGGCTCCCCGGCCTCCAGGACGGTCGCGATCGCTCTCGCGAAATCGCGTACGTGAAGCCACTGGCGGCGGTTGGAACCGTCGCCGTAGACCGGCACGCCGCGACCCTCGAGGGCGGCGAGCGCGTAGGTCGGCACCGCCTTCTCCGGATGCTGGCGGGGGCCGTAGGCGTTCGTCCCCCGAGCTACCGTGACGCGTGCCCCGTAGGTCCTCACGTAGGAGCGGCAGAGCAGGTCCGCGCCGGCCTTGCTTGCGGCGTAAGGGCTGCTGGGGGCGAGCGGATCCTCCTCGTCAAAGGCCCCTTCCTCCGTCGAGCCGTACACCTCGTCGGTCGACACCAGCAGCATGGGCTTCCCGGCCTCGCGGCACGCCTCCAACATCACCTGCGTCCCGAGGACGTTCGTCACGATGAACGCTCGGGAATCGTCGATGCTCCGGTCGACGAATGACTCGGCCGCGGCGTGGACGACACGATCCTTCACCAGCGGCAGCACGGCGTCCGGGTCGGCGACGTCGCCGCGGGCGAACTCCAAGCGGGAGTCGCCCTCGTGCGCCGCGAGATTCTCCATGGAGCCCGCATAGGTGAGCTTGTCGAGCACGGTCACGCGTACGCCGGACTCCTGAAGGAGGACGTCGACCAGGTGCGAACCGATGAACCCGGCTCCGCCGGTGAGCAGCACGTGAAGGGATTCGGTCGCCATGGCACGTCCGCCGTCGCGGACCGCGGAAGTCTACCCTCGGCCGCCGGGGGCGGCCCTGCGGAGCACCTCGGCGGTCTTACGAGCGGCCTCTTCCCAGGTGAACCCCGCCGCACGCGCGAGGCCGGCCTCCCGCAAGCGGCCACGAAGCTCCACATCGCCGGCGAGCGATTCCATGCCGGCGGCCAGCGCCTCGGGGTCGTTCGGGTCGACAAGCAGGGCGGCTTCGCCGGCCACCTCGGGAAGCGAGGACACGTTCGAGGCGAGGACCGGGCATCCGGCGGCCATCGCCTCCAGCACGGGGAAGCCGAACCCCTCGTGCAGGGACGGGTACACGAGCCCCGTGGCACCCGCGAGGAGCGCGGCCCGGTCGGCCCCCGAGACGTAGCCGGCCGGCACGATCCGCCGCCGGACCGCCTCGGGAAGCGCGCCGACCGCCGCGCACAGGTCCCGCGCGGCCTCGGGGATCCAGCGCACCGGCCCACCGGCGATCACGAGCGTCACATCGGTCGTCGCAGCGGCGAAGGCTCGCACCAGCGCGACGAGGTTCTTCCGGGGCTCGATGCCGCCGACGAAGAGGAGGTAGGGACCGTCCAGCCCCAGCCGCGCGTGAACGGCCCGGACGTCGTCATCGGACGGCGCAACGAACGCGTCGACCCCGTGATGGACGACGTGGACGCGTTCCGCCGGCACGCGGGACGACTCGAGCAGGTCGCGCCGGGTAGACTGCGACGGTACGATGACCCCGGCCGCCTCCTGCAGCCATCGCTCAAACCGCCTTCTCCACCGGACGTCGATCTGCGGCGCCGTCTCCGGGAATCGCTCGTACGCGAGATCGTGGACGACGAGAACCACGCCGCGGCTGCGCGTCGCCGGCGGAAGGAAGTTCGTCGCGAGCAGCACGTCGAAGTCGAGGAACCACTCCAGCCGAGGTACAAAGAGGCGAGACGAGATCGGCTCGAAGAGTCGCGTCGGGAGCGGCGTTCCCTTCTCTTCGAAGTTGGCCGCGCGCACGTGGCCGAAGTGTTGCCTCCGCCGGAGCGCCCCGCGGACGTCCAGGTACCAGGCCGTGCAGCGGATGTCCGGAGCCGCGGGCGGAAGCGCACAGATCAGGTGCTGCGTGTAGTGGCCGACGCCGGTCTTCCTCGGGTCGAGGGCCGGCCTCGCGTCGATCGCCGCGCGCACGCCGGCTCAGTCGACCTCGATCTGGCTCTGGTCGCCCGCGATGACGCGGTGCACGCCCTGAGCCTTCGAGTGCCGGACCTCCACGTGGCGGCCGAGGATCGAGTCGACGATCCCTCGCACGCCCTGGATCGCGCAGCCCTCGAGCACGATCGAGTTCTCGACGGTGCTTCCGACCACCGAGCAGCCGGCGGAGATGGAGGCGAACGGGCCCACGACCGAGTCCTCGATGACGGTGTGCTCGCCGACGATCGCCGGCCCGCGGAGCTCGGAGCGGACGACCTTGACCCCGCGCTCCACGACCACGTTCCCCTCGACGCGGGACGAGGCATCGACATCGCCCTTGATCCGAGGCTCCTGGACCGAGAGCATCATGCGGTTCGCCTCGAGGAGGTCGGCGGGCTTCCCGGTGTCCTTCCACCATCCCTCGACCATCTCGGCCCGGACGGTGCGGCCCGTGTCGACGAGGTACTGGATGGCCTCGGTGATCTCGTACTCCCCGCGCCCGGAAGGGCGGAGGGTCGCTGCCGCCTCGAGGATCGTCTGGTCGAACAGGTAGATACCGACGAGCGCGAGGTCCGAGATCGGCTCGGTCGGCTTCTCGACCAGCCTCGTCACCCGGTTGCCCTCCAGCACCGCGACGCCGAACCGCTCGGGCTCCGGCACCCGTGCCAGGAAGATCTGCGCGTTCGGCCGGTGCCGCTCGAACTCCTCGACGAACCGCGTGATGCCTTCGAGCAGCACGTTGTCGCCCAAGTACATGACGAAGGGCTGATCGCCGAGGAAGTCGCGCGCGGTCAGCACCGCGTGCGCCAGGCCGAGCGGCGCGTCCTGGTGGACGTAGGTGACCGAGAGGCCCCACTGGGAACCGTCGTCTACCGCGGCCTTCACCTCGCCGGCCGTCGATCCGACGACGATTCCGACCTCGACGATGCCGGCGTCCCGGATCGCCTCGAGGGCATGGAACAGGATCGGCTTGTTCGCCACCGGGATGAGCTGCTTCGCGTTTGTGTGGGTGATGGGCCGGAGCCGGGAGCCCTCTCCCCCCGAGAGGACGAGCGCCTTCACGGGCACTCCGGCGGCGGGCCGCCGGCCCCCGGAGCCTCGCCGACGAACCTCGAGCCGATGACGACCGCCACGTCCAGCTGGCCCGGGAGGCCGCGCTCGGCCTGCATCACCCTCAGGCCGGGAAGGTACCCGCTCACGACGTCCGCCATCGGCTCCGCGCCCGGCTCGAACAGGATGACCGAGCCCTTCACGATCTCGCCCAGCGCCTTCGCGTCCTGCACCTCGGCGGCCGCGTCGAACCCGCTCTGCCTGAGGATCGTCAGCACGCCGGCGGCTTTCCCGTCGGAGCGCCGTTCGAACACCCCGACCTCGATCACCGCGGGCGACGGCGGCGTGAGCGGCTGCACGGTTCCGAGTTCGCCGAGCGGCCGACCCTCTCGGAGCCGCCGGAACAGCTCGCCAGCCTCCGGCAAGAGGCGGACGATCGAGTAATAGGTGCCCTCCACCGTGACCGAGCCGGTCGTCGTCGGCACGACCCGGAAGTCGGCCGCGCCCGTGTTCGCGCCGTTCAACCGGCTTGCGAGGTAGGCGAGCTCGGCGGGGTTCAGCCCACGGTCGACCACGATGTTGTCGAACACGGCGGGGACCAGCGACGGCAGACGGAGGATCTCGCCGGGCGACAGCAGCTTCGCGAGGACCGCTCTCAGGAACTGCTGCTGCCGCGAGATCCGAGCGAAGTCCGGGATCGTGTCGCATGGCTGGTGGCGGGTTCGCACGAACGCCAGCGCGGTCCTGCCGTCGAAGGCCTGGCAGCCGGCCTGGATATCGAGCCCGGTGAGGGGATCGGACATCGCAGTGGGCACGCACATCCGGACGCCGCCGAGCGCGTCGACGACGCCTTCGAACCCGGCGAGGTCCACGTACATCACGTGGTTGATCTGGAGACCGGTCAGGTGCTTGATCGTGCGCGCGACGAGCTGGGCGCCCCCGTGCTCGATTCCCCCCTCGAAGGCGCTGTTGATCTTTCCGAAGCCTTGGCCCGGGATCTCGACCCACAGGTCTCGCGGGAAGCTGAGGACGACGGCCTGCTGCTGGTCGGGCTCGGTGTGCACGACGACGATCGTGTCGGATCGCTGTGTGCCCCCGATGTCCTCGTTCGCCCCGAAGTCCTCCTGCTCCTCATTCGAGAGACCCTCCCTGCTGTCGCTGCCGAGCAGGAGGTAGTTGCACGCCTTCCGCGCGCACCGCTCGTCGATGTCGGACTCACCCGACGGGCCCTCGGAGGAGGGCGGCGCGCCGATGTAGTGGACCTTCGACTCGGCCCAGAGGTACGTCCCGAAGCCGGCGCTCGCGAGGACGGCGATGAGAGCCGACAGGCTCGCGCTGACGGCGAGGAAGATCAGCTTGCCCCTTGAGTGCCCGCGGCCGGGACCCGGCACGGAGGATTCGTTGGCCATAGTCTTTCGTGAAGAAGCGTACCCGGGAGTCGCATCGCGGAGAGGCGGGTCGGCGTGACGATCGTGTGGAGCCCATCCGGGGACTACCTGGAGCGTGCGAACATCACGCGGTTCATGCGCACGCACGGGATCGCGACATATGAGGAGCTCGTCGCGCGCTCGACCCAGGACATCGAGTGGTTCTGGGACGCCGTCGTGAGGGACCTCGCGATCGAGTTCGTCGAGCCGTACGAGCGGGTGCTCGACACCTCGGACGGGGTCGAGTGGGCGACCTGGTTCACAGGCGGCACGATCAACCTGGCAGGAAACTGCGTGGATCGCTGGGCCGAGCGGACCCCCGACGCCGTCGCCGTGATCTGGGAGGGCGAGGACGGCGAGGTCCGCCGCGTCACGTACCCGGAGCTTCGGCGGATGGCCGACCGCCTCGCGAACGGCCTCCGCTCGCTCGGCGTCGGACGGGGCGACGCCGTCGGTATCTTCATGCCGATGGCGCCTGAGACGGTCGCGGCAGTGATGGCCTGCGCGAAGCTGGGGGCGATCTTCCTCCCAATCTTCTCGGGGTTCGGCGCCGAAGCGGTGGCCTCCAGACTGCAAGACGCGGGCGCGAAGGTCGTGATCACGGCCGACCGGTACCTCCGGCGAGGAAAGCCGGTTCCGATGAAGGAGCTGGCGGACGAAGCCTCCGCATCATCGCCGTCGGTGAGGCACGTACTAGTCTGGTCCAGACTAGCTGGGGCCGATGTGCACTGGAACCCGGGCCGCGACCTCCGCTGGGAAGAGCTGCTCGCGGAGCAGCCGGACCATTTCGAGACCGAGCCGCTTCCCGCCGAGCACCCGCTCCTGATCGCGTACACGAGTGGGACGACCGGCAGGCCGAAGGGCGCCGTCCACGTTCACGGCGGCTTCCTGGTGAAGATCGCCGAGGAGGTCGCCTACCAGGTGGACCTGCACCGGGGCGAGATCCTGTTCTGGGTCTCCGACCTCGGGTGGATCATGGGTCCTTGGGAGATCGTGGGCGCGACGGCGCTCGGCGCCACCGTGTTCCTCTACGAGGGCGCCCCGAACCACCCGGGCCCCGACCGGATCTGGGACATGGTGGAGCGGCACCGGATCACGACACTCGGTGTCTCCCCAACGCTTATCCGCGCGCTGATCCCGGCCGGGACGGAACACGTCCGCCGGCACGACCTGTCGTCGCTGCGGATCCTCGGCTCAACCGGCGAGCCGTGGAACCCAGAGCCGTACCGCTGGTTCCACGAGGAGGTGGGGGGCGGCCGTTGCCCGATCATCAACCTCTCAGGCGGCACGGAGGTCGGCGCCTGCTTCCTTTCACCGCTGCCGATCAACGAGCTCAAGGCCTGCACGCTGCGGGGGCCGGCGCTCGGTATGGACGTCGACGTGTGGGGGCCGGACGGGCGGCCGGTCGCCCCCGGCGAGGTGGGCGAGCTCGTCTGCAAGAAGCCCTGGCCGGGTATGACCCGCGGTGTATGGGGCGACCCGGAGCGCTACCTCGACACGTACTGGCGGCGGTGGCCGGGGGTCTGGGTCCACGGGGACTGGGCGAGCGTGGACGAAGACGGGTTCTGGTCCCTGCACGGGCGCTCCGACGACACGCTCTCGATCGCGGGGAAGCGCCTCGGCCCGGCCGAGGTCGAGAGCGCGCTGGCCGATCATCCTGCGGTGGCCGAGTCGGCCGCGGTGGGTGTCCCCCACGAGGTCAAGGGCGAGGCGATCTGGTGCTTCGTCGTCGCGAAGCCCGGACACGAGACCGGGGCCGAGCTAGCTGAGGAGCTCGCCGCCGCCGTCGCCGAGCACCTCGGCAAGTCGTTCAGGCCCTCGAGGGTCGTGTTCGTTCCGGAGCTGCCGCGTACCCGTTCGGCCAAGATCCTCCGGCGGGCGATCAGGGCCGTGGTCGTGGGAGAGGACCCCGGGGACCTCTCGAGCCTCGAGAACCCGGCGGCGCTCGCGTACGTCCGCGACCTGATGCAGGATTGGCCGCCATGACAGATGCCAAGAGGTTCAGCACCGAGGCCGCTGAAGGCCTGCGCCGCGCGCCGATCCGTTCCCCCTCGGGCTGCGAATCCCACCGAGCACGCGAGCGAACGGACGATGGCAAAGCCACTCCTGATGGATCGGGCTTCTGGGATCGAACGGAAGGGGCTCATGCCCCCCGTTGACCTCTCCGAGGCGCGCGACCGGGATCTGGTCAGGCGCGTTCGCGAGCGGGACGAGGAGGCCTTCCGCGGCCTGTTCCGCCGGTATTCCCCGGGCGCCCTCGCCCTGGCCCGCAGGGTCGTCCGCCAGCCGTTCCTCGCGGAGGAGATCGTTCAGGAGGCGTTCTTGGCGGTGTGGCGCAAACCGGAGGGCTACGACCAGCAGCGTGGGTCCGTGAAGGCCTGGCTGATGGGCATGGTCCATCACCGGGCCGTCGACACCGTCCGCCGGGAGGAGGCGCACCGCCGCCGGGCGGAGGATGCCATCCCCGAGGCGTCGGGTCGCGAGGAGGACCCCGCGGAGCAGGTCGTCGAGGAGATCGGGCTCCCGGAGGAGCGCAAGGTCGTTCGCTCGGCGCTGGAGGAGCTCCCGGCGGAGCAGCGTCAGGTGATCGAGCTCATGTACTTCGGGGGACTCTCGCAATCGAGGATCGCGGAGCGGCTCTCGTTGCCGCTCGGGACGGTGAAATCGCGAGTGCTGCTCGGGATGCGCAAGCTCCGGGCGGCGCTCGTCGGGATGGAGCGATGAGGGACCACGACGTCATCGAGGAGCTGATCAGCATCCGGGCCCTGGGCGGGCTGGATGCGGGCGACGGGGCGCGCCTCGCCCGGGAGGTGGCCGCTCACGGTTCGGACTGCGAGGAGTGCCGTCGCCTCGAGGACGACTACGCGGAGGTGGCCGGCCGGCTGGCGTTCGCCCTCGAGCCCGTCCGCGTGCGCGAGGGCTTCGAGGACGAGGTAGTGACGCTCGCGGTGGCCGGGCCGGACCAGGTCGCACGTGGCCCGCGTGCGTTCGCCCGGAACCTGGTCGCGGTCGCGGCGGCCGTAGCGCTGCTCGCCGGCGGGTGGTTGCTCCGGGACCTCACCGGGGGAGCCGGCGCGCCCTCGCCGGCCGAGTTTCTCGCGGGAGCCGAGCTGGTTCGGTTCCAGGGGACCGGCGGCGAGCTCGCCGTCGTCTACCACCCGGGCGAGGACGGCGCGTACCTGTTCGGCCTGGACCTGCAGACGCCGCCGCAGGGGAGGGTCTACGAGGTCTGGTTGATCCAGGACGGCACACCGGTCCCCGGAGCGTGCTTCACGCCGGCGGAGACCGGCCAGATACTCACCTTCGTCGACGCGTCGCTAGCCGGGACCGACTTGATGGCCGTGACGGTGGAGCCGAGCGAGTGCTCGACCAGCCCGACCACGACCCCGATCCTCACCGCGGACCTCGACATCGCCTGAGGCGCGGACGCGCGTAGGCCGGGCAACCGATGCCCCGGCCTACGGATGAGTCCCGGTCTCTACCGAACGACCAGCACCGGGCACTGCGCCAGGTGCAGGACCTTGTGGGTGACGCTCCCCACCAGGAGGCCGTTCAGGTCGGTGAGGCCCCGGGTGCCCATCACGATGATGCCCGCGCCCTCGCGGCCGCCACCCTCACGATCTCGGCGGCTGCGCGGCCGTAGATGGTGCCGAGCGCCTCGCCGCGTAATCTGCCTTGACCTTGCACTCGTCGATCCCCTCGGGGACCGGGGTGCTCCGCTCGAACGCCCCGTACGAGGCCTCCATCCGGTAGTACGTCGGGACGATGGGCCCCCCGTCCCGCTGTACAGAAGCGAGGTGGCGCCCCGGCCGAGTCGCCTCGGATGGAAACGGCGCAACCTCGCCGACCTTCAGGCCGCCTTGCGAAGCTCTTCAGGCTTGGAGAGCACGGCCGGCCCTGCCGAGCGCCTCCCCCTGAGGATCAGATACAGGCTGATGGCCCCGAGGGCGACAGTCGCCACGACGGCGACCACCCAATCGGCGGTCGACGGCTCACCGAACGTCGGCGGGATCCGAGGCGGAATCCCAGCTCCAAGGGCCGATGTCAGCACTTTCTCACCTCCACCTCGAAGCTTGGACCCGCGTTGGGGCCCCGCCCCGGGTCCCACGCCCGGGGTTCGGGGGCCGTTGGACCCTCGGAACGCTCGGGGTCGCCGGGAGACGATCCGCGCGAGCGACCTCAAGGAGGAAGCCATGACCCGAACGGTGGTCCTCGCGGGCGAACATCCGGGTCTGCGCGCTCCGAGTCTCCACCGCGCCATCGAGAGGTCGGGCATCCAGGTCCATCGCTGTCCTGGCTCGAATGGCTGGTGCCCACCCTCTCATTGGCGGCTCTTGCCCATCTCCGAACGGCCGGCCGCGGTGATCGTCCGGACGCCCGACCGGTCCGACTCGATCCCAATCTGCTTCCGGGCGCTCGGAGCGCGGCCCTCGTCGTGAAGGGTTCCGCGTGTACTCCCAGACGATGGTGCCCCGCGTGGCCTCGAGGAAGAGGCCTGCTGCGGCCGTCCGCTCACGCATCGGGTTGCCCCGCGCCGGCCGGTCACGCCAGGGCGGCGCCGCTGGCGAGTCCGTCGCCTCTAGCCGCCGAATCCGTCAGTTCCGGCAGGCTGCACTGGGGCGCTGGCATCCCTCTCGGCAGCCCGGCGGGCCTGCTTCTGCAATCGCCCCACCACCCACACGATCCTCCCTGCGACGAGCAGGGCCGTAGCCAGACCGATGCCCGCAAGGACGAGCACGAACCAGTCGACAGGGATTCCGGCGGCCGACCGGACCCGGGCAAACGTGGCTGAGAGGGATCCGAGGAGAAACACCGCCGCGACAGCAGCTCCCCAGAAGAAGACGAAGGGCCGCGAGCGCATACGCTACCCCTCGATGTGGGTGGCCACGGGGGTGAGGGCCGCGTAGACGATGAGACCGACGATGAGAGCGACCACCACGGCGGCTGGGATGATCACCCACAGGCGCCGAGCAGGCGCCCGCTCGTGGCCGCGGTCGAGGGCCGGAACCAGCAGGAGCGCCACGAAGATGACGGCCACGGCCCAGAGGATCCCGCCGACCCCCACCCAGTTCTCGATGGGATAGAACCAGAGGAACGGCCAGGGCGGCTTCGTCACCTCGATCCCCTCGACCGGGGCCGGCCCGTGGGACGGTGAGGCCACGACGGCGAGCACGGTGAGGACCGCGATCAGGATCAGGGCGAAGCCTCCCAGCCGGATGAGGTGCCGGCTGAACGGCTCGCTCGGTTCCGGCTCGGGACCCGTCCGGAAGGGAGACGGAGCCATCCCGTGCTGCTTCACCAGCAGCAGGTGAACAGCGACGACGAGCACGAACACGACCGGTAGGATCGCGATGTGCGCCACGTACAGCCGGGTGAGGAACGGGGTACCCCCGAAGGTGGGTGAGAACCAGAACCCGAACCGCCCGAGGAGCTTTCCGATCTCGATGTTGTGCTCGAGTGCCTCGAGCGCCTCCTGGTCCCACTTGAGCACGGTGCCGGTGAAGAACAACGCCCCGGTGATGCCGGCCAACACGACTCCGATCGCCCAGTTGCCCTCCCTGGGCCGCTTGAAGGACCCGGACACGAACACCCTGAGGAGGTGGAGCCCTACCAGGACGATCATGGCCATGGCGCCCCAATAGTGGAAGCCTCGGATGAACCTCCCGGAATCGACGCTCGTTATGATCCTTCGCACGCTCTGGTGGGCGATGGCCGGATCCGGGTTGTAGAACTGCGTGAGCACGACGCCCGTGGCCACCATCAGGACGAACGTGACGAGCGAGAGGCCCCCCAACGAATAGGCAAGCTTGTTGGCGTGCTCCGGCACCGGGTATTGAAGGCCTTTCAGCCCCAAGCGCTCGTCCAGCGCGTTCAGGAATTGTCCGCTCCGTGTCTTTTCGGCCGATCCCCCGCTCATCGGAACTTCCGAACGATGCCCAGGCCCGCCAGGGCCAGCACCCCCGCGACACCGAGCAGCACGGCCGCCTGAACGCCTCCGAGCCGGTTTTGATCGAGCGACCGCAGGTGCTCGGGTGGCGGAGGAGCCGAGGTAGAAGGTGGAGGCGTCCGAGGTCCGGGGTTGGGGGAGACGACCGGCTCGCCCGGGCGGGCCCCTATAGCCTGCTCCAGCAGCAGCTCCGTCCTCGCGAGGTCCCCCGATTCGAACGCGGACTGCGCCTCGCGTACGAGGTCGAGATCGACCCCCTCGGCGTCCTCGGCCTCGAGAGCGTCCTTGATCTTGTCCTCGATCGCGTCGGTCTGGTCGGGCTGGCTCCGAATGAGGGCGATCGCCTGGTCGATCATGGTCTTGGCCGGAACCTCCTCCTCGCCCTCATGAGCCAGGGCCGCCGCGGCCGGGACAACGACGACGGCGAGCACGACGATCGCCGTGACGAGAACCCTCCTCCTCACGGCTCCGTCACCTCCGATGATCGAGTGCCACCCTCGCATGCTCCTCGCGTGCCTGCGTACGGCATCCAACAGCTCGACCGACTTCCCGTGACCGTTCCCCCGATCGACGGCTTCATCGGTGCAGTCCTCCACGTGATCCTCGAGTATGAGGAGGGCCGCTGGCTCAAGTCCAGCTCGGGCCGCGGAGATCTGGTCCATGGCAACGCCGGCTTCAGGGAGACCCCGACGACCAAGCGTCTCATGGCTCCTCCATCCACTCGACACCCAAGGATTCCCTCGTCAGGATATGGAGCCCACGACGCCCGAAGGTAGGGACGAAAGTCCCCCCGCCGCAGGGCCGCGGGTCCCCGGTGTCCCCGAAGCGCGGGTACGCTTCGGCAGGAAATGGATCGCCGCGACCTGCTCATCGAATCCGGGCTGGCGCTCTCCTCGGAGCTGTCGCTCGACGCCGTCCTGCAGCGGATCATCGATCTCGCCGTCCGGATCACGGACGCTCGTTACGGGGCCCTCGCAGTGATCGGGCCGGAGGGCCGGATCACCGACTTCGTGACCGCCGGGATCACGAAGGAGGAGCGCGAGGCCATCGGGGCGCTCCCGGTCGGGCGGGGGGTGCTCGGCGTCCTGATCCGCGACGCGAAGCCGCTGCGGCTCGCCGACATCATGGAGCACCCGCTCTCGGTGGGCTTCCCGCCCAACCACCCGCGGATGAGGTCATTCCTGGGCGCCCCGGTCACGTCGCGAGGCAAGGTCTTCGGCAACATCTACCTGACGGAGAAGCGGGGTGCGCCGGAGTTCAGCTCCGAGGACGAGGAGGCGCTGGTCGTCCTCGCTTCGCAGGCCGGGGTGGCTGTCGAGAACGCGCGCCTGTACGAGGAGGGCCGCCGGCGGGAGCGCTGGCTCGACGCCGTGCGCGAGATCGCCACGCTGATCCTCGCCGGGGCCTCGGCCCATGAGGCCCTCGAGCTCATCGCTCGCCGGGCCATGGAGCTCGTGGGCGGCGGCCTCGCGACGGTGGCAACCCCGGAGCCCGGAGGAACGGACCTCACGATCCGGGCTGCCGTCGGGGAGCACGCCTCCGACCTCGAGGGACTCACGTTCCCGATGCTGGGATCGGTCTCGGGCGAGGCGAACCGCTTCGGCCGAGCCGCCATCCTCGAGGACGCCTCCACCGACGAGCGGACCTACCAGCCCATCGTTCGTCTCGGCGAGGTCGGGCCGGCGATCTTCGTGCCGCTCTCCGTCCGGGGGGAGGCGTTCGGAACCCTGGTCGTCGCGAACCTCCGGGGCGGTCGGCGGTTCGGCGATGAGGACCTGCGGCTCGTCGAGGCGTTCGCCGCTCAAGCCGCGACGGCCATGGAGTACGACCGGGCCCAGCAGGAGATCCATCGCCTGGCCGTGCTGGAGGACCGGGAGCGCATCGCGAAGGAGCTCCACGACGGCGTGATCCAGTCGCTGTTCGCCGTCGGCATGGGACTCCAGGGGGCGGCGGCCCTGAGCAAGGACCCGGAGTTGGAGCAGCGCATAGACGGTGCGGTGAACGAGCTGGACCGCGTCATCCGCGACCTGCGCAACTACATATTCGGGCTGCGACCGGGCATCCTCGCCGACCGTAAGCTGGACCAGGCCCTGCGAGACCTTGCCGTGGAGTTCCAGGAGAAAAGTGGCGTGGTGACCGTCGTCGACGTCGACGAGAACGTCGCCTCGGAGCTTTCCCCGAGCGCGGCCGACGTCATCCAGATCGTCCGCGAGGCCCTCTCGAACGTCGGCCGGCACGCCGAAGCCGCGACCTGCCGGGTGACGCTGCGCCGCAGCGAGGACGGCGCGCTGCTCGAGATCGACGACGACGGAAGGGGCTTCGACCCCGATGCCGCTCGAACGGGGGACGGCCTCCCGAACGCGCAGAACCGGGCCGAGGCCCTGGGCGGGAAGGCTTCAATCGAGAGCTCCCCCGCCCAGGGCACCACGGTCCGGATCACGCTGCCGCTCGACTAGTCCGGCTCAGACCGGTGGACTCCGCCTACTCCACGACGAGCGCTGTGACCATGCCGAACATGCCCTGCGGGCCCTCCACGTGAGAAAGGATGTGACAGTGGAACGCCCACACGCCGGGGTACCTCGCGTCGACCAGCACGTCGAACCGCTGGCCGGGCGCGACTACCAACGTATCGACCAAGTACGGAGACTCGAACGCCATCCCGTCCTGAGCGATGACCGTGAAGTGGTGCCCGTGGAGGTGCATCGGGTGTAGCAGCGACCCGTAGTTCGCCAGACGGATCAGCACCTGGTCGCCCCTCTTGGCCGAGAGCGGCGCCGTGGCCGGGAAGCTCTTGCCGTTCAGCGTGTAGTCGAGCGGGCCGTCGCCCAAGAACAGGGTGTACTCCTGGTCCCAGGCCGGCTTCCCCTCGGGCTCGACGATAAGCGCGCCGAAGAGCCCCTTGCCCACCTGTTCCGTTGAGTTGAAGTGCGAGTGGTACACGTAGGTGCCGGCCGGGTCCTTGACCTTGAACTCGTACACGAAGTACCCGCCGGGCATCACCGGGTCCTGCGTGATGTAAGGGACGCCGTCCATCGCGTTCGGGACGGTCATCCCGTGGAAGTGGAGCACGGTCGGCTGGGGAAGCTCGTTCTGAAGGACGAAGCGGACACGGTCCCCCCCCTGGACGCGGATCTGCGGGCCCGGAACCTGCCCGTTGTACGCGAACGCCTCCTTGAACACACCGGGCGAGATCTCCCACTGCACGACCCCGGCAGTGATCTGGAAGATCTTCACGCCCTCCTGGATCGTCGGCTCGAGGGGCTGGTTGCCGTGCGCCTCGGTCTCGGCCGGGAAGGCCTGCACGCCCTCGAGGTGGCTCTGCGCCATCTCGTCGGCCGTCATGCCGCTGTGATCCGTTGTTCCCGTCGCGTCGCCCGCGCTGGACGCCTCTTTCTGCCCCACGACCAGCAAGGCGGTCATGCCCAGTTCCCGGTGCCCGGGGACCGTGCACCAGGCCTCGTACGTGCCGACATCCAGCGGCGGCAGCTCGAGCAGCGTCGAGGCGCCCGGTTCGAGCAGCTCGGTCTCGACCAACTCGCCGCCGGCATCGATGGCGAACGAGTGCGGGGCCTGGCCTTCGTTGGCCACCTGGATCGCGATCGGCTCCTCGGCCGGAGCGGCGATCTGCGCCGGCGAGATCGAGAACTCGTTCAGCGCCACGTGTACCTCGGCGGCTTCGTCGGCGCTGGAGCCGCCGTCGCCGCTACCGCAGGCAGCGGCCACGAGTGCCAACGCTACGACCATCGACGCCCATCCACGAGTGCTCTTCAAGATGCGAGCGTTCATCGTTCGTGCTCCTTTCCTCTTGTCTGTCGACGCTGGATCAGGGATCGGACGGTCTTGATCAGGGATTCGCGATCCGGCCGGTGCTCGAGCACCGCCACGGGCTCACCGGCGAAGAGGCCGAGCGGCGCGTCCCCGCGACCTAAGATCACGACCGACTTGCCGGACGACAGATAGAGAGCGAGGAGCTCCCCAGCCGACGTGCCGACCATCTCGCCGTCGCTCGCGAGCCAGGGATCGAGGACCACGATGTCGGCTGGGTGCACGAGCGGGCACGGCTTCCCGCGGCCCCCGACACACACGAAGTCCGGACCGGTGGGGCCTGGGCAGACGATAGCTTCGAACCCTGCCTCGTCCAGCCACGCGCTCATTCGATCGCGTTCGGCGGCGTCCGCTTCCACCACAAGTATGGCCTTCCGCTCCATACCGCAGGAGTCTCGCCACCGACCGAGCGTCCGGCCGGGGCCGAAGGTCCCTTCGCCGGTGGGTCGTTCGCCCTTCGCGGGATGCGGGCCGCGAACCACATACTCTCGCCATGTTCATCCGGTACTTCCTCCAGTTGCAGCTCCCGTTCGAAGACGTGGGGCGGGCCCTGCTGTCGTCTCCGGAGGAATGGCTGCCCGGCCTTCTTCGAGAGGCCGAGGACCGGGGCGACAGGCTGCTCGCGGAGGTCGGATTCGGGACGGACGGCCGCCGGATCAAGAAGCGCGTCGAGATCACGATGGAGACGCCCATCCGGATAACCTCGAAGACGATCCTCCCCATCACGTGGCGGGCGACCGGCGCGTCCCGTCTCTTTCCGTCGCTCGACGCGGACATCGAGGTCGCCGTGCTGGGGCCCTCCCAGACGCAGCTGTCGATCAGCGCGCGGTACCGACCGCCGCTCGGAGCCCTCGGCAAGGCCATCGACCGGGCGCTGCTACACCGGGTGGCGGAGGCGACCGTCAAGGACTTCCTCGACCGGGTGGGCGAGGCGCTGCAGGACCGCGTGGACGAGCGCGGGCGATCGGTCGAGGCCGACGCCTGATCCCGCACGGGCTACCATCTGTGCGATGGGTGAGATGCCGCTTCGGGTGATGCTGGTCGACGACCACGAGGTCGTCCGTGCCGGCGTCAAGGCGTTGCTCCAGTCGACCGACGACATCATCGTCACGGCCGAGGCCGGCTCGGTGCGGGAGGCGATCGACGAGGCGGACCGATCGAGGCCCGACGTCGTGGTCATGGACGTCCGGCTGATCGACGGGAGCGGGATCGAGGCGACGAGGGAGATCCGGGCCCGCCATCCGAAGACGCGGGTCATCATGCTCACTACGTTCGCCGACGACGAGGCCCTGTTCGCCTCGATCATGGCCGGCGCGTCGGGCTACGTTCTGAAACAGGTCAAGAGCGGGGAGCTCGTCCGCGCCATCCGGACCGTCGGCAAAGGCGAGAGCCTCCTCGATCCGGCGGTGACGAGCGCGGTCCTCGACCGTCTCCGCAAGGGGAAGCACCTGCTGAAGGATGAGAAGCTGGCGCGGCTGTCTCCACAGGAAGAGCGGATCGTATCGCTCGTCGCCGACGGGAAGACCAACAGGGAGATCGGCGAGGAGCTCCGCCTTGCGGAGAAGACCGTCAAGAACTACGTCTCGAGCATCCTGTCGAAGCTCGAGGTCGCCCGCCGTGCCGAGGCCGCGGCGTACCTCGCCAGGCACACCACCACACCCGGCGCCTGAGCCTCAAGCAGCGCGCTCCCGGACGGCGAGTGGCGAACCTCACGCCGCGCGCGGCGCTCAGTCCCGCCGGCTTCGCGCCGCGGCCCGCTGCTCGGCGGCTGCCTTGATCTGCTCCATGGACGCGGCAACCGTCCGGACCCACACCTTCGCGACCTGCCCGCCGTAGAGACGCCCGAGGAACCAGAGGTCGGCGCCGAGCTCCCCCTCGTACGCGAGCTCGGTTCCCCCCTCGGCCTCGCGGAGGAGGAAGGACTCCACGACATGCGGAACCGGGCCGCGTAGCAGCCGGAACCCCACGCGCTCGGGCGGCTCGAACATCACCGACTCGACCGTCACGGTGACGAACCCTCGGACCTTCGTTCGGTGCGCCGCGACCACCATTCGCTCGCTTCGCTCGAGGACTTCGAGCTTCTCGCGGAGCTCCCGAGGGGTGCGGCCGAGGTACGGCGCCGAGATCTGCTCGAAGACGAGCTCCCGGGGCGCCGCGATCGTGACCGAGAGCGGCCCGAGCGGGTGGACGCTCCGGCCGACGCCCAGGTCGATGGTGAGGGAGCCGCGGATCATCAGCGCGTAGAGCCAGCCGGTGCCCACGATCACGGCGGCGGCAAGCCCGATCAGTCCCCAGGCCACTCCGGAGATCGCCAGCATTGCGGCCCCTCAGATCGGCGGCTCGAACCGGTTGACCAGTCGGAGCAGGGGCGCTAGCAGCCGGACCCACAGGCCCGAGACGAGCAGCAGCCCCACGGTCACCATCACGGTCCCCGACACGCCCGCGATCCAATGGTAGTTCTGCTTCAGGACGTCGAGGCCTCGCACCAGCCGGCTCACGCCCAGACCGACGAGCAGGAACGGGAGTCCGAGCCCGAGCGAGTAGCTGAACAGGAGGATCGCGCCTTCGATGGACCCGCCCTGCGCGCTCGCGATGCCGAGGATACCGGCCAGGACCGGGCCGATGCACGGCGTCCACCCCGCCGCGAACGCCATGCCGAGCGGGAAGGCCGTCGCCTTCCCCGGGGCGATCCGCGACAGGAACGGCCGTCGCTCCACGTACAGCCCGGGCCATCCGAGCCGGAGCGCGTACAGGATCATCACCACGCCGAAGGCGACGACGATCAGCCCGGCCACTCGAATGCCGACCGGGGAGCGGACGATCGGTAGCAGCGCGCCGGCGAAGGCGCCCAGCGCCGTGAAGACGACCGCGAACCCCCCCACGAACAGGAGGATGGGCGCCAGCGGGCGCGAGGTGTGGGTGGCACGATCCCCGCCGCCCGTCCCCGAGACGAACGACAGGTACCCAGGCACGAGCGGCAGCACGCACGGCGACGCGAACGACACGACCCCGGCCGCGAAGGCGAGCGCCGGGGCCCACCAGGCCGCGAGGCCCGTCTCGACAAAGCTCGCGATCACGGTGAGCGCCCCTCTAGAGCCGCTCGATCAGCCCCGCGATCACGAACGGTCCGCCGCCTCCGCTGGAGGACCCCGGCGCTGGCGAGGGCGACGAGCCCGCCGATCACGAACAAAAGCGGCCGGTATCGCCTCATGGCGAGGAGAAATGAGCCCGCTCCCGCCCCGGTCGCCAGACCGACGGCGGGGCCGATGCAGCACGTCGCGCTCCGATCAGCCCGCCCGTGAGCCCGGCCAGCACGGCCGGGCGGGACCGGGCCGGCGCCTCGATCGATGGATCAGGCCGAGACACCGAGATGCTCCCCGATGAGCTGCTTGAGGCTGGCGGGATCCAGGGCTCCGACCTGGATGTAGGCGATCCTGCCTCCCGGCTCGATGAACAGCGTCGTCGGCATCCCCGTCGTCCCGACCGCGTTGAAGAACGCCCCCTGCTGGTCGAAGCCCGCCGGATACGTGATCCCGGTCTCGTGTGCGAGGTCGATGCTCGCCCCCCTGGCGTCGGATTGCGAGACGCCGAGGAACACGACCCGGTCGCCCAGCTCCTGGTGGACCTGCTCGAAGCCGGGCATCTCCGCGATGCAGTTCGGGCACCAAGATGCGAAGAAGTTGAGCACCATCGGCCTATCGCTGAACTGCGCGTAGTTGATCGTTCCGCCCCCCTCGAGCTTCGGCAGCGTGAGCCGGTCGATCCTTCCCCCGGCGCGAAAGTCGCCCGCGAAGCCCACCCCGCCCGAGCCCGTGCGCACGATGTAGAGGCCGAGCCCGACGACGGCCGCGAGGACGGCGAAGGCGACCGACGTGGTCCGCACCCGCCGGACCCGGGCCCGGCGTCGCAACGCCCGCTCCCGAACGAGCTTCGCCGCCTCGCGCCTGGCCCTCTTGCTCGCCGCGTTCGCCTGAGACACCCGCTCAGTCTCCTTCCTCCCGATCGTCAGGCGGCCGCCACGGCCACCGTCCCGCCATCGCCCGTCAGGGCCTCCTCGACCGCCCGCAGCAACGAGGGACGCTCCCCCACGAGCAGATAGGAGACGGGACGGCTGCCGCACAGGAGCGCCAGCCCCCCGTCCCGCGCGTGCCATCCGCCGAGGGTGCCCGATTGCTCGGTCGCGTCCCTCGCCTGCGGGAACACCGACGAACTCAGGAGCACGAGCACCTTGGCTCCGGACGCGTCCCGGTACGCGAACGCGTCGGCCTCGATCTCGCCTAGCGAGGCCCGCCCGCTCGACACGAGCTGCAGGCCGTCGGCACTGAGGTCGGGCGCCTCCCGGGCGGGCTCCAGCCCGAGGGTGGCGCCCGAGCGGTAGCTCGCGAGTGCGGCCTCGATGGCGACAGGCTGCCGTTCCCCACGGAGCGAGGTCAGGCCCACCACCGTCCCGCCGACGAGGGTCACGAGGACCACGACCCCGAGGAAGGAGGGGAGGCGGCGTCGCGACCGGCTCTCCGAGAGCAATACCGCGGCGCGGACGTCGTCCCGGAGCCCCGGCGGCGCGAGCTCCCGAACGCGCTCCGCGATCCGCCGGCCCTCCCGTCCGACGCGCACCTCCCGCCAGCAGTCCTCGCACTCGAGGAGGTGGACCTCGAACCACCGGCGGGCGCGGCCGGACAACTCGCCCGAGACGTACGCGGCGGCGTGGCGTTCCGGATCGTGGGCCCTGCGGCGGCCGATCACGGCTCGAGCTCCTCGACCTCGGCTCTGAGCAGGGAGGCGAGCGCCCTCCGCCCTCGGTGCAGCCGCGACAGCACGGTGCCGCGGGGGGTCTGCATCACCTTCGCGGCCTCCATCGTGGTGAGCCCGGCCAGATCGACGAGGGCGATGGCGACCCGCTGCTCCTCCGGCAGCGCCAACATGGCCCGATACAGCGCTCCCCTGTCGATCGCGGCGATGGCTTCCCGTTCGATATCGATCCCCGCATCGACCCCGGCCACCTCCTCCAGCGGCATCTCACGGGGCCGGCGCGCGCGGTGCCGGAACGCCGAGCGTGCGATGTTCAGGCAGATCGTCGCGAGCCATGGCTCCACCTTGCGGGGGCGGCGGTGCTCGCCCCACGCCTTGAACGCGGCGAGGTAGGTCTCCTGGACGAGGTCCTCGGCGTCCTCGCTCCGTGGCACCACGCGGCGTGCGATGTTGTAGACCAGGTCCATGGCCGGAAGCGTCGCCCGCAGGAACTCCTCGTTGGCATCCACCGATACGCTCAACCGGTTAGGACGCCCGAACCATCCACCTGATTCCCGGGTGGGAATCAGAGGCACCGCTCGGGCGTCCCACTGGGTGATGAGAACGAGACACCGGGCTTCGTCACCGGTCCGAATGCCGTCGGGGATGGTCCTGCTCGCAGCCGGGGTCCTGTTCCTGGCCGCGTGTGCCCGGGCCGGGGGCCCTGCCGCGGTCGAATCCGGGGCCGCCGGCGCGACGCTTTCCCCGAGCGCGTCCGCGGCCGAGCAGCCCAATCCCCGGGTCGACCCGAACGAGATCCAGACGCTCCTCCCACCAGACGGCATCCCTGCGATCGACGACCCGGCCTTCCTGTCCCCCGCGGAGGCCGATTTCCTCGACCCTCGGGAGCCGGTCCTCGCCATCGAGCTGAACGGGGACGCGCGGGCTTATCCCGCCCAGATCATGACCTGGCACGAGATCGTGAACGACACCGTCGGCGGGGTGCCGGTCGTCGTCACCTACTGCCCGCTCTGCAACACCGGGATCGGCTTCGAGCGCCCGACGGTCGACGGCGAGCTGCTGGATTTCGGGACCTCCGGCAAGCTGTACCGCTCGAACCTCGTGATGTACGACCGGCAGACGAACTCGCTCTGGCCCCAGGCCCTCGGCCGGGCCGTCCAGGGCCCCCTCCTCGGCATGGAGCTCGAGTGGGTGCCCGTGCAGCTCGTCTCGTGGGGCGACTGGCGCGCCGCTCACCCTGACGGCAAGGTGCTGTCGACCGAGACCGGATCCCAGCGCCCGTACGGCACGAACCCATACGAGAACTACGACGACCCCGATTCGTTCCCGTTCGCCTTCGATGGCGACCTCGACCCGCGGCTTCCCCCGAAGGCCCGCGTCGTCGGCGTGCAGATCGGAGACGACGTCGTCGCGTTCCCCTACGCGGAGCTCCGCGATGCCGTAGTAGGCGACTGGGCGGTCGTGGAGGAGCCCGTCGGCGGCCGGCCTCTCGTGGTCTTCTGGAAGGCGGGGACGGCGTCCGCCCTCGACGAGGCGAGCATCGCCGACTCCAGCGACGTCGGCGCCACCGGCACGTTCAGCCCCAGCGTCGACGGGCGGCGCCTGACGTTCCGCGCGGAGCGGGGCGGGATCGTCGACCTGGAGACCGGCAGCGTCTGGGACATCTTCGGGCTCTCGGTGGAGGGGCCGCTGGCCGGGAGCCAGCTCGATCGTGTGATCGCCACCGAGAGCTTCTGGTTCGACTGGGCGGCGTTCCATCCCGACACCCGGATCTTCGGGGCCTGAGGCCCTAAAGGTCCCCACCGCTACCATCACCGGCGGGACCTCGGCCAGCGAAGACGAGCCGCCCCCGATAGGTGGCCGCTCACAGATACCGAGGGTCCGGCGGCTCCCCCCCGGAGGGCCTTTGCGGTTCGGGAGTCGGAGGCTCCGACCGCTCGCTCGTCGTCGCGGCCGACCGAGCCTGCAGGGCGAGGTGGGCCCCCTGGAAGAGTCCTTCGAGCCAACCGAGGATCTCGGCGTGCGCGAGCGCCAGCTCTTCCGATCCTCCCAGCAGCCCACCTGGATGCGCGAAAGGGGCCGTCGCGGGGGGACCCCGGGGAGCTCGAGGCCGACCCAGACCTGCGATCAACGTCTTGGCCATCGCTAGGTGCTCGTGTCCGCGAACCCACGTTAGCGTTCCGTCGCGGTACTCACCCGCATCCCCATCTCGTAGACGAGGACGCCTCCCATCCACTGGCCGACGATGAGGACGGCGACGCCGATCGCGTCGAGAGCGACCCACAGGACGTCGGCCTCGGCCCGGTGGCGGCCGGACCACCGAACGGCGAAGTTCAGGGCGAAGATCGCGAGGGCCGCGAGCTGCAGGAGCATGTGCCTCGTTGCCCACCGGCGCTTGCGCGAGCCCGGCACCATCCCCCACCAGTCCACGAGCCCCGTGGTGACCGCGAACGCGGAGCCGACGAAGGCCCCGATCAAGAGCCACGTCGAGGCGAGCGGCGCCGCGGGGAACGTGCCGAGGCGGGAGAGCACGTCGAGCGCGAGCGCGCCGACGTAGAAAGCCGCGGGGAAGTGGACGAACATCGCGTGGCTCGGGTGGCCGAGGGGCTTACCCTGGACGACCTCCTTCAAGGTCCAGAAACGCTCCTCGCCGCTCGGCGAGCGATACCGGAGCAGTGACACGGCAGCTCCATCCGGAGAGGGAGAGGGAGCCCCCAGCAAGAAAGGGCCGGGGGCTCCCCCCAGACCTCCCTAGGCCTTGGCCAGAGTAGCCTTGATGTTGTCGGCCGCTTCCTGGGGAGAGATCTCGGCCGCCTCGGCCGCCTTCCTCAGGACCTCCATCGTGACGTGCCGGGAGTCGCCGTGGTCGGCGTCCGGCTCACCGCATCCGCAGGACAGACACATGCCGCGCTCCTTTCTATCGCTAGCGACCCTCAATTTTATATTCCGGCCGCGCGTTAACGCAACCTCGTTGGTGGCCGCCGCACCTCACTTTCATAAGTGGATGTGTGTGTTAGATTTGCCCGCGATGCATCCCGATCTCGAGCGGCAGATCGCGGGGATCGCCCTCCTCGACGAGCCCGTTCGCCGAGCGCTCTACCAGTACGTCGCGGAGCAGTCCTACGACGTGGGCCGGGAGGAGGCCGCCAAGGCCGTGCACGTGAGCCGGGCCCTGGCTGCCTTTCACCTCGACAAGCTCGTGGAGATGGGACTGTTGGAGGCCGGCTACCGGCGGCTGTCCGGACGGAGCGGGCCCGGGGCCGGCCGCCCCTCGAAGGTGCATCGGCGGTCCGCACTCCAGCTCCAAGTCAGCCTGCCGCAGCGGAGCTACGAGCTCCTGGCCAGGCTCCTGATCGAGGGATTCAGGCGGGGGGCCGGCCCGTCGGCCCTGAGGGAGGGCGCCCGGGACGCCGGCCGGGTCCTGGCGGCCGATGCCGGCCAGCTCGCCGGTCCCCGCGCCGGGATCCTGCTGCAGCTCGAGGCGGCCCGGCTGGTCCTCGGTCGCTACGGGTTCGAGCCAAGCCTCCAGGAGGGCGAGATCCGGCTCCGCAACTGCCCGTTCGATGCCCTGGCCCGGGAGCACCAGGACCTGGTCTGCCGTGTGAACCTGTGGTTCATGGAGGGGGTGCTGGCCGGCTTGGGGACCGACAGACTCACCGCGGAACTCGAGGCGGAGCCGGGCCGGTGCTGCGTGGTCTTCCGCCGGGCCCGGGGCCGCCGAGACCGGTAGGAGGGCGCTGGCCCCCACGTACAGCTGCGGCGGAAGCGCTCGCTCCAGCTCGTGACAGATCTGAGGGTGGACACTGAGCCATCTTGATCGCGCCGGTCGTGAGCCGCGGCATCGGCCTCTTCGCCCATCTCACCGGGCTCGACCACCACTTCCTTACGCCCGATTCCCAGGCGGGCTCTCCGGCGCTCGCGGAATACGCTCGCGGGAAACCGCGTCCAACCTAGATGGATCCTCGAACCGACAAGCAAGGAGCCAAGGTGGACAGGCGATCGAAGGAGCCGTCGCTTAGCGCCGCACCCCCCGTGACGTCCTCGCCGACGACCTCGCTGTGCCCCACTTGCCTGCGGACCTTGCCGGCCGCACATCTGGAGCGGGATGGCCGCGTCTACCTTGCGCGCACCTGCCCCGACCACGGCCGGACGGAGGCGCTCGTCTGCTCGGACGCGGAGTGGTACGCATGGAGTAGGAAGTTCATCCGGCCGGGCCGCAAGCCCGCCTTCGCAGCCACGCCGTCGCTGCAAGGCTGTCCGTATGACTGCGGGTTCTGCCCGGAACACCGGCAGCACGGCTGCGTGACCGTCCTGGAGATCACCGAGGCCTGCAACCTGGAGTGCCCTGCGTGCTTCGCAGGCGAGGCCCACGTCCGCCACGCCTCCCTCGAGGATGTGGACGTGATGGTGCGCGCGCTGCTTCGGGCCGAGGGTGGCTCGGCGGACGTGGTCATGCTGTCCGGCGGCGAGCCCACCCTGCATCCCCGGTTCTTGGAGATCGCCGACCGGGTGGCGTCGGCACGCGTCCGGTACGTCATCGTGAACTCGAACGGGGTCCGCGTGGCCCGAGACCCCGGATTCGCTCGTGCCATCGCGGAGCGCGACATGCTCGTGTACCTGCAATTCGATGGGCTCACCCCCGATATCTACGAACGGCTACGTGGGCGAGCCGAGCTGCTCGACGTCAAGCTTCGAGCCCTGGAGAACCTGGCGGCGGCCGGAGGGCGGGTCGTCCTCGTTGCCACAGTCCTGGCGGACGTGAACTTGAACCAGGTCGGTGAGTTGGTGCGGTTCGGCGCCCAGCATCCCGCGGTGCGGGCTGTGTCGCTGCAGCCCGAGTTCGGCGAGGGTCGGTTCGTCCCGTTCGACCCCGCGGACCGCGTGGACGTGGCCGCCGTCATCGGAGCCATCGACCGAGACTCGGGGATCTTCCAACGAGACGACTTCATCCCGATCCCCTGCTGCGACCCCATCTGCACGGCCGCGACCTATGCGTACGTGCAGGACGGCAAAGTCACGCCTGTGAGCCGCCTGGTCCCGGTCGAGGCCTACCTCGACTACGTGTCGAACACGGCGATGCCCAACCTGTCGAGGGCCTTCCGGCAGGATGCCGACGAGATGCGGGACACGCTGCTGAAGCTGTTCTCGAAGTCGAACCCCGCCGGGTCGCAGGGACAGGCCGAGGCGTTCGCGTGCGCCTGTGGGCCGCTGCTCTCAGAGATGGGAGCGGTCGAGGATCTGCCAGAGCACATCTTCGCCGTGACCATCGAGGGGTTCATGGACCGGTTCACCTTCGACGTGGACAGGGCATCGCGCTGCTGCATCCAGGAAGCCCTGCCGGACGGGCGGATCGTGCCGTTCTGCGTCTACAACACCCTGTACCGCTTCGCCCCCAACCACCGCCCGCAGCCGCGCCGATGAGTCGACCCACCCGCACACGCTCCCCTGCCGGCCGTCCGGCCGACGATCCCGAGGCTCTCAAGGCGTGCTGCGCCGAGCTATGGTGCCACCCCGGCGTTCGCCTCCTCGTGGGGGACGCGTTGCATCCGGGAGGTGTGGCCCTGACCGACCGGGCCCTCGACGCGCTCGGTTTGCCGGCGGGGGCGAGGCTCCTCGATCTCGGGTCCGGCCCCGGGACGACGCGCGACCGCGCCGCTGCTCGGGGCCTTCGCCCCGTCGGGATCGATCTCTCCACAGCCTGGTGGGCGGAGGAGCGCGCGGGGAGCTTTGCGATGGCAGACGCCGAGTGGCTCCCGTTCCGGGAGGGCTCGTTCGACGGTGCCATCGTCGAGTGCACACTCTCGGTGCTGCCGGACAAGGCCTGGGCCCTCTCGGAGCTTCGCCGCGTTACCGCGCGCGGAGGCGGGGTAGCGGTCTCGGACGTGATGTTGGAGGGCGCCTTGCCCGAGGAGCTCGCCTCCCTCATCGGATGGATCGCGTGCGCGGCCGGAGCGCTGCCGCGGGAGGGGTATGTCGTGGCGCTGGAGGAGGCGGGGTTCCGTCCGACGCTCGTCGAGGACCACCCCACCGCGCTCTCCGACATGATCGCGAAGGCCCGTAGGAGGCTGGCACTGCTCCAAGGGGCGGCGGCGACAGGTCTCGTCGACCTCTCGACCGTGGGCGTCCCACCGGGATTGCTCGATCTCGGCCAGCGCCTCCTCGGGCTCGCGAGCGAAGCGGTTGCGGACAAGACCCTGGGTTACATGCTCATCGTGGCACACGGCTGACGGGCGTCACTCAGAGAACGCCCCCCACGTTTGGGGCTGTTGAACATCCCGCCGCCGACCGCGTTGGGAGGCGGCTCGGATGCCCACCCGAACCAACGATTCGCCATCGCTTTGTTACGGTGCTTGGGTGACATACGACCTTGAAGGATGTCTGCGTTGAAGCGTTCGACCGACCCTGGAGCGGCAACAGCGGTCCGGAACGGTCCAGTCCACGCCGGGACCGAGTGGATCAAGGCCATCTTCCGCAGCAGGCGCGCCGCCTATGCCCTCCTCGTCCTCTGCGCCGTGGGCTTCGTCGCCCTCGCGCTGCTCGCGGCGTTCGCCGATCCCCTGCTGCTCCGCGTGGACCGGCCCGTCCAGCGATGGGTGATCGGCTTGCGGGGGACCTGGCTGAACGAGGCGCTGGCGTGGGTGTCGCGCCTCGGGACCCGCTACGTGATCGGCGCACTGGGTGTGGTTCTGGCGACGTGGACGTTGATCACGCGGCGCTGCCGGGTCGTGCTCTTCGTTGTCGTCGTCGCGTTTGCGTTGAACCCACTCGTCGAGTGGGCTCTGAAGGCGGCCGTCGACCGGCCCCGCCCCGAGCTGCTGACGCTCGTGCGTGGGCGTGGTCCCTCGTTCCCGAGCGGCCACGTCATCGCGAGCGTCGGCTTCTACGGGATGCTGCCGCTGCTGGTCGCGGGGATCACGAGCAGGTTCGCGATCCGAGCGGCCGCTTTCCTCGGCGTGACCGCAATCATCCTGGCCGTGGGCTTCTCCAGGATCTACCTGGGGGTGCACTGGTTCACCGACGTGGCGGGCGGCTTCCTCCTCGGGACGGTTGTGGTCCTCGGCACGTACCAGGCCCTCGGCGGGCACCGCCTGGACCGCTCACGGGCCTGCTGCCCACGAGGCCCGGAGGTCGGTCACCGCTCGCGAGGCCCTTCCCTCCCGGTCCGGTGGGGCGACGACTGATCGCCGCACCGCCCCGGATCTCGGAGCGAGACCGGCGGCCCCACCAGCCCCTGCGGTTCCCCGGGAGGCAGCGGGGGGTCGCTTCCTCCCGGGGCCGCACGTCCGGCC
>JBQTIP010000199.1:0-6124 GCA_052388025.1 Actinomycetota bacterium
TGCCTCTACACGATGACGCCCGACCGTGACTTCGTGATCGATGAGCTGCCGGGCAGCCCGGGGGTCTTCGTCGCGCAGGGGGCGGCCCACGCGTTCAAGTTCGCGTCGGTCATCGGGCGGACGCTCGCGGAGCTGGCCGTGGACGGCCGGACCGGCCGGGACATCGCGCCGTTCGCGATCGACCGTCCGATCCTGTCGATGGCAGACCCACCGACGAGTTTCATGGTCTAGTTGGACCCGAAGGGGCACTCGGTCCGAGGAGGGAGTCGATGGTGGGTCCGCTGGTCGGCGTGATCATGGGCTCGCGCTCGAACTGGGAGACGATGCGGCATGCGGCCGAGACCCTGGAGTCGCTCGGGATCGGGTTCGAGACGCGCGTGCTCTCGGCCCATCGAACGCCCGACGAGCTGGCCGAGTACGCCTCCGGCGCTGAGGAGCGCGGGATCGAGGTGATCATCGCGGCGGCGGGTGGCGCCGCCGCCCTGCCGGGGGCGGTGGCGGCGAAGACCACGCTGCCCGTCCTCGGGGTACCGATGGAGTCGAAGTCGCTGAAGGGCCTCGACTCGCTGCTGTCCATGGTTCAGATGCCGGCGGGCGTGCCGGTGGGCACTCTCGCGATCGGCGAGGCCGGCGCGGTGAACTCCGCCCTGCTGGCCGCGAGCATCCTCGCGCTCCGCCACGACGACGTCGGGAAGAGCCTGCGTAAGTACCGGGAACGCCAGACCTCGCAGGTGCTAGCCCACCCCGACCCGGCTGAGGAGTGACTCCTGGGTTGAGGAGAGGTGCCGCCGCGCTCTGCCTGATCGTGGTCGCATCGATGGCGGCTCCGGCTCGAGCGGACGGCCCGGCGATCGGTCAGTTCGTCGTGCGATGCGGGTACTCCCACTCGCTGCCGGACGATCCGATCGTCCTTCCCGGCCAGCCGGGAGCCTCGCACCTCCACGACTTCTTCGGGAACACCACCACCGATGCCTTCTCGAGCCAGGCGTCGCTGCTCGCGGGGCAGACGACGTGCGCGGTACCGAGCGACACGGCCGGGTACTGGGCGCCGGCCGCGTATCTGAACGGCGTGCAGCTCACGCCGCTCGTCATGCGGATCTACTACCTGGGCGAGGCGAACGCCGACGTGGAGACGATCCCGGCCGGGCTTCAGATCGTGGGCGGGAACCCGCAGGCGAGGGGTGCGGCCGAGAACCCGCATGCCGACTGGTTCTGCGGCGAAACGAAGAACGTGAAGACGCCGCGGATGGAACGGCCGTACGACTGCACGCCGTACGCGGCGTACAGCTTCGTCGACGGCGTCGTGGGGATCGTCGACATGCCGAGCTGCTGGGACGGCGTCGGGCTCACTCGCGAGCACGTCGTCTACCCGGTGAACGGCGCGTGCCCGGCCGGCTTCGGGCACGTCCTGCCGAGGCTCAGTCAGCGGATCCACTACGGGGTGATGAACCCGCTCAATTCCGACGGGACCGTCGCGCTCTCGCTCGCGAGCGGCTCGTACTTCACGTTCCACTCGGATTTCTGGAACGCGTGGCAGCAGCCGCGGCTCGACCAGCTCGTGGCCGACTGCCTCGTCGCGCACGTCCACTGCGGGGCGATCGGGGTCGCGCCGGAGGTCGAGTGGACGGTCCAGCTCGGCACGACACGCCTTGATGTCGGGAACGCGATCGCCGTCGGCTCCTCCGGCGGCGCATACGTGGGCGGGTTCACGAACCTCGCGCTCCCGGGGCAGGAGCACCACCGCCTATCGGACGCCTTCGTGAGCAGGTATGCCGCGGACGGCAGCCCGCTCTGGACGCGCCAGTTCGGGACCTCCGGCGTCGACCAGATCCTGGCGCTTGCGGCCGGCGGGTCCGGCGTGTACGTGGCCGGCTTCACCGACGGGAGGCTCCCCGGCCAGACCCAGGTGGGTGGCACCGACGCCTTCGTCCGCAGGTATCGGCCGGACGGATCGGTGGCCTGGACGCGCCAGTTCGGGACGAGGCGCACGGACCAGGCCCTGGCGATCGAGGTGCGCGGCGGGAGCGTCTACGTCGCCGGCCGGACCGACGGTGTGTTCCGCGGACAGTCCCGGCGAGGAGGCGTGGACGCGTTCGTCCGCCGCTACGACGTGAGCGGTCGGCTGGCCTGGACGCGGCAGTTCGGGTCGGCGGGGTCGGACGAGGCGCTCGGCATCGCGGCTGGGGACGGGGGGGTGTACGTCTCCGGCTCGGTGGGCGGGGCCTTCGCGGGCAGTGGGAGCGGTGGCCTCGACGCTTTCCTTCGCCGCTACGAGGCCGACGGCGACCGGGGATGGACCCGCCGGTTCGGGACCGCCGGGGACGATGAGGCGGCAGGGGTCGACGTGCGGGGGACAGGCGTCTTCGTGGCCGGGACGGCCGGCGGCGCGCTCGGCGGCGAGGTCGGCCTCGGCGGCGCGGACGCCTTCCTGCGCAGGTACGACGCGGATGGGGTGCACGTCTGGACGCGCCAGTTCGGGACGCCGGGCACCGACGGAGCGGCCGCGGTCGCGGCGGTCCCGAGCGGGGTCCACGTCGCGGGGACCACAGACGGAGCTTTCGTGGACCAGATCTTGCTGGGGGAGACCGACGGCTGGGTTCGCAAGTACCGGGCCAACGGCGCCGAGGACTGGACCCGGCAGCTAGGGACGCCCGACCACGACGAGGCGCTCGCGGTGGCGCTCGACGCCTCGGGCGTGTATCTGACCGGGCTCACCCACGGCACGTTCGAGGGACAGGTGAACGCCGGAGACCGCGACGTTTTCGTCATGAAGCTCCGATTCACATAGGTGACCGGACGGCGACGCGTAGCCCTCGCTGCAGATGACCGGCGTCGCTACACGAGGTGCCGGTCGGTCGCCCACCTCGTGAGCTCGTAGCGGCTCGAGAGCTGGAGCTTGCGCAGCACCGCCGAGACGTGAGTCTCGACGGTCTTCACCGAGATGTGGAGCTTGCGGGCGACCTCCTTGTACGCATAGCCGCGGGCGATGTACCGCAGCACCTCGCGCTCACGCGCCGTGAGCTGCCCTACCTCCGGGTCCGCCTTCGCGGGCGCGATCCCCGCGAACGCGTCGAGCACGAACCCGGCCAGCCGGGGCGAGAACACCGCGTCGCCCTCGTGGACGCGACGGATCGCGTCCGCCAGATCGGCCGGGGAGATGGTCTTCGTGACGTAGCCTCGGGCGCCGGCGTGGATCAGGGCGATGACGTCATCGGCGGCGTCGGACACCGAGAGCGCGAGGAACCGGACGTCTGGATGGGTCGAGGACACGGCATCGATCACGGCGACGCCCCCTCCGTCGGGCAGGTGAACATCGAGGAGAACGACGTCGGGCGAGGAAGCGCGTATCCCTTCGATCGCCGACGGCACGTCTCTAGCCCCCCCGACGATCTCAAAGGCGTCGCCGAGCTCCGACCTCACGCCGGAAAGGAAGAGGTGGTGGTCGTCGACCAGGAAGGTGCGAATGCGACCGCCGCTCACGCGCTCCTCCGCGGAACCCGGATCTGCACCTCGGTGCCCCGTCCGGGGGCGGTCACGACGAGCGCCGAGCCGCCGTTCCTCGCCATGCGCCCCTCGATCGACTCCGAGATACCGCGCCGGTCGGGCGGAGCCAGGTCGGGATCGAACCCGGCCCCCTGGTCGCGGACGTAGGCGGCCACGGCGTCCGGCTCGACCTCGACGTACACGGAGACGTTCCTCGCGCCGGAGTGCTTCGCGGCGTTGATCATCGCCTCCCGACAAGCGTGCACGAGCGCCCGGAGCCCGTCGTCCAACCTGCAGTCGCCGACGGTGACGACCTCGATCGTCGCGCGGTGCGAGCGCTCCACCTCGGCCGCCGCCGCGTCGATGGCGGTGCTCAGCAGGTTGTGGTCGATCGCCCTGGCGCGCCCGTACAGCCACGTCCGGAGCTCGCGCTCCTGGGCGCGCGCGAGGCTCGCCATCTCACGGGGCTCGCCCGTGCGCTGGATGAGGGCGAGCGTCTGGAGCACGGAGTCGTGGAGATGGGCGGCGACCTCCGCCCGCTCCTCCGACCTGATGCGCTGGCGTCGCTCCTCGGCGAGCTGGCGCCCGAGCCTCCAGATCCAGGGGCCGAGGATCACGGCGAGTCCCATTACGGCCGCCGCAACCGCGAGCGGGGCGTTTTGCGTGATGTCCACCGCGCGGTTCGCCGACAGGAACGCGACCAGCGCGGCGGCGATCAGCACGACTCCCGCCGCCAGGCGCAGCCGCGGAGCCTTGCCCGCGAGAGCGTGCGAGGTGTTCCCGGGCAGGCGAGCGACGAGCCTGCCCCAGCGGGTGCGCTCGGTGTCGTCGCTGCGGGTCCAGATGACGGCTGAGCCGAGGACGGCGAGCGCGACCGGCCAGACGAGCCTGTCGCCGAACCAGAAGCCCGCCTCGCGCAGCAGCAGCATGGCGCCCAGCACGACGAGACCAACCGCGAAGGCCTGGCGGGCGCTGGTGCGCGGTGCCTGAGTGGAGCGGACGTCCTGCCGGGGCGGCGCTGCCACGACGAGCGCGAGCAGATACAAGAGGATCCCCGCGCTCCCCGCCATCGCGAGGACGATGAAGGCGAGGCGGACCACCACGGGGTCGATGCCGAGGCGCTCTCCGATCCCCCCGGCCACCCCGGTCAGGACGTGATCGCCGCTGCTCCTCCGCAGTCGGGTCCTGACGATCCTCCTGTGGGTGCCGGCCCTGGAAGCCACGGACCGATGTTCTCACGGGAGGCTCGGTGTCGGCGATCGGGCATTCCCCTGAACGTGAGGAGCCCGCCCTCAGGGTTTTCCTGGGGTCATTCCCGATGGCGCGCCTCTGGGGACGCGGGGAAGATGTGGGCGTGAACGAGGAGCCGAGCCCGCGCCGGCTCAGGCGCCGCGCCAACCACCGGCTGATCGCGGGCGTCGCGGGCGGCCTGGCCGACTACTCCGGCATTCGACCGGTCTTCTTCCGCATCGCGTTCGTCCTGTTCACGATCGTGGGCGGCCTCGGCGTCCTGGTGTACCTGCTCCTTTGGTGGATCGTCCCTCGCGCCGACCTTCCGGACTCGGCCGGGCAACGGCTTCTGCGGCGATTCCCGAACGCGCCGTCGTGGGTCGGCATCGGTCTCTTGATGCTGGCGACCGTGCTGCTCGCAGGGGAGTTCGGCCTCTGGCGGCCGGGCGTCGTGTTGGCCTTCCTCCTGATCGGCCTCGGAGTCATCCTGTTCAAGCGGGACGCGCAGCGTGAGACGCCGACGGGGGCGCGGGTGCCGGTGGAGCCGGCCTCGACGGCCCGGATCGACGAGCCCGACTACTTGGACCGGGAGCCGGGTCCAGGTGTGGCGGCGCCGGCGCCAGAGAGACGTCGTCGCCCCCGCTCCCCGCTCGGGTGGCTCACGATCGGAGCGGTGTTGCTGGTCGCGGCGATCGCCGCCGCGCTGGACAACTTGGACATTGTCGGGCTCACGATCGGCCAGCACGTCGCGTTGTCGCTAACCGTCCTCGCAGTCGGGCTCCTGGCCGGCGCCGTTTGGGGCCGGGCCCGCTGGCTCATCCTCGTGGGGACGCTCCTGCTGCCGGCCGTGCTGGCCGCCAGCGTGATCCGCGTGCCGCTGGAAGGGGGCTTCGGCGCTCTGTACCAGCAACCCGTCTCGGCGCAGGAGGTCCCCACCGTGTACCGGCGGGTGGCGGGAAACATGATCATCGATCTCTCCCGGCTCCGGCTCGACAGCCGTCCGGTCTCGTTCGAGGCCTCCGTGGGCGTGGGCGGCATCAACGTGATCGTCCCTCGGGACGCTCGGGTCCAGATCGTCGGCGACGTGGGAGCCGGCGCGCTCCAGGTCCTCAGGAACGCCGAGCGCGGTTTCGATCTCACGGTCGACCGCGTCATCGGACCGTCGACGGGGGATGTGCAGTTGGTCCTGTACCTACGGGCGGGCATCGGCTCCATCTCCGTGTACCGAGTGGCCGGCCGACATCGGAGCGAGAAGGAGGAGCGTTCCAAGAAGGAGCGTCGAGTCAAGGATGGCGGCAAGGGATGAACCGACACGAGCTCGACCCGCTCTCGCTGGTGTTCGGACTGCTGTTCGCCCTCGTCGGCGGCTCGTTCCTCTTCAATCAGCTGAGCGTCACCGACGTGTGGCCGG
>JBQTIP010000200.1:0-2210 GCA_052388025.1 Actinomycetota bacterium
ATCCGAAGTCAAGTATCCAATTTCTGCGCTATGCCTACGGCCTCACTCAGCGGTGAGGCCGTAACTTTCCTCAGGTTTTACGGCGTGGGCCCCACTTGTCCAGGTGGCCTCTCGCCCAACCCATCTCTTTGGTCATCCGTCCTTCGTCCTTCGTTCTCCGTCCATCGTCCTCCGTCCCTCTCTCGCCAACTCCCTCGCTCTCTCCAAGTCCTCCGGCGTATTGACGTTGAAGAAGGTCAGATGCTCCGGGTCGAAACGCTCGATCTCCGGCTCGTCGAGGAAACGGAGGCGCACGTCGGGAAAGAAACTGATGACGCGCATCTTGCCCGCGTCCAGCGCGGCGCGGATCGGGCCGAGGCAGGCTTTGGAGTACACCGCGCGGAACGGCTCGACTTCGCCGTTCAGGCGCGGGACGACGGCGTCGAAGTCCGGGGCCAGCGCGAGCATGTAGTCCAGCAGGCGCCGGTTGACGAAGGGCATATCGCAGGCGATGACGAGGGCGTACGGGTACGCCGCGGCGTGGATGGCCGTGTACAGCCCGCCGAGCGCGCCCTTGTCCGGCAGGAGGTCGCCGACGAGCGGCAGGCCGAGATAGCGATAGTCGTCCGGCTGGTTCGTGACGATGATGGTCTCCGCGCCGAGGCCGCGCGTTTGCTCCAGGATGTCTTCGATGAGCGGGCGGTCGCTGACGCGGACGAAGGCCTTGTCTACGCCCATGCGCGTGGACTTGCCGCCCGCCTGGATGACGAGAGTGAAGTCGAGCATGCAGATGATTATACCCTTCCCCAGCGCCTCTCCCCCGCCGCCGGCCAGTTTGACATTGGTTGGGGAGGGGCGCGGCATCGGTGCTATAATCGTCCTCGGAACGGGCATCTTTCCCGTGGAGGGGTATGGCAACGGTCACTCTCGAACAACTTCTGGACAGCCTCACCGCCGAAGGCGAGTTGTACACTAAGCACACTGACGGTTCGCTGACGTGCTACGCCTGCGGCCATCGCTGCCTCATCCGCCCCGGGCGGCGCGGCATCTGCAAAGTGCGCTTCAACGACGACGGCGTCCTGAAAGTGCCGTGGGGTTACGTCGGCGCGCTGCAGTGTGACCCCACCGAAAAGAAGCCGTTCTTCCACGTTTATCCCGGCTCGGACACGTTGACTTTCGGGATGCTGGGATGCGACTTCCACTGTTCCTATTGTCAGAACTGGGTCACGAGCCAGGCCCTCCGCGACCCGGCCTCCGAACTGGCCGGGGCTCACCCCCAAGAGGTCACGCCGCAGAAGATGGCGGCCTACGCCAAACAGCAGGGCGCGAAACTCGTCGGCTCGTCGTACAACGAGCCGCTGATCACGTCCGAGTGGGCGGTAGCGGTGTTCAAAGCGGCGGTGCAAGCGGGGCTGAAGTGCGTATATATTTCGAACGGGAACGCCACGCGCGAGACTTTGGAGTACATCCGCCCGTACGTCAGCGGCTACAAGATTGACCTCAAATCCATGTCGGACAAGAACTACCGCAAATTGGGCGGGGTCTTGCAGAACACGCTCGACAGCCTCAAGATGGTGCACGACCTGGGCTTCTGGCTGGAGGTGGTCACGCTGACGATCCCCGGCTTCAACGACAGCGACGCCGAACTGATGGACGCTGCCCGGTACCTGGCCTCGATCTCACCCGACATCCCCTGGCACGTGACGGCGTTTCACAAAGACTACAAGATGACCGATCCGGACAATACCACCGCCGAGACGCTGATCCGCGGCGCCGAGATCGGGCAGGAGGCCGGACTGCGCTATGTGTACGCGGGCAACCTGCCGGGACGGGTGGGCGAGTACGAGAACACCTATTGCCCCCACTGCCGCTACCGGCTCATCGAGCGGCTGGGCTATGTGATCCTGGACTATCGGATCACGGACGACGGCCAGTGCCCGAAGTGCGCCACGCTCATCCCCGGCATCTGGCCGAAATCGCGCCAGGAAGTGCGCCTGGGCACAGAATTCGATTTGTTCCGCCGCGCTCCGCGGCCCGTCACCCTCTATCGGTCGGACACGCCCTAGCGTAAGTTTTGCGAAATCAGAAGGCAAATCGTTTATTCAGACGAAAATTCGAACGGCCGATTGAAGGGCAAAGCCAGCTGATACGCGTGTTGTCCCGACAGGTAAAGCACTACTCCCGGTAGGGCACGGTGAGTTAGTCAAGAGGTGTCGCCTATTTTGCGGGGG
>JBQTIP010000201.1:0-29251 GCA_052388025.1 Actinomycetota bacterium
AGCGCGCCCGAGCGTTCACCGAGCAGCACCTCATTCCGCTCGAGATTGAGTGCGAGGAGCACGACGGCCTCACCCCCGAGAGCCTCGCCAAGGCGAAGGCGGCGACCCTCGAATGGGGCTTCAACGCGATCAACCACGCCGGGGAGGACAGCCGACAGGGCCTCGACACGTTCCAGCAGATCCTCGTCGAGGAGGAGTGGGGGAAGGCCACCGGCGCGCTGTGGAACGTCCCGTGGCGACCGTCCATCCCGCTGAAGGACGCGACCGAGGCGCAAAAGGAGGAGTACCTGCGCCCGGCCTGCCGCGGCGAGCGCCGCGACGCCTACGCGATCACCGAGGAGGGCGCCGGGTCGGACGCGGCGGCGGTGAAGCTGGTCTGCTCCAAGACCGCCGGGCGCGTGACCGACCGAGCCGTCCAGATCCACGGCGGCCGCGGGTACATGCGGGAGCACCCGGTCGAGCGGCTGTACCGAGAACTCCGCGTCGACCGAATCTGGGAAGGGACCTCCGAGATCCAGCGCGTGGTGATCGGCAACGAGCTCCGCAAGCGCGGGTCCGGCGTCTACACCGGCTGGCCGTCGCAGCGGATCAGGTGCCGTCGAGGCAGCCGGCGACGTCCGCCGGGAGCCCGGGGATGCCCAGCCCCTCGCCTCCGTCCACGAAGTCGTAGGGGATCCCGGACCACTCGCCCGGGAGGCCCGCATACGCCTTCGGCTCGGGGTCGGCGCTCTCGTACTGGAAGCCGATCCAGTCGGGTGAGTGGAACCCGATGCTCGGATACGGCGCGACGGCCGAGAGCCCACGGCCAAACCTGCGCGCTTCGACGATGAACCGGCCCTGGAACGCGGGGTCGTCCGCCGCGTAGAGCTTGACGTACCAGCGGCGCACCACGAGTAGGTAGCCCTTGTCGCTCGGCGGCGACTCCGGTCCCTCGAAGTACCGCATGTCGGTGACGACGAGCGGCCCCTCCACGCCGGTCGTCCGGCGGACGATGCCGACGGGCTGGTCGCGAAGCGGCGTGCCCTCCGGCGGCGTGCGCCAGCCGTTGACGCAGGTCGGCAGCGGCGGTCCTGCCGTCGTCAGTGGCGTTGCGGGAGGCGGTGGTGGTTCGACCGGCGTCGTGGGAGTGCCGGTCACCGCGGTCACGATCGAGCTGCCGGATGGGGTCGTGCTCGCCCGATCCGACGCCGAGCTCCCGCACGCGATGAACACCAGCGCCGGGGCTGCCAATGAAATCTCGAGGAACCTGCGCGTTCGCATCCCATTCCCGCTACGGGGGCTGGGGGAGGATATCGTTCCGGGCGCCGCTTGATAGCGTTGGAAGCCGTGCCGGTCGAACATCAGCACATCACACGTCGTCGGTTCCTCACTCGCTCCGCGATGGCGGTGGCGGGCGCGACGCTCTTCTCCTGCACGGGCGGCCGCCGGATCCCGAAGGTCGACGACGTCATCTCGGCCGTCGACACCCGCTGGCCGATCAAGCGGGTCGTCTACCTGATGCTCGAGAACCGGAGCTTCGACAACATCTTCGGCAAGTACCCAGGCGCGAACGGCGCGACCGAGGGCGTGAACCTCGGAGCGGAGGTCCCGCTAGTGCGGTGCACGGAGTGGCTCCCCGGCGATCTCCCCCACGACCGGGCCGCGGCGCTCAACTGCCTCAACGGCGGAGAGCTCGACGGGTTCGCGACGGGCATCTACGGGCCGGCGTTCGCCTACTCGCAGTTCGACCGGCACCAGCTCCCCAACTACTGGTCGTGGGCAGACGAATACGTGCTGGCCGACAACTTCTTCGCCTCGGCCCTCGGGCCCTCGTACCCGAACCACTTCTTCCACGTCGCGGGACAGTCCGGCGGCGCGATCGACAACCCGGAGAACATCGAGGTGAGGTGGGAGGACGGCAAGCGCACGAAGAGCTGGGGCTGCGACGCGCACGGGGACAACGTCTTCGTCTTCGTGAAGGACCAGTACGGGAACCTTACGAAGCACAACACCTGCTTCGGGTTCAAGACGGTCGGCGAGCAGCTCACCGAGCGCGGAATCGACTGGGCCTTCTACTCGGCCTCCACCTATCAGACGGGGTACTTCTGGAACGCCTACAACGGGATCGGAAACGTGTTCCACACGGACCTCTGGCACGAGCACACCCGGCCTGTCGACCGGCTCCTCGACGACATCGACGCCGGCGTCTTGCCTCCCGTCACGTGGATCACGCCGCGATTCGAGCTGTCCGATCACCCGCCGTGGAGCTCCGTATTCTCCCACAATTGGGTCACCGACATCGTGAACGGGATCATGACGAGCCCGATGTGGGAGCACACGGCGATCTTCATCACATGGGACGAGTGGGGAGGCTTCTACGACCACGTGATGCCCCCGGTCGTCGACGACCTGGGCTTCGGCTTCCGCGTCCCGATGCTCGTGATCTCGCCGTACGCGAAGCGGGGTTACGTCGACGACGGGCTCGGCGAGTTCTCCTCGCCGCTGAAATTCATCTCGGACAACTGGGACCTGCCCTATCTGACCGGCCGCATCGCGAACACGCACAACTTCGAGCACGTCTTCGATTTCGCGAAGAACCCGCGCGTCGACGCGCAGGTACTGGGGAAGCGGAAGGGCTACGGCTCAGCGTTCCAGTTCCCCTTCGACTACCCGAAGTGGCCCGAGGGCATCGAGCCGACCGAGAATCCGATCTAGTCTGAGACAGACTAGCTGGAAGGGCGCAGGACGACCAGCGCGTCGACGGCTACGCAGCCGTCTGGCCCCGCGATGATCGGGTTCACGTCGAGGGCATCGAGCAGGTCGCCCAGATCGGTCGCCAGGGACGAGAGCGCGGCGAGCGCCCGGGCAACGGCGTCGACGTCGGGCGGGGGCTGCCCGCGGACGCCGTCGAGGAGCGGGCGGACCGCGAGCCGGTCGATCATCCCCCGCGCCCTCGCCTCGTCCAGCGGCGGAAAGGCGAGGCGCCGGTCGTTCAGGACCTCCACCAGCACGCCCCCGGCCGCCACGAGAACCAGCGGCCCGAATTGCTGGTCGCGGACGATCCCGAAGGCCAGCTCGACACCTGCGGGCGCCATCCGTTCCACGATCACCTCGGGACCGAGGCGCTCGGCCAGGTCGGCGTAGGCAGCCTCCAGCCGGGCACGGTCGGCGACCTGGAGCTGCACGCCGTCAGCGTCGGACTTGTGCTGGATCCCCGTCGCCGCGGTCTTGAGCGCGACGGGCCAGCCAAGGCGCTCGGCCGCCCCGAGGACCTCTTCCTCGCTCGCGGCACGGGCGGCCCCGACAACCGGCACTCCGTAGTCGGCCAGGAGAGCGAGCCCCTCGACCTCGTCGATCCGCTCGCCCGAGGACAGGCGCCGCCTCCATCGATCGCGCACCCAGGGCGCGACGAGCGACGCAGCTTCGACCGGATGCCGCGCGCGGTAGTCGCGGTACTCGAACAGGTGCCGGAACGCGGCGAGTCCGGTCGCGGTTCCTTCTAGGACGGGGATACCGGCGTCCCTCAGCTCGTTCGCGTCGGCCCGGTCGACGGCGCTGGCAAGGTTGCCGAGCAAGGCCACCGGCTTCCGGGCCTCCGGGTACAGCTGCGTCGCAACGTCGACGTAGCCCATCTGCCGGCTCTCCTCCGCCGTGAGGTCCACCACGAAAGCGAAGGCCGCGGTTTCGGGGTCGGTCAGGAGCGCCCGCGAGCACTCGAGGTAGATCTCGCCCGACGCGTTCCCCGTGCCCCACGCGTCGAGAGGGTTCACGGGCGGCAGACCGGGCTCGAGCACCGCCGCCAGCCGGGCGACGGTGTCGTCCGAGATCTCGGCGAACTCGACCGCGGCGGCCGATGCCGCGTCGATGAACATGGCCCGCTCGCCGCCGGAGTCGTGGATCGAGGCGAGCGCCCCGGGGCCGGCCCGGCGCCCGGCCACGAGCAGCTCGAGCGTGTCGGCCATCTCATCGAGGGTGTCGACTCGGAGCACGCCGTGCGTCTCGAACAGCGCCTGGTAGGCCCCGTCCTCGCCGGCAAGCGCCCCCGAGTGCACGGCGGCCAGCTCCGCCGACAGGGGCTCGCGACCGACCTTGAGGATAACTACGGGGATATCGCGCTTCGCCGCCAGGTCAAGGCCCGCTCGGAACCCAGCCACGTCGCGCACCGTCTCGAGGAACATCCCAACGGCCCGGGTGCTCTCCCTGCCGAGCGCGTAGTGGAGGTAGTCGGCGGCGGTCGTCACGAGCGACTGGCCGATCGACACGACCAGGTTGAACAGGAGCCGGCGATCGTTATGGAGCATGGCCGAGAACACCGAGCCCGATTGGCTGATGATCGTCACGTTTCCGGGCACCAGGTCCGGCGGCTCGTAGAAGCCGCAGGCGCGCAGCCCAACCTCCACGTGCACGAACCCCATGCCGTTTCCTCCGCAAACGGCCATCCCCGCATCGCGGGCGATCGCCGCCAGCCGCTCCGTGAGGGGCGGGGCGCCATCGCGAGGCTCCTCGAACCCGCTCGCGAAGATCACCGCGGATCGTGCGCCCGCGACCGCGGCGGCCACGAGCTGCTCTTCGAGAGCTGCGTTCGGCACACCCAATATCGCGAGGTCCACCGGGCGGCCGACGTCGGCGATCGTCGGGTAGCACGGAAATCCAAGGATCTCTTCGTATTTCGGATTCACGGGAAAGACCTCGCCGTCGAACCCGCCGCGGGTGAGCTGGAGCATCATCTGCTCCCCGAACGAGCCCTCCCGGAGAGTCGCGCCTACGATCGCGACCGACCGCGCCTCGAGCATGCACTCGAGCGCCGTCCGCTCACCCTCCGGAACCTGGCCCATGCTCACGACCGGGTTGAGCTTACTTGCGCTTCCCGAGCTTCCGATCGCGCTTGATCTGCCGGACGGCGTTGTGGGCGGGGATGCCGCACACCCCGCCGCCCCCGTGTGTCGCGGAGCTCGCCTGGTACAGGCCCCGGATCGGGGTCCGGAAGTCGGCATACCCGGGCGCCGGCCGCATGTGGAACAGCTGGTCGGCCGAGAGCTCGCCGTGAAAGATGTTCCCTCCGATCAGCCCCAGGTCCTGCTCGAGGTCGTACGGCCCGATGACCTGGCGCGCTATCACCGATGCCTTGAAGTTCGGGGCCAGCTCGTTGTACCCGTCGATGATCCGGTCGGCGTAAGCCTCCAGCTCCTCTCGGTGGGGCTCCTTCGACCACTCGTGGGGCACCCACTGTGTGAACATCGAGAAGATGTGGACGCCTTCGGGCGCCAGCGTCTTGTCGAACGTCGTCGGGATGACGCCGTCGACGAACGGCCGCTCGGCCCCGCGGCCCTCCTTCGCGTCCTGGAACGCTCGCTCGCAGTACGCCGGCGATAGGCACAGCTCCACCGAGCCGGTGTGATGATCCTGCCGGCTCGTGCCGGGGTCGGCCGTGAAGTCCGGGAGCTCCGAGATGGCGACGTTCACCTTCACGACGCCGCTCCTCGTCTTCCAGCCCTCGATGTCCCGGACGAAGTCCGGCGGCAGCTCGTGCCGGTCGAGGTGGTCGAGGAACGCGATCTTCGGGTGGACCGTGGTGACGACGACCGGCGCTCGGAGCTCGTCTCCGCTCTCGAGAGCCACGCCCACGGCGCGGCCGTCGCGGACGAGAACCTTCTTCACACGCGCGTCGGTGCGGATCTCGGCCCCTAGCTCCTCGGCGGAGCGCCGGCAAGCATCTGACACGGCGCCCATCCCGCCCTCGGGGAAGCCCCAGCTTCCGAGATGCCCGTCTCCGACGTCTCCGATCGAGTGGTGCAACATCACGTACGCGGTGCCGGGCTCGTCGGGCCCCGCCCACGTCCCGATAACGCCGTTCACCGTCAGGCCGGCCTTGACCTGCTCGGACTCGAACCAGTCGTCGAGGAGGTCGGTGATGCTCATCGTGAACAGGCGGGTCACGTCGCCGACCCCGCGAACACCGAGCCCGCGTATCTTCCAGGCCATCTTGAGCTGATCGAGGAGGTCCACCGGCTTCATCGAGCCGAGCTTCGGCGGGATCTCAAGGAGCAGCGGTCCCAGGACGTCGGCCACGCCGGCCAGCCACGAGTCCCACTTGGGCATGGTCTCGGCGTCCTTCTTGGAGAACTGAGAGATGCTCTCGTAGTTCTTCTTCGCGTCGTCGGCGTACATCTTGATCGAGCGACCGTCGGGGAATGCCTGGTAATAGGGGCCCATCGGGTAGACCTTGTAGCCGTGGCGTTCCAGGCTGAGGTCGTTCAGGATCGTCGGCGGCATCAGGCTCATCACGTATGAGTAGGTCGTCACCTTGAAGCCGGGGTGCTCGGGCCACGGCGCGCTGGTGTCGGCCGCGCCGCCGGTCTTGGCCCGGGCCTCCAAGACCACCGTGCGGGCGCCGGCTCGGGCCAGATAGGCGCCGGAGATCAAGCCGTTGTGGCCGCCGCCGATCACGATGGCGTCGTAGACGGATCCCATGACATCGCTCCTTCATCCGCGGGGCGGTAGCCCGACATCATGCACCGAACTTGAATTGCGAGTCAAGTCGCGAGTAGCCCCGGCTTCCGGTTGACACCGCAGCTAGAGAGGGTAAAGTGACCTGAATTTCGGTTAGGCGAGA
Organism: Actinomycetota bacterium; assembly: GCA_052388025.1. Lineage (GTDB taxonomy): Bacteria > Actinomycetota > UBA4738 > UBA4738 > HRBIN12 > JBQTIP01. The sequence goes on from JBQTIP010000201.1 coordinate 6,593, forward strand.
GGCCGATCCGAGGACTCGGCCTGTATGATGTTCAGGCCCGGGGTGCGCATGACGGCGGTTCGTCAGAAGGCGGTTAGAGATCGTCACCAGGAGATCCTCGATGCCGCCGTACGGGTGATCACGGACCGTGGCCTTGCCGATACGCGCATCTCCGACATCGCCGACCGTGCCGGCGTCAGCCCCGGCCTGGTCCTTTACTACTTCAGCTCGAAGGACCGCTTGCTCTCGGAGGCGCTGAACTTCGCCAACGACCGGTTCTATGTACGGATGTCCCGCGAGATCCGGCGACTACCGAGCGCCAGGGACCAGCTGACTCGGCTGATCGACCTCTCGACTCCCGGCTTCCTGCCCGGCGAGGAGCGGCTCGACGAATGGGCGCTGTGGATCGAGGTCTGGACGCGAGCCCTCAGGGACCCTGAGACAGCGAAGGACCGCGAGGCCCTGGATCAGCGGTGGCGCGCGTCGATCGCCGACATCATCCGGACCGGCCAGCGGTCGGGCGAGTTCCCCCCGGTGGATGCGGACGACGTCGCCATGCTTCTCGGCGCGCTGATCGACGGGCTGGCCATACAGGTGGTCATGAACGACAGCCAGGTGACGCCGGAACGCATGCGTGCAGTGTGCCTCGAGGTGGCGGCTAGAGAGATCGGCTTCGAGCTGCAGCCTGCTCCGCTCTGACCGACCGGCTCAACCGTCCTTGACCTCTACGGTCAGCCAGATCTCGAAGCAATGGTTCCGGGCCAGGCTGGTGACCCCGATCGTCGCGCGGCCGCCGAGCCCCGCCTCTTCACCGAAGACCTCGACGAACAGATCCGTTGCTCCGCTAGACACTTTGTGGACTTCATGGAACTCGGGCGTGCATACGACGAAGCAGAGCGAGCGGACTATGCTCTTGACCCGGTTCAGGCTCCCGAGAGCGAGCCGAATCCCGGCGAGGCAGTTGAGCCCGGTGAGGCGCGCCGCCTTGTAGCCCTGCTCGATCGTGACCTCGGCCCCGAGCCGGCCGGGGTGAAGGATCGTCCCGTCCGTTTCCTCCGGCACGTGGCCGGAGAGGAACAGCAGCGCCCCGACCTGGTGATGAGCCTTCATGCTTCCGTAGCTCGGCCCGTAGTAGGGCCTGGCCGAGTAGTCGGGGATGTCGAGCCCCAGCTTCCTTGCCCGCGCCTCGATGTCTATGGCCGCCTCCCTTCGACCGGTCAGCCGACCAGATCCGCGGCCCCCCGCTTGCGCAGCTGGTCCGCGATGATGTTTCGCTGGATCTCCGAGGCCCCTTCCCAGATCCGGTCGACCCGCAACTCACGGTAGAAGCGCTCGGCGACGTTCTCGCGCATGTAGCCGCGGCCGCCGAAGATCTGCACAGCGCGGTCGGCTACGCGGTTCGCCATCTCCGACGCGTACAGCTTCGCCATCGAGCACTGGGCGTGCTGGACCTTCACGTCGATCCCCTCGTCGATGGAGAGCGCCGTTCGGTACGTCATGAGCCGTGCACCCCATAGCTCGGTGAGCGAGTCGGCCAGCATGTGCTGGATCGCCTGGAACTCGATGATCGGGCGGCCGAACTGCACCCGCTCCTTCGCGAAGGCGGTCGCCTCGTCGATCAGCCGTTCGGCGGCGCCGCAGCAGCGCGCCGCGATCATCAGGCGCTCGTAGCGGAACCAAGCGTAGGAGAAGCCCATGCCGGCGCCCTCGGCCCCGACGAGGTTCGCCGCTGGGACTCTGACGTCCTCGAACTCAACGATCGCGTGATGGTGCGCCAAGGTGTGCGTGTAGGCGGGCGTTCGCACGACGCGCATCCCCGGCGACGGGATGTCGACGATGAACAACGCGTGGCTGCCCTGGTTCGGCCCGCCCTCGAGCTTCGCCTGGAAGAAGACGAGCCCCGCCTTGTTGAACGAGGTCACGTGCCACTTCACGCCGTTCAGCACGTACTCGTCGCCCTCCCGGCGCGCCGTCGCCCGGATCGCATCGACGTCGGAGCCGGCCTCCTCCTCGGTGATCGCGTAGCACTCGTGCAGCTCGCCCCGGACGATCGGCTTCATGTACCGCTCGACCTGTCCGTCGCTCATGACTCCAACTGCCCACGCCGGGCCGGTGTCGATCACCCATCCGAGCGCGTTCGTGGCCCGGCCCGACTGCTCCTGGACCAGCACCTGCTGAAAGGAGGTGAGCCCGGCCCCACCGAGCTCCTTCGGCATGTTGATCGCCCGGAGGCCGAGGTCTTCCAGCGCACGACTGTGACCTTCCACGATCGCGGCCGGAAGCTCGCCCCCGTTCATCTCGGCCTCGACCTCGTGGGGGATCAGCTCCTCGTCGACGAATCGCCGCGCCGCGGCCTGGATCGCGCGATCCTCGTCCGACATCTGGAAGCTCACCGGCTCACCTCACGCATTCTTCACTTTCCTGATCTCGGCGATCAGAGCAGGGATGATCTTGTGCAGATCTCCGACGATCGCGTAGTCCGCCCTCGAGACGATGGGTGCCTCCCGGTCCGTGTTGATCGCGAGGATACGCTTCGCCCCCTTGCAGCCGACCATGTGCTGGATCGCCCCGCTGATCCCGCAGGCGATGTAGATGTCGGGCGCGATCCGGGTTCCCGTCTGACCGACCTGATCCGCATGCGGCCGCCACCCGAGACTGGTGACTACGCGAGAAACGCCCACCGTCCCACCGAGGAGCCCGGCCAGCTCCTCCAGCATCGCGAATCCCTCAGCGCTGCCGACCCCGCGACCGCCACCGACCACGACGCGAGCCTCCGGCAGCGAGACCTTCCCGGCGCCCGACTCAACCCTCCCAGCGACCCGGACGCGCAAGTCCTCGTCTGTGAGCGTGGGGCTCACCGCGTTGATCGCAAGATCTCCGACCGCCGCCGGCGCTTCCTCGGCCGAGGCCGCGTGCGGGGCGACGGTCATGAGCTTCACCTCACCATCGAGGTGAGCCTCCTCCAGCAGGCTTCCCCCCCAGCGCTGCCGCGTAACGACGTACGGCTCGCCCGGCTGCACCTCCGAGCAGTTGGCGGCCATGGGGAGACCGGTGCGGGCACCCACGTGCGCCATGATCTCGTTTCCGCGCTCGCTCCCGGCAGCCATGACGACTTGCGGCGCCAGCGCCCCGATGAGCTCGACGACGCTTTGCGCCCACGCCTCCGGCGCGTAATCCTCGAGCCGGTCGTCGTCGACGAGGTGCACCGTTGAGACGCCGTACGCCGACAACCCGCCGGCCAACGGAGTCGCCTGTTCACCGATCAGAACGGCATGGAGCGGGACGTCGAGCCGATCGGTCAAACGACGTCCGAAGGTGAGCATCTCCAACGACAGGGCGTTCAGCTTGCCCCGATCGTGCTCGACGAGTCCGATGATCATGGCTAGACGATCCCCAACCGCTGGAGAACCTCGACGACCCTGGGCGCCGCCTCGGGACCGTTCCCGAGGATCTCGACCTCGCTCGCCTGCTCCTCCGGCAGCTTCAGGCGCACCTTCTCGAGGCCGCCACCCCGCCGCTGCGGCATGAGCCGCTCGATCTCCTTCTTCTTGGCCTTCAGCCGCCCGGGCACCGACGGGTATCGAGGAAGATTGATCCCCTCCTTCACCGTGAAGACGGCCGGGAGCGAGATCTCGAAGATCTCCCATCCACCCTCCGCCTCGCGCCTCACTAGGGCGCTCCCGTTCGTGACCTCCAGTCCCTTGATCCCGGTCACACACGGCAGGCCGAGGGTATGCGCCACGCGGATGCCCACCTGGTAGTCGCCCGTGTCGGCCGCCTCGTTGCCGAACAGCAGGAGATCGAAATCCGTGCCCGCCGCCTGTTGAGCGCGGATCGCGTCGACGATCGCCTCGGCCGTCGCGATCGGATCCCACTCCCGCCCGTCCGTCTCCAGCAGGACGGCGCGATCGGTCCCCAGGGCCATGGCATCGCGCAGCTGCTCGGTGGCGACCTCGGGTCCAAGCGTGAGGACGGTGGTGCTCCCGCCGTGGGCCTCGATCAAGCGCACGGCTTCCTCCACCGCGCACTCTTCGTGGGGACTGATCGTGAAGCCCAGGAAGCGCGTGTCGATCTCCTGCTCGTCTGCCGTAAGCGTGATCCTGCCGCCGGTCGCCGGGACGCGCTTCACGCAGATGAGGACGTTCAACGCGATCGGCCTCAGCCCTTGATCCGCTCGTTCTGACGGTCGAAGAGGGGCGCGCTTCCGACGACGGCGACGGTCACCGGATAGAGCTCCCCGAAGTACTCGACGGCGAGCTTCGTCCCGACCTCGGCCCGCTCGGGCGGCAGGTAACCGAGCAGGATGTGCTTGCCGACCGACGGGCCCGAACCAGCGCTGGTCACGTACGAGCGACGGCCCTTGCGGTCGACGAGCGCGTCCCCGCTCGCCGTGAGGATCGGCTCCCGTCCGAGCATGTAGCGCTTCACGCCCGAGGAGGACGTGTGGTCGTCGACCGTGAGCGTGCAGAGCATCGCGGCGGGGGGCTCGGCTCGCTGCTCGATGTAGGCCTCCTTGCCGATGAAGTCCTGCTCCTTCACCGTCGGCCGGGCCATGCCCGCCTCGACGAGGCTGTACTCGAGCTCGAGCTCGTTGCCGTGCGCCCGGTAGCACTTCTCAAGTCGCCCGCTGTGCAGGTACACCCCTACGCCGACGGGGACCGCGCCGAACGCCCGGCCGGCGTCCCAGAGGACGTCCCAGAGCCGAGCTCCCTCCTCCATAGGCGCGTATAGCTCCCACCCCAGCTCCCCTACGTAGGAGATCCGCGACGCGAGCGCCCGGATCGTGCCCAGCGTGATCCACCCACACGTCGCGAAGGGGAAGCCCTCGTGGGAGACGTCGTCCTCGGTGACCGACCCCACCAGGTCGCGCGCCCGGGGGCCCCACACGCCGACCGTGCACCAGGCCGAGGTGGCGTCGTGGACCTGGGCCGACCTGTCGTCCGGCAAGTGGTCGGTGAGCCACTTCTTGTCCACCATCCCGGAGGCGCCGCCGGTCACGACGCGGAACTCATTCGCACCGAGCCGCATGATCGTCAGGTCGGCCCTCACGCCACCCGCCTCGTTCAGCAGCGACGTGTACACGACCCGCCCGAAGGGGACGTCCATCTGCGCGACGGCCATCCGCTGGATGAAGTCCAGGGCACCCGGCCCCATGACGTCGAGGATGGCGAAGGCGGACAGGTCGACCAGCCCGACCCGGTCGCGCATCGCGAGATGCTCGGCGTTCACGATCGGCGACCACCAGCGGGAATCCCACTCCGCCTCGCGGGGCATCACCCGGCCACCGTACTCATCGAGCAGCCCGGCGTTCGACTCGTACCAGTTGGGCCGCTCCCAGCCGGCACCCTCGATGAACACCGCCCCGAGCTCCAGCTCCCGCGCGAAGAACGGGCTGAGCCGCACGTTGCGATTGGAGCTCCACTGCTCGGCTGGATGCACGATGCCGTAGGTCTTGTTGTAGCCCTCCTCGCAGCGTGTCCAGATGTGTGTCTTCGTCCGGTGGTGGTCGTAGAAGCGGGCGATGTCCGAGGCGTGCGGGTCGATCTCCGGCTGCCCATCGGTCATCCACTCGGCCATCGTCTTCGCGATGCCCGGCGCCTCCTTGATCCAGATGGCGGCGGCCGACCAGAGGCCCTTCACCTCGGGCGTCTCGCCGAGGATCGGCGCCCCGTCCGGCGTGAGCGAGAGGAGGCCGTTGATCGCGTACTTCACGCCCACCCGTTCGTCGCCGAGGATCTCCGGGAACAGCTCCAGCGCGTCCTCCATCTGCGGGTCGAAGTCGTCCTTCGTGAAGGGGAGCTCCGTCGGGGAGAGCGCCGACTCCTCGATCGAGGGAATGTCGTCGGGCTCCCAGAGGATCGGCCGGTGAGCGTACGAGCCCACCTCGAACTCGCTCCCGTGCTGGCGCTCGTACATGTTGGTGTCCATGTCGCGGATGATGGGGAACTCGATCTCGCCCACCGTGTCGGCGAACGCGGGGACGGGTCCGACGTCGATCATCTGGTGGACCGCGGGGGTGAGCGGGATGGACGCGCCGGCCATCCGGGCGATATGGGGGCTCCAGATGCCGCAGCTCACCACGACGGTGTCGGTGCGGATGTCGCCCCGGTCGGTACGCACGCCGGCGATGCGGCCGTCCTCGACGTCGATGCCGGTGATCTCGGTGTTCCCGAAGACGGAGAGGGCCCCCAGCTCCTGAGCCTTCTCCCGCATGAGCGTCCCCGCCCGCAGGGAGTCGACGACGCCGACGCCTGGCGTGAAGAAGGCCCCGAGCATGACCTTGTCGTCGATGAACGGCACCAGGTCCTTCGCCTCGGACGGCGTGAGGAGCTCCACCGGCTCGATGCCCCAGGACTTGGCCGACGCGATCCGACGCTTCAGCTCCTCGAGCCGCTCCTGCGTGCGCGCGACCTCGATCCCGCCGCATTCCGTGAACACCCCGAGCTCCCGGTACTGGCGAACGCTGTCCAGGGTGAACTTCGTCATCTCCTTGGAGTGGTCCACCAGGAAGATGAAGTTCGACGCGTGACCAGTCGAGCCGCCTGGATTGAGCAGCGGTCCCTTGTCGAGCAGCACGATGCCCTTCCATCCGTGGAGCGCGAGCTGGTAGGCCATGCTGTTGCCGACGATCCCCGCGCCGATGACGACGACCCGCGCCCGATCAGGAAGCGGAACCGTGCTCATCCCCGTACCTTTCCGAGAAGGGCCCGGCCGGCCATCGGTTCGCGGCAAGCGCCTCCCGTCTCCACCGTTCGGTGCCCTCGACCTGGTTGAACGTGTTGACGTGGAACCCGGCGATCCCGAGATCGGACTCTGTGGCGAACCCGGCCACGCCGTCTACCAGCCCGTCGGGCCGGTAGCTGCCGCCCCGCACGAGCCGGGTGACGATGCTGCCATGCTTCGTGAGGTAGCGGATCGAATCGCCGACGCCTACCCGGAGCGAGACCTCGAGCAGCTTTCGCCGCTTCAGTGCGCCGGGGATGCCCACGTACACCGGGAGATGCACACCGGCCCGCCGGATGCCGGCCAGCCAGCTCGCGATCACGGACGCGTCGAAGCAGATCTGCGTGACCATGTAGCCGGCGAACGGCTGCTTGTCGAGCAGCGCCCGCACCAGGACGTCCTCGTCGATCAGCGGGTGCCGCTCGGGATAGGCGGCCACGCCCACGAGGGGCAGTGGATCGCCGAGGTCCGCCAGCGCCGACAGCAGCGCGAGGGCCGACGGGTAGGGCCCACGCGGTTCCCGCGCGTCGCCGCCCACGACGAACACGTCGCTCGTCCCGGATTCACGGATCCATGCGGCGATCTCGGCGAGATGCGCCCGGCCGCGGACGAGGCGGGCCGAGACGTGCGGCGCGACGCGGAACCCCTGCGCGGCCAGACCCTCCGAGAGCTCCAGCGTCGCCTCGACGCCCTTCCGAGGCGAGCAGGTGACGGTCACGGTGGACCCCGGGGGCAGGTGCGCGACCTGCTCCTCCACCCCACGGAGCGGGACGACTTCGAACCGGACCCGGGCGAGCAGCTCGTCCGGGCCCGGCGCCGGGGAACCCGCGACCGGCTCCCGCGTCACGACTTGGGGATCTCCTTCTTCGGGTCCCAGTGCGGCATCTCGACGACCGCCGCCCGAACGCGGCCGGACACGGGCGTCTCGACCTGGACCTCGGTCCCGAGCTCCGCGTGCTCGATCGTCACCATTGCGTAGCCGATGTTCTTCTCCAGCCGCGGCGAATAGCACGCCGACGTGACCCTTCCGACCTCACGGCCGTCGGAGAACGCCGGGAAGAAGTCCACCATCTCGTTGTCCACGTAGGACCCGAGCGGCTCACCCTCGATGTCCACGCCGACCAGCTTCTGCTTGATGCCCTCTTCCTTGATGCGCTTCAGGGCCGCCTTCCCCATGAAGTCGGCCTCCTGGTCGAGATCGACCATCCACGTGTAGTGATACCCGACCTCGAAGGGGTTGTTCTCGTACCACATGTCCGCGCCGAAGGCGAGGATGCCTCCCTCGATGCGGCGGATGTGGCATGGCCCGATCACCTCGAGCCCGTGCGGCCTGCCGGCTTCGAGCACCGTGTCCCACAGCTTCACGCCGTGCTTGCTCGCGTCGTAGAGGTAGATCTCGTAGCCGACCTCACCGGTGTACCCGGTGCGCGAAACCACGACCCGCATGCCGTCGAGCTCGCCCTTCATCAGTCCGTAGTACGGGATCTCCAGCACCCGGTCGCCGAAGAGCTCGGTCATGACCTTCTTCGAGTTCGGCCCCTGGATCTGCACCGGGGCGACGTCGATCTCCCGAACGGTCGCGTCGAGGCCGCGCGCGGCGCCGACGCCGAGCGCGTAGAGGTTGACGTCGCTGTCGGCGAGCGAGAGCCAGAACTCGTCCTCAGCTACGCGGAGCAGCACCGGGTCGTTCAGGATGCCGCCGTCCGGCGCCGTGATGAAGACGTACTTGCACTGGTCCACCGCGCACTTGTTCAGGTCCCGAGGCACGATCATGTTCGTCAGCTTGAACGCGTCGGGCCCCTTGATCTGGATCTGCTTCTCGACTCCGACGTCCCACATCGTCACGCCGTTCACAAGGTGCCAGTACTCGGCGAGCGGGTCGCCGTAGTGCCGCGGGTGATAGGTGTGGTTGTAGACGCTGTAGCGCTTCACGCCGTGCTTCCGCGACGCGTAGAAGTAGGGCGACTTGCGGATCCGCGTGTACAGCAGGATCCCTGGGTTCTCCTCAACCTGAGCCAACGGACTGTCTCCTTTCCACGTATCCCATCCGGCGGGAGATGACCCCCGCCGACTCCATCGTCATGCGGGCGATCCGAGGGAGCTCCATCGGGCGCATCCTGAACGCCGGGCCCGCGACGCTCACGGCCGCGACCACCTCGCCGTCCGCCCGGCGAACCGGCGCCGCCACCGCGTTCAGGCCCTCCTCGAGCTCCTCGATGGTCTGTGCGTATCCCAGCGAGCGGATCTCGACGAGCTGCGCCCGGAGCCGGTCCGGGTCGACGATCGTGTTCGCGGTCAAGCGCTCGAGCGGAACGGCGAGGAGTCGCTCCCGCTCCGCCTCGTCGAGGTGGGCCAGCAGCACCTTCCCGTTCGAGGTGCAGTGGTACGGAGTCCGCCTGCCTACCCAGCTCACGCTCACGATGGAGCGGGTCCCCGCCACCTGGTCGATGTGGATCACGCCCTCGCCGTCGAGCACGCCGAGGTTCACGGTCTCCTGCGTGAGCTCGGCGAGCTCCTCGAGGATGGCGCGCGCCTGATGCACAAGCTCCAGCCCGCCCATCGCGGCGCCGGCCAGATGGATGAGCCCGAAGCCCAGCCGGTACTTCTCGCTCGCCGGGCTGCGCTCGACAAGCCTGCGTTCCGCCAGCGTGGCCACCAAGCGGGAGGCCGTCGCCTTGTGCACGCCCAGCCTGCGCCCGAGCTCGGTCACGCCCAGCTCACCCTCGTAGGCGAGGAGCTCCAGGATGCGCACGGCCCTGGCCACCGACTGGACCCCCGACCCCTCCCGGTTCCGCATGACACAACCCTACTCGTAATTCGCAACACTCTAGACCGGCCCAGCCCCGGGCGTCAAGGCGCGCGGCGCGTGGATGACCCGGAGCGCGGCGTCCACACGAACACCGCAAGGACTCCGAACGCGGCCGCCGCCGGCACAAGGCCGACTGCGGCGAACCCGAGCACTTCGGCGACCGAGCCGCCCGCGAGGGGCCCCGCCAGATACCCGGCTATCCCGAGCTGGGACCAGACCACCATCGCGGTCATGATCCGGTCGGCCGGAACCGCTTCGAGCAAGATCCCGATGGCCCCCGTGTTTCCCAACCCGATCCCCAGGCCGGCGAGAGCGAGCAGCCCGATCCAGAGCGAGATGGAATCGGTCGCCCCCACGATCGAGAGCCCGCCGACGATCGATGCCATCGCAGCGAGGACCACGGGCCATGGGCGAAGGCGTCCCGCCGACGCCGCCCCGACCCCGACGATCACGGACATCCCGACGTAGAGCGCCGCGATCTCCGCCTGACGCAAGCGCCCGGCGAAGTGCAGCGGAAGCACTCCTTCGATCACCCCCAGAGCCAGGACGACGAACAGGATCGCGGCCGAAGCCAGCCAGAACCCCGGCAGGCGGAGCGCGCCGCGATCGGACCGGAACGGGCGACGTTCCGGCGGAGATCCCATCAGCGGGACGAGGATCAAGCCCACCCCCAGCAGGGCGAGATACGCGAGGAAGGGACCGCGGACGCCGCCGATCGCGCCCAGAGCCGGCCCGACCAGGCCACCGACGGAGTAGGCCGCGAAGACCCTGCTCATGCAGAGATACCCCTGGTCGGGCCACCGCTCGAGCGTGGCGAATGCCACGCCCATCCAGATGCCGCCGGATCCGATCCCCATGAGGAATCGCGAGAGCATGTACGCGGGAAGCTCGCTCGCGAGGACGAAACCCCCGCAGCCGAGAGCGACGAGGACCAGCGACGCGACCAGCGTCCGCTCGGGGCTACGACGCTGGATCATCCGCCCGGCGATCGGGAAGCCGATCAGGATGCCTAGTGGGAAGGTCGCGACCAGCGCACCGATCAGGGCCGGCCCGGCTCCCGTCGTCCGCGAGATGACCGGAACGATGGGGCCGATCACGCTGTATCCGGCGGCGTCCAGAGCCGCCAGGAAGAGAAGGACGGGATAGGCGACGGAGCGAGGCGCGGCGCGCCGGCCGCGAACCGTCGAGGTCATCCCATGTTCACAACCACGGTCTTCAGCTTTCGCGTCCCCTCCGGGACCGTGCCGAACACGTCGCCCCTGGACGGGCTCGCCGCCTCAAACGCGCCTCCGCCCTCAGACGCGACCCATCCACCGCCGATCAGCATGCGATGCGCGTCGCCCATCGTTCAGTTTCGCTCTCCGGAGCCGACGGGGGCGGCCCGATGGGGCCGCCCCCGTGGCGTATCGAACCGACCTAGGTCGGGGTCACGCCGCCGCGAGCCCCGCGTCGACCCAGGCTTGCCAGACGCTCTGGTTCTCGTCCACCCACTTCTGCGCGGCGTCCTCGGGCGACAGCCCGTCAACGTCGATGCTGAACGCGATCGCTTCCTGCGAGGGGTTGTCGTAGGTCATTCCCGACAGGAACGCGAAGGCGGCCGGCGCGCGGGTCTCCAGCTCCGCGTTGAACGCCTTGAAGAGGACGTCCTCCGCGTAGTCGCAGGCGTACCCGTCGCCGTCGTTGTTGAGGGCCGCGTCGGAGCACGCCTCCGTGACCGCGGGGAGCTCCACCTCGGTCATGTCGTACTGCTGGTTCGCCCAGTGCGGCGTGTACCAGTAGAGCAGGATCGGTTCTTGGTTCTGGTACGCCTGGCCCAGCTCGGCCAGCAGTGCGGCCTCGGAACCGGCGACAACGACCTCGTAGTCGAGCCCCAGGTTCTCGACGATCTCCGCGTCGTACGACACGAAGCTGGGGTCGCCGTCGAGCATCTGGCCCTTGTCACCGGTCTCCGCCGTGGCGAACAGGGATGCATTGTCGTTCAGCCCCTCCCAGGTCGCCAACTCCGGGTGCTCGTCGAGGAGATACGTCGGTATGAACCAACCGATGTTGCCGATGACACCGAGCTTTCCACCATCCACGACGCCCCCGCCCCCCTCGATGTACGTGGCGTAGTCCTCCGCGTGTCCGGATGGCCATACCTCGAGCGTCGCGTCGAGATCCCCACCGGCCAGCGCGGGGAACTGCGCGAACTCGTCGATCTCGACGATCTCCACCGTGTATCCCAGCTCTTGCTCGAGCAGGACCTTCGCCACGTTGGCGTTCGCGGCCGAGCCCGTCCACGGGTTGACCGCGATCTTGACCGTCACACCCTCTCCGGGCTTGGCGCCACCGCCGTCGCCGCCGCCAGTGTCGGTCCCCGCCTTGGAGCAGGCCGCGGCGGCCAGCCCGAGCACCATGGTGAGCGCGGCGAGCCGGACCCACCTCGTCTTGGCTGCCTTCATCCGTCCTCCTTTCCTTCCTACACGGTCTGCGACATCGCCCGGGCGCCGGAGAACTCCTTCCGCCGCATCGCCGGGTCCACACCGATCCCCTGAGTAATACGATCAATGACGACGGCGAGGAGCACGATCGCGATCCCCGATTCGAACCCCAGCCCAATCTGGCCCTTGGTCAGGCCGTACACCACCTGAAGGCCGAGCGCGCCGGCGCCCACCAGGCCGGCAATGATCACCATGGCCAGCGCGAGCATGACCACCTGGTTGATGGCGAGCATGATGCCCTTCTTGGCGAGCGGCAGCTCCACCTTCGTGAGGGTCTGCCATGAGGTCGAGCCGTAGGCGATCGCGGCCTCGACCGTGTTCCTCGGGACCTGACGGATCGCCAGGTTCGTGATCCGGATTCCGACCGGGAGCGCGTACACAACCGACGCGATCACCCCCGGGACGCGGCCAACGTTGAACAGTGCGATCACCGGCACGAGGTACACGAAGGCGGGCATCACCTGCATCGCGTCCAGGATCGGGCGAAGGACTCGCTCGAGGGCGTCGCTGCGCGCCGCGGCGATCCCGATCGGCATTGCCAATGCCAGCGCGATCACGACGACGATGATGACCTGGCTCAGGGTGTCCAACGCGTCGCCCCACATGCCAACCAGCCCGATCCCGATGAACGCCATTGCCGTCAGGAGCGCCACGCGCCACCCGGCCAGCCTCAGTGCCAGCAGCGCGACGATGGCGATGAACATCCACCACGGAATCCCGAGGAGCAGATCCCGGATCGGGTCGAGCGCGAAGTTGATCAGGCCGTCGCTGATCGCTGAAGTCACGCCGCCCAGGTTATCGCTGATCCAGTCCACCACCGCGTTCATGGGGGTCGCGATGCCTACGGAGAGTCCCTCCGGGAACTCCTCCTGCGCGAGCACGTACCGCCCGACGCCGATCGCCACGAGCGTCGCCGCCGTGGCGAACACGAGGATCTGCCAATGCCGGATCTCCCGCGCAAACACCTTAGGGCGCCGGCCGCGTGTGATCCGGTCGCGCTTGCTCCACGCGTCGCTGACACGGTCGAGCACGATCGCGAGGACCACGATCGTAATTCCGGCGTTGAGCGCCTTCCCTACGTCCAGCTTCTGGAGCCCGTCCAGGACCTCTCGGCCGAGGTTCTCAACGCCGACGATCGCGGCGATCACGACCATGCCGAACGCCATGAGCAGGGTCTGGTTGACGCCGAGCATTACGGAAGGTTTCGCGAGCGGAAGCTGGATCCCGCGAAGGACCTGCCGCTCCGTTGCCCCGAACGCTCCGCCGACCTCCAGCGCCGCTGTCGGAACGGAGCGGACGCCATAGCTCGTCAACCGGATCACCGGCGGTAGCGCGAAGATCACGGTCGCGATCAGTGCGGTCGCGACGCCGATACTGAAGAAAACGACGAGCGGGAGGAGGTACACGTACGCCGGCATCGTCTGCATCGTGTCGAGCATGGGCCGGATCACTCGCTCGACGCGCTGGACCCGGCCGGCCCAGATCCCGAGCGGGATGCCGATCAAGAGTGAGACGCCGACCGCGAGGAGCATCAGGGCCAGGGTCTGAAGGCTCCGCTCCCAGAGTCCGAGCAGCCCGAGGACCGTGAACCCCACGATGGCCAGGACGCTCTTGCGCCACCCCGCCGCCACGAACGCCACCGCACCGGCGCCGGCGATCACCCCGAGGAAGGTGAGGCGCTCGAGAATGGTGAGCAGCCCGTCGAAGGCCGCGTTCGAGAAGTCCTTGATGGGGGTGAAGAAGTAGACGAACAGGGCGGAGTCGCGGTTCTGGAGCGCCCACGTCTGCAGGTTGTCGAAGCGCTCGCCGAGGTTCAGGTCCCACGCCTCCGGGAACCCACCGCCGAGCTGGAGGCCGACGATCACGGCCATCGCCGCACCTCCGAGCCACAGCAACCAGGCCCGCCGCCGCCGCGCGGGGGGCGCCGCCGCGGCCTCCGGAGGCGGGAGGACCAGCGTCTTGATGCCCGGCTGCGGCGGCGCCGCCGTCCCTGTCATCAGTCACGCTTCTCGATCAACGAAGCCATCACTGCCCTGCGGTCCACGACGCCCACAACCGCGCCGTCCTCGACGACCCGAAGCGCCAGATCGGAGTCCACCACGAGTGGGAGCAGCTCCTGCACGACCATGTCCGGCGCGACAGTCGGGCCCTCGCCATCGGCACCCGGGCCCGCCGGCTGCATGATCGCACGCGCGGTGAGAACGTGGGCCCGCGGCACGTCACGCGTAAAGTCGGCGACGTAGTCGTCGGCGGGGTGTGCCACGACCTCCTCGGGCGTGCCCACCTGAACGAACTTCCCGTCCTTCATGATGGCGATGCGATCGCCCAGCTTCAGGGCCTCAGCAAGGTCGTGGGTGATGAAGATCATCGTCTTGCGTACCTCGCGCTGAAGCCGCACGACCTCGTCCTGCATGTCGCGGCGGATCAGCGGGTCGAGCGCGCTAAACGGTTCGTCGAATAACATGATCTGAGGATTCGTTGCCAGCGCCCGCGCGAGCCCGACGCGCTGCTGCATCCCCCCGGAGAGCTCTTCGGGGTAGTGGCCGCCCCATCCACCGAGGCCGACGACCTCGAGGACCTCGCGCGCCTTGGCGGTGCGTTTGGTCTTCTCGACGCCTTGCACCTCCAAGCCGTACGCAACGTTGTCAACGATACGGCGGTGCGAGAACAGCCCGAAATGCTGGAACACCATGCTGATCTTGTGCCGCCGCAGGTCGCGCAGCCGCTCGGAGGAGAGCTGAAGCACGTCCTCGCCGTCGATCAGGACCTGGCCCGCCGTCGGGTCGTGGAGCCGGTTGATCATCCGGACCAGCGTCGACTTGCCGCTGCCCGACAGCCCCATCACGACGAAAACCTCACCCTCGCTGACGTCGAAGCTCACGTCGCGAACCGCGGCGACGCAGCCTGTCTTCTCGAGGAGCTCCGGGCGGGGGAGGTCGGCGTCCGGCGACCCCACGATGCGCTCTGGGTGCGACCCAAAGACCTTCCAGGCACCCCGGCAGGAAACGGCTGCTTCGGACTCGCCCGCGGTGGATCTCCTCCCGATCCCAGTCCCTCGCCAGAGATATTCGCCTCCTGGGGTCGAGTACGCAAGGCAGCGTTGCGGCGGGAGCAACCGGGAGGTGGCCCCGGCCGACGCACTCAGGCAGAATCCGTTCATGGCGCCAGCCAAGCACGACTTCGTGATCATTGGCGGTGGTTCGGCCGGCAGCGCGTTGGCGAACCGACTGAGCGAAGATCCCTCGAACCGGGTGCTGGTGCTCGAGGCCGGGCGGCCGGACTACATCTGGGACGTCTTCATCCACATGCCGGCGGCACTCGCGTTCCCGATCGGGAGCCGGTTCTACGACTGGAAGTACCACTCCGAGCCCGAGCCCTTCATGCACGGGAGGCGGATCTACCACGCGCGCGGGAAGGTGCTGGGCGGCTCGAGCAGCATCAACGGGATGATCTTCCAACGCGGCAACCCGATGGACTACGAGCGCTGGGCCACCGACCCGGGCATGGAAACGTGGGACTTCGCCCACTGCCTCCCCTACTTCAAGCGGCTGGAGAACTGCCTTGCCGCGGGCGGAGAGGACGAGTTCCGCGGCCACGCTGGGCCGCTCGTGCTGGAGCGTGGTCCCGCAACCAACCCGCTATTCGGAGCGTTCTTCGAGGCGGTGCAGCAGGCCGGGTACCCGCTCACGGACGACGTCAACGGCTACCGGCAGGAGGGCTTCGCGCCCTTCGATCGGAACATCAGGAACGGCAGGCGCCTCTCCGCCTCCCGCGCCTACCTGCATCCCGTCATGAGGCGCCCGAACCTCGATGTGCAGTGCCGGGCGTTTGTGACGAAGATCCTGTTCCAGGGGAACCGGGCGGTCGGGGTGGAGTACACCCGCGGGAAGGGATCGGCCCGGCAGGTGCGCGCCGGGGAGGTCGTCCTGTGCGGCGGCGCGATCAACTCCCCCCAGCTCCTCGAGCTCTCCGGCGTGGGGAACGCCGACGAGCTGAAGGCGTTGGGCATCGACGTCGTGCACCACCTGCCGGGTGTCGGCGAGCATCTCCAAGATCATCTGGAGGTCTACATCCAGCACGCCTGCAAGCAGCCGGTCTCGGTGGCTCCCGGCATGAAGTGGCGGAACCGGCCCTGGATCGGCTTCCAGTGGCTGTTCCTCCGGAAGGGTCTCGGGGCCACGAACCACTTCGAGGCGGGCGGCTTCGTCCGGAGCAACGACGACGCCCTCTACCCCAACTTGATGTTCCATTTCCTGCCGATCGCGATCCGCTACGACGGCTCGTCGCCGGCCGCCGACCACGGCTACCAGGTGCACATCGGGCCGATGTACTCCGACGCACGGGGATCGGTGAAGATCGTGAGCCCCGACCCCAGGGCCCACCCGGCCCTCCGGTTCAACTACCTGTCCACGGATCAGGACCGGCGCGAATGGGTCGAGGCGATCCGCGTCGCCCGCACCATCCTCAGCCGACCCGCGTTCGACCCGTTCAACGCCGGCGAGGTGTCACCCGGCCACGGGGTAAGGACCGACGAAGAGATCCTGGACTGGGTCGCCGGGGACGGGGAGACCGCCCTCCACCCGTCGTGCACATGCAAGATGGGCACCGACGAGCTGTCCGTGGTCGACCCGACCAGCATGAAGGTTCATGGCGTCGAAGGGCTGCGGGTGGTGGACGCCTCGGTGATGCCGTACATCACGAACGGGAACATCTACGCCCCGGTGATGATGGTGGCCGAGAAGGCCGTCGACCTGATACTGGGCAACACCCCACTCCCGGCGGAGACGGTCGACTTCTACCGCCACCGGCGAGGTTGATCACCTGCTGATCAGCGGCCGAGTCCGAGCATGACAAGGCCGCCGACGACCATCGCGACCCCGAGCCATTGGCTGGCCGCCGGCCGCTCGCGGAACGCGACGACGCCACCGATGACCGGTATGAGCGTGAAGGTGGCCGAGACCGCCGCGACGATCGATACCATCCCGAGCTCGGCCCCCCGCGAGTAGAGCGCCACGCCGAGGAGGTCAACGAGCCCGATCAACGCCGCGGCCGGCAACGCCCGACTGTCCATGCCGCGGAACCGGTTCCGGGCGACGATCGCCAGCACCGCGAGCACCGTGATGGTCGCAAGCCGCGAGAAGCCCACTGTGACGAGCCAGCCGGCCCCCTGCGCGCCGCGGCCGAGCAGAAACGCCGCGAGCCCGAAGCAGCCCGCGGTAACCAGCGCGTAGGGAACCCCGCCGGCTTGCCTCTCCGGACGGAGGCGCCGGGGGTCGAGCGTGGCCAGGACCACGCCGCACAGGGTTGCGGCTGCGCCGGCAAGCGCGAGGCCGGGGAGGGCCTCTTTCAGGATCACGAGCGCGAGCACCACCGCGATCGCGCCGAACGAGGAGACGATGGGCGAGACCAGGGCCACCGGCCCCAGCTCCAGTGCCCGGAACACGAAGACGTAGCCGAACGCGGCGACGCCGCCGCTCAGGGAAACGATCAGCAGATCCGAGGCCGTCGCGGTGACCGCCGGCTGGACGAAAAGAAAGATGACCGCCAGGA
The DNA here is from genome assembly GCA_052388025.1 of Actinomycetota bacterium. GTDB lineage: Bacteria > Actinomycetota > UBA4738 > UBA4738 > HRBIN12 > JBQTIP01. Next base: position 24,134 of record JBQTIP010000201.1, read on the forward strand.
CGAGGGCCGCCGTGATCTGCGCAGCGACGAGCGCGACGAAGCTGCCCATGCGCCTCCCGACGACGGCCGTGAGCAGATCGGCAACCCCCCAGGAGACCGCGGCGCCGAAGCCGAAGATCACGCGGGCGGCCGCGCTTCCGCGAGGGCGTCGACCGCGACAGCGCACTTCCCGGTAACGAGGAGCGGGTTCGCCTCGAGCGAGGAGAGCCTTCCCCGCAGATCGTGCGCGGCATGGGCGATGGCGCGGACCGCCGCGGCCACCGCTTTCAAGTCGTGGCGAGCCGGATCCAGGCCGCAACGCTCCGCCTGGGACCGCACGTAGGCCATCGCCTGCCCTGGCGTGAGGGGCGCGGCTACGAACGTGGCCTCACCCGCCTCAGCCAGCGCGCCGCCCGGACGGACAGTCACGGCCGCCCCGAAGCGCTCGTCGACGACGGCGCCGACCAGCACCTCGACGCCCTTGACCATCCGCTGAACCAGCACTTTCGGCGCCTTGGCTTCCGCTTTCCCCGCGGCGCGGAGCACTCTCTCGGCCGCGGTCTCGGCCTGGGATGCGGTCCTGATCCTCACCTTCACACCGCCGACCTTGGCCTTGTGCGGGAGCTCGGGCGCCAGCACCTTCACCACCACCGGGAACCCGAGGTCCCGCGCGGCGTCCGCGGCCTGCCCCGGCGTGTCGACGACACGCTCCTTCGGCCGCCGCACGCCGTAAAGCTCCAGGATCCTTCCGGCTCGCGCCTCGTCGAGCGGACCGGCCAGGCCCCGCAGCAGCCTGAGCGCCTTCCCTCGCGACGGATGCGCCGCAGCCGGCTTGGCGGCGCGCGCCGTGGCGACCTGCAACTCAACGAGCGCCCGGATCGCTCCGGTCGCCGCGCGATGGCCCTGGATGAACGGCAGCCTCGCGCTCTCCACGAAGGCCTTCGCCCTCTCGTTGAACTGAAGCGGGCTCATGGCCACCGAAGCGAACCGAACGCCGGTCTCCTTCTGCAGCGCGCGCGCCCTCGCGATCACCGGCATCGCCCAAACGACCTCCCCCTCCCCGCGCGGAGGGAAGGCGTCGATCGCGACGAAGCCGATCGCCGGGTCGTGCGCCAGCGCGTCGATCGCGCCGATGAACATCGATGTCTCCACGGCGGCCTGACCCGTCACGTCGAGCGGGTTGTTCGGGTTCGCGAACGACGGGAGGACCTTCCGGAGCTTCCGCACAGTGGGGGCCGCGAACCGCGGAAGCTCCAGCCCGGCGGCACCGGCGGCTTCGGCGAAGAGCGTGCACGCGCCGCCCGACTGCAGTGCCGCGGCCACTCCGCTCGTCCGGAGCTTCCGGTGGCGCGAGATCAGCACGGCCGCCTCGAACATCTCGACCGGGTCGTTCACGAGGATCGCCCCCAGGCCCCGGAGCCACGCGTCCCGGATACCGGCGTTCCCCGCGAGCGCGCCCGTGTGAGCCACGATCGAGCGGCGAGCGGCCTCGCTCCGCCCGGCCGGCGCGCAGACGAGGATCGGCTTCCCGGCGTCGCGGAGCGCCCCCAGGCCGCGGCGGATCCCGTCGACGTCTCGGAGCGTCTCGATGTAGGTGGCGACGAGCTTCGTGTGCGGATCGGAGGCGGCCCACTCGTACATGTCGCCGAGTCCGATCACGGCCTCGTTCCCGACCCCCAGGATGATGCGGAGCCCCTGCCCCCGGTCCGAGGCCAGGTGCGCCATGGTCCAGGCGACGGTCCCGCTCTGGGAGATCACGCTGATGCTGCCGGCCACGAGGTGCGGCGGCTCGGTCGTGCCGTACGGGGCCACCCGATCGACGTAGTTCACGAACCCCTCCACGTTGGGACCCAGAACCGGCAACCGGTGCCTCCTCGCCACGTCGGCGAGCTGCTGCTGGAGCGCCCGTCCCTCCGGGCCGGCCTCCGCGAAGCCGCTCGATACGACCATGGCGGCTCGCACGCCGGCTCCCGCCGCCTCCTCAACGGAACGAACGGCGACGCGGGCGGGGAGGACGATCACCGCCAGGTCGACGCCCTTCGGAAGGGCCGCCGCGGAGGGTAGACACGGCCGGCCCCAGACCGTCTCGTACTTGGGGTTCACCGGGATGAGCTCGCCCGAGTACCCCACGTGCCGGAGGCTGCCGTAGATCTCGGGCGCCCAGGAATCCGGCGACTCCGACGCCCCCACGATCGCGATGGAGCGCGGCGCCAGGAGCGGCCGGAATGCCCGTGGGTTCACGCCGGGCTCTCGCCGCGGAACCGCGCGTCGCGCCAGGCGATCGCGGCCTTCAGGCCCTGCTCGTCGCGGATGCGGTTGAACTCCAGCCGCTCGGGCACCTCGGCGCCCTCGATCACGGAGTCGAGGTCGACGTTCGACCACAGCGCCTCGCGAAATCCGGCGACCTCCCACGAGCGGTTGATCGCCTTCTTCGTGAGTGAGATCGCGACCGGATCGAGGATGGCGATCTCGTTAGCGAGCGCGAGGGTCCCCGGCTCCAGCTCGTCTCGCGGCACCACCCGGTTGACCAGGCCGATACGGAGGGCCTCCGCGGCCGGAATCCGGTCCTCACCGGTGAACAGCAGCTCCTTCGCCTTCCGCGCCCCGAGCAGCCACGGCATGACCATGGTCACGACACCGGAGCCGAACCGGATCTCCGGCTCGCCGAACACCGCGTCCTCGGAGCACACGGCCAGGTCGCACATCATCATGAGGTCGCAGCCGCCGGCCAGGCAGTAGCCGTGCACCTGGGCGATGACCGGCTTGGGGTTGTCGAAGATCTCGAGCATCCGGGCCATATCGCGCGCGAGCTCCGCGCGCCATCCCGCGACGTCGAGCTTCTCGTGCTCCGCCTCCTCCTTGAGGTCGTAGCCAGCACAGAAGGCGCGGCCGGCGCCCGCGAGGACGACAACACGAACCGGCTCGTCCTTCGCGGCGTCGGCGAAGGCTTCAGAAAGAGTCTCCACCAGCTCGCCGGAGAGGGCGTTCAGGACCTGAGGGCGGTTGAGCGTGAGGCGCCGAACCGGCCCGAGGGTCTCTTGCACCAGCACCGGCTCGTCCATGGCGGGCAATCATAGAGGGCCGGCTCGGTGCAAGACCGCTCCGAGGCGGCTCGAGGCAATTGGCAGGGCTGGGTTGCAGGAAAGCCCTCCCCGTGGTACTCACGGGTTGAACGGCCGCTCAATCGAAGGAGGAGCCATGCTTGGCCGCCGGCCGGTGCCGTCCTACCGCCGGATGACCCGCCGCGACTTCCTCAGGCGCTCGGCCGGAGCGGCCGTCGCCCTCCCGAGCGCCGCCGCGATTCTCGCCGCGTGCGCGAGGCCCGGCCGGCTTCCCCCGGGCACTCAGCTCGTGCCGCTGGCGCGCCAGGACAGCCCGGTGCTCCTGCCCACCTACGAGGATCCGATCTCGACGGGCACGCCGATCGAGGAGGGCGCGACCCTGAAGGTCTACAACTGGGACGCGTACATGAAGAAGGGTGTCCTCATCGCGTTCGAGGAGAAGTTCGGCGTGAAGGTCGAGTGGACGACCTTCAACAACATGTCCGAGGCCATCGTGAAGATAGCGACGGGACAGGTCGTCCCGGACGTCTTCTTCCCCACCGTGGACTACCTGGCGCGCCTCGTCGAGTCGAAGCTGCTGCAGCCGCTCAACCACGACCTGATCCCGAACCTCCCGGCGAACATGTGGAAGCAGTTCCAGGATCCCTTCTATGACCAGCAGTGGCGGTACACAGTGCCGTACACGATCTACACGACCGGCATCGCCTATCGGCGCGACCACGTGGACGACGCCGAGGTGTCCCAGAAGGGCTACGACATGTTGTGGGACTCGAAGTACCGGGGGAAGGTCGGCATCTACGACGACTACCGCGAGGCCATCGGGATGGCGCTGCTCCGAAGGGGATCGAAGGAGATCAACACCGGCGACGGCGCGCTCATCGTGCGGGCAAAGGACGACATCATCGACCTGATGCGAGCGACCGACGCGCGCATCACGATCAACGGGGCCTACGCGAAGATCCCGGAGGACGAGTTCTGGGTGCACCAGTCCTGGTCCGGGGACATCGTCGGTGCCCAGTACTACCTCCCGAAGGGCGTTTCCACCGACGTGCTCGGCTACTGGTATCCGCCCGAGAAGGACGGGGCGATCGGGAACGACCTCATCGTGATCCCGGCAGGCGCCGAGCACCCCAGGCTCGCCCACGAGTTCCTCAACTTCTTCCTCGACGAGCACTGGGGCTTCGTGAACTTCGCGAAGTGGAACGGGTACCAGCCGCCGATGAAGTCCATCAAGCCCGACACGCTGATCGCGGACGGCTGGGTGCCACCCACGCTCCCGGCGGCCGTCCTGGACGCCCAGAACTTCGACACCGGCAAGTTCGCGCTGGAGCTGTCGCCCGAGGACGACCAGCTATGGCTGGACGCCTGGGACGAGATCCTCGCTGGTGCGTAGCGACGCGGACGCCATCGCGCTGCCTCGGCTGAAGCCCAAGCGCCCGAGGCGCGCCGAGCAGCGGAGCGGGATCTGGTACCCGAGGTGGTACTGGCCGTCGTTCGCCGCGCCCGCGCTGCTCTGGCTCTCGATCTTCTTCGTGCTGCCGATCTACACGGTCGTCTCGCTCGCGTTCGGCACCTCCGACCCGATCTTCCGAGCGCCGCTCCCCGTCTACCAGCCCTGGTACTGGAGCACGGACGCCATGGAGCAGGTGCTCGGCCGGTTCTTCGGCGAGGCGGCCTTCTGGCAGCCTGTCCTGATCCGCACGTTCCTGTTCGTGGGGGCGGCGAGCCTCATCTGCGTGATGCTTGGATACACCGTCGCGTACTACGTGGCCCGCTACGGCGGCAGGCGGAAGACCCTTTACCTCGTTCTCCTGATCTCACCCTTCTGGATCAGCTACCTGATGCGGATCTTCGCCTGGCAGAGCCTGCTGCAGCCGGACGGGTACATCAACGACTTCCTCGGCTTCCTCCGCATCTTCACGACGCCGGTGGTCTGGCTGGACGGCAAGCCGATCACCGTCATCCTGTCGCTCGTGTACGGGTACATCCCGTACATGATCCTGCCGATCTACGGCCAGCTCGACCGCATCAACCAGAGCATGCTGGAGGCCGGGCGGGATCTGGGCGCGAGCCCCCT
>JBQTIP010000202.1:0-17492 GCA_052388025.1 Actinomycetota bacterium
GGACAACACGCAGATGACCGTGGAGCTGATCACCCCGATCGCCATGGAGAAGGGCTTGCGCTTCGCCATCCGCGAAGGCGGCCGCACCGTCGGCGCCGGCACCGTCACCGAGATCATCCAGTAGGAACGGAGCCATGATGCTGAACGAGAAGATCCGCATCCGCCTGCGCGCCTACGACTACCGCATCCTCGACCAGTCGACCCACGAGATCGTGGAGACCGCGAAGCGGACCGGTTCCGAGGTGCGTGGACCGATCCCGTTGCCGACCGAGAAGAACCGGTGGACGGTGCTGCGCTCGCCGCACGTGGACAAGAAGAGCCGCGAGCAGTTCGAGATCCGCACCCACAAGCGTCTGCTCGACATCTTCGAGCCCACGCCGCAGACGGTGGACGCGCTGATGAAGCTCGACCTGCCGGCCGGTGTGGACGTGGAGATCAAGGCGTTCGGCAAGGAGCATTCGAAGTAGCGCAATCCGAGGTTCGGGGCCCACGGGCGACGCCGCGACGGCGACCCGGACACGGCCCGGGACCTCGTTATGGGGTGGCGGGCGCCGAGCCGGGTCGTTGCCCGGCGAAGCGCAACGGAACCCGATAGGACGCGAAGGAAACATATGTCGATCCAGGGAATCATCGGACGCAAGGTGGGGATGACTCAGGTCTACCTGCCCGACGGCCAGGCGGTGCCGGTCACCGTCGTCGAGGCCGGGCCGTGCGTGGTCGTCCAGCGCAAGACTGCCGGCAAGGACGGCTACGACGCGGCCCAGATCGGCCTGGTCGAGGCTCGCACCGTGCGCGGCGTGACCAAGCCGATGGCCGGGCACTTCGCCAAGGCCGGGCTGCCCCCGTGCCGGGTGCTGCGCGAGGTGCCGATCGCCGCCGGCTCCGAGGTCAAGATCGGGGACCGCGTCGCGGTCGACCTGTTCGCCGAGGGCGAGAAGGTCACGATCGTGGGCGTCAGCAAGGGCAAGGGCTTCCAAGGCGTGGTCAAGCGCCATCACTTCCGTGGCGGCGCCGCCACCCACGGCTCGATGTTCCATCGCGCGCCGGGCTCGATCGGCGCCTCGGCCTTCCCGTCGCGGGTGCTGAAGGGCATGCGCGCCGGCGGCCACATGGGCTCGGACCGGATCACGATCAAGAACGTGCACGTGGTGCGGGTCGAGGCGGAGAAGAACGTGCTCCTGGTCCGGGGTGCGGTCCCCGGCGCGAACGGCGGCCTGGTCGTGATCCGCAAGGCCGCGAGGTAAGAGGAGATGTCCGACAAGCGCAAGGCCGCGGCGGCACCGGCGACGCTGCCGGTGTGGAACGCGGAGAACCAGAAGATCCGCGACGTCAGCCTCAGCCCGGAGGTCTTCGGGGGGCACGTCAACGAGCACCTGCTGTGGGAGGCGGTCAAGCAGTACCGCGCGGGCGGCCGCCGTGGCACCCACATGACCAAGAACCGCGCCCTGGTGTCCGGCTCCGGCAAGAAGCCCTGGAAGCAGAAGGGGACCGGTCGCGCCCGCGTCGGCGAGACTCGCAACCCGCTCTGGCGGCACGGCGGTACCGTGTTCGGCCCGCAACCGCGCGACTACTCGTACTCGGTGCCGAAGAAGGCCCGCACCTCGGCGCTGCGTTCGGCGCTGGTGCAGCGGGCCAGCGAGGGTGCCTTGCGGGTGGTCGACCTGTTCCGGATCGAGGCCCCCGAGGCCGGAGCCCCGCCGCGCCTGACGCGCCAGTTGAAGGCGCTGCTCGGCAAGCTGGGGGTCGCCGGCAAGGTCACGCTGGTCGACTCGCGGCCGTCGGACCTGTTGACCCTGGCCGGCCGCAACCTGCCCGGCGTGCGGGTGATCGACGCCTCCCACCTGACCGTCTACGACGCGCTCGATTGCCGCACGCTGCTGGTCTCGGCGCCGGCGCTGGTCCGGCTCGAGGAGCGGCTGGCTCCGTAGGAGCGCCGAAGAGATACCGCGATGAAGAACCTCTACGAAGTCATCCGCCGTCCGCTGATCACGGAGAAGACCACTCAGCTCAAGGAGCGCACGGGTGTGGTCTGCTTCGAGGTCCACCGCGACTCCACCAAGCCGGAGATCAAGAAGGCCGTCGAGGCCCTGTTCGGCGTCAAGGTCGACGACGTGCGCGTCGCCGTGATGCATGGCAAGGTCAAGCGCCAGGGCCGCTGGGTGGGCCGTCGCCCCGACTGGAAGAAGGCCTACGTCACTTTGAAGAAGGGCGAGAAGCCCATCGAGTTCTTCGAGCAGGCGTAAGGAGCCATCGAAACCATGCCTCTCAAGAGCTACCGACCGACCTCGCCGGGCCGTCGTTTCATGACGACGCTGACCTTCGACGAGATCACCAAGACGACGCCCGAGAAGTCGCTCACCGAACCGATCAAGCGCAGCGGCGGCCGCGACAACCGTGGCCGGCTGAGCGTGCGCTTCATGGGCGGCGGCCACAAGCGCCGCTACCGGATCATCGACTTCCGCCGCGACAAGAAGGGCGTGCCCGCCAAGGTCGCGGCGATCGAGTACGACCCCAACCGCTCTGCCCGCCTCGCGCTGCTGCACTACGCCGACGGCGAGAAGCGCTACATCCTCTGCCCCGACGGCGTGAAGGTCGGCCAGCCGGTGGTGGCCGGCGACGGCGCCGACATCCTGCCCGGCAACTGCCTCCCGCTGCGGGCGATCCCGGCCGGCACGACGATCCACAACATCGAACTGCGGCGCGGGCGCGGCGGCCAGATGGTGCGCTCCGCCGGCACCGCGGCCCAGCTCGTGGCCAAGGAAGGCGACTACGCCCAGGTCAAGCTGCCGTCGGGCGAGGTCCGCAAGGTCCACATCGAGTGCTTCGCCACCATCGGCCAGGTGGGCAACACCGACCACAAGAACGTCTCCCTCGGCAAGGCCGGCCGCAACCGCTGGCTGGGCCGCAAGCCCCACAACCGCGGCGTGGCGATGAATCCGATCGACCACCCGCACGGCGGCGGCGAGGGCAAGACCTCCGGGGGCCGTCACCCGGTGACCCCTTGGGGCAAGCCGACCAAGGGCGCCAAGACCCGCAGCAACAAGCGCACCGACGCGTTCATCGTCAAGAGGCGGAAGTAGACATGGCACGTTCGCTCAAGAAGGGCCCCTTCATCGACGGACACCTGTTGAAGAAGGTGGAAGGCATGACCGGCGGCGGGACCGACCGCAAGGTGATCAAGACCTGGTCGCGCCGCAGCACGATCATCCCGGAGATGGTCGGCATGACGATGGCCGTCTACAACGGCAAGAAGTTCGTGCCGGTCTACGTCACGGAAAACATGGTCGGCCACAAGCTCGGCGAGTTCTCGCCGACCCGCACGTTCAAGGGTCACTCCTCCAAGGTGGAGAAGGCGGCCAAGGTGGCGGGGAAGTAGGAGCGCGAGAATGGCCAAGTTCCGCGCCGAAGCCAAATACATCCGCAGTTCGGCCCAGAAGGCCGGCCTGGTCCTCGAACTGATCCGCGGCAAGAAGGCCTCGGAGGCGCTCTCGATCCTGCGCTTCACCAAGAAGGCGATCGCCCGCGACGTGGAGAAGGTGCTCCGCTCGGCGGTCGCCAACGCCGTGTTCGTCGCCGACCGCAACGAGAAGCGCCGGCTCGACGAGGACGATCTCTACGTGCGCGCGGCCTTCGCCAACCAGGGTCCCTCGCAGAAGCGGGTGCGCCCGGCCCCGATGGGCCGCGCCTACCGCGTCATCAAGCGCACCACGCATCTCACGGTCGAGCTGGCCGAGAGGGAGAAGTAGCCACATGGGTCAGAAAGTCCACCCCATCGGGTTCCGCCTCGGCTTCAACAAGCCCTGGCGCAGCCGCTGGTTCTCGGACAAGGAGTACGCCTCGCTCCTGCACCAGGATCTGCGCCTGAAGAAGGACCTCAAGAAGCGCTTCTCCCACGCGGGCGTCTCGCGGATCGAGATCGAGCGCGCGGCCAACAAGCTGAAGGTGACGATCTTCACCTCGCGTCCCGGCATCATCATCGGGCGCAAGGGCCAGGAGGTCGACAAGCTGAAGCAGGAAGTGCAGAAGAAGTCGGGCAAGGAGGTCTTCATCAACATCCAGGAGATCCTCAAGCCCGAGCTCGACGCGCAGCTCGTCTCCGAATCGGTCGCGCTGCAGCTCGAGAAGCGGATCGCCTTCCGCCGCGCGATGCGCAAGGCGGTCGACGCCGCGCTGCGCTTCGGCGCCAAGGGCATCAAGATCCGCGTCTCCGGCCGCCTCAACGGCGCGGAGATCGCCCGCTCCGAGTGGTACCTGCACGGCCAGTTGCCGCTGCACACGCTGCGCTCGGACATCGACTACGGCTTCCACGAGGCCAGCACCAGCTTCGGCCGCATCGGCGTGAAGTGCTGGATCTACAAGGGCGAGCTGGACGCTCCGCGTCCGGCGAAGGCGCTCTAGGGTTTCATCATGTTGATGCCCAAGAAGGTCAAGTTCCGCAAGCAGCAGCGCGGCCGCATGAGCGGCAAGGCGTGGACCGGCTCGTCCGTCTCCTTCGGCGACTTCGGGTTGAAGGCGATGGAGTGTGGCTGGGTCACGGCCCGCGAGATCGAGGCCGGCCGCATCGCCATCAACCGCTACGTCAAGCGCAACGGCCGCGTCTGGATCCGGATGTTTCCCGACAAGCCCTTCACCAAGAAGCCCCAGGAAACGCGCATGGGCAAGGGCAAGGGGCAGCCGGAGGGCTGGGTGATGGTGGTCAAGCCCGGACGCATCCTCTACGAGATGGAGGGGGTGCCGGAGAAGGACGCCCGCGAGGCGTTCCGGCTGGCCGCCCACAAGCTCTCGATCAAGACCCGCTTCGTCAAGCGGCTCGAGGAAGAGGTGGCCCAGTGAAGGCCGAGAAGATGCGCGAGATGAACCTCGACGACCTGCGCGGCGAGGAGAAGAAGCTCGGCGAGCAGATGTTCCGGCTGCGCTTCCAGAAGGCGCTGGGCCAGCTCGACAACGCGCTCAAGATCCGCGAGACCCGCCGCGACCTGGCGCGGGTCAAGACGGTGCTGAAGGAGAAGGCCGCCACCCGCTGAGGGGGAGAGGCCAGGGAACCAAGATGGAGCATGCGCAGCAGCAGAAGCCGCCCGCCCGTCGCCGCCACACCGAGGTCGGGGTCGTGGTGAGCGCGAAGATGCAGAAGACCGTGGTGGTCGCCGTGGAGCGCCTGATCCGGCACGAGCTCTACCGCAAGACCCTGCGCCGGACGTCGACCTTCTCCGCCCACGACGAGAAGGGGGCCAAGGAAGGCGACACGGTCCGGATCGTCGAGACCCGGCCGCTGTCGAAGACCAAGCGCTGGCGGGTGGAGGCGATCCTGACCAAGGCGGCGCTCGCGCCCGCGCTGACGGGCGGAGCTTCGCACCGCGAGCCGCCGACGCCGCCGACGGAAGGGAAGTAAGCGCCATGATCCAGATGCGCACCATCCTCGACGTCGCCGACAACTCCGGCGCGCGCAAGCTCTCGTGCATCCTGCCGCTGGGCGGCTCGACCGGGCGCTACGCGAGCCTCGGCGACGTGATCACGGCCAACGTCAAGGAGTCCGCACCCGACGCCCCCGACGCGGTCCGCAAGGGCAAGGTCGTCAAGGCCGTGATCGTGCGTTGCACGAAGGAACAGCGGCGCGCGGACGGCTCCTACATCCGCTTCGACCGCAACGCCGCGGTGCTGATCAAGGACGACGGGGAACCGGTCGGCACCCGCGTCTTCGGCCCGGTGGCGCGCGAGCTGCGCGAGAAGCGGTTCATGAAGATCATCTCGCTGGCCCCGGAGGTGCTGTAGTCCATGGCCAAGCCGAAGCCGAAGGAGCGCGTCAAGATCCGTGTCCGCAAGGGCGACCTCGTCGAGGTGATCGCCGGCAAGGACGCGGGCAAGCGCGGCAAGATCCTGACCGTGTTGCGCGAGAAGGGCCGGGTCGTGGTCCAGGGCGTGGGCTTCGTCAAGCGTCACGTGCGGCCCAATCCGCAGCGCAATATCAAGGGCGGCATCGCCGAGCGCGAGGCCGCCATCCACGTGTCGAACGTCATGGTGGTATCGCCCGAGACCGACAAGCCCTCGCGGCTGGGCGCTCGCAGGCTCGACGACGGACGCAAGGTGAGGATCAGCCGCCGCGACGGCGCTGTCCTCGACAAGTAGGCCGGGAAGGAACATGCCAGCTCGCCTCAAGGAAAGCTACGTGAAGACGGTGGTGCCGCGGCTCATGAAGGAGCGCGCGTACAGCACCGTGATGGCCGTGCCCAAGCTGCAGAAGGTCGTCATCAACATGGGCGTGGGCGAAGCCACCCAGAACATCAAGCTGCTCGACGCGGCGCGCGAGGAGCTCGGCCGGATCGTCGGCCAGCGGCCGGCGATCCGGCGCGCCAAGAAGGCGATCGCCGCCTTCAAGGTGCGCGAGGGGATGCCGATCGCCGCCACCGTGACCCTGCGCGGCGACCGCATGTACGAGTTCTGCGATCGCCTGTTCAACGTCGCCCTGCCGCGCGTGCGCGACTTCCGTGGCGTGCCGAGCGGGGCCTTCGACGGCCGCGGCAACTACACCCTGGGCCTGCGGGACCAGATCATCTTCCCCGAGATCGACTACGCCAAGGTCGAGAAGCTCCGGGGCATGAACGTGACCTTCGTGACGACCGCCCGGACTGACGAGGAGTCGAAGTTGCTCCTCCAGTATCTCGGGATGCCGTTCCGGAACCAGTAGGAGGAGCGCAGTGGCCAAGTTGTCGCTGATCGCCAAGGCGCAGCGGACCCCCAAGTTCGAGGTCCGCCGTTACCACCGCTGCAAGAGCTGCGGCCGCCCCCGGGCGTACCTGCGGAAGTTCGAGATGTGCCGGATCTGCTTCCGCAAGCATGCCCTCGCCGGGGACATTCCCGGCGTGGTCAAGGCCAGCTGGTAGCGCCGAGCAGAGGAAGACACGCAATGAGCATGACCGATCCCATCGCGGACATGATCACCCGGATTCGCAACGGAGTCCGGGCGAGAGTCCCCAAGGTGGACGTGCCCAGTTCCAAGCTCAAGGTCGCGATCGCCCGCATCCTCAAGGATGAGGGCTACGTCGCGAACTTCAAGGTGAGCGAGGCGCCAGGGCAGGGTACCCTGCGCATCTATCTCAAGTACGGCCCGGGCATGGAGCGGGTGATCACCGACCTCCAGCGCGTGAGCCGCCCGGGTTGTCGCATCTACTGCGGCAAGGACGAGATCCCCCGCGTGTACGGCGGGCTCGGCATCAACATCCTGTCCACCTCCCGTGGGCTGATGACGGGGAAGACCGCGGCCCGCGAGGGCGTCGGCGGCGAGATCCTCGTCAACGTCTGGTAGGGGAGAGCATCATGTCGCGAGTCGGTCGCAAGCCGATCGTCATCCCCGCCGGCGTCAAGGTGGCGGTCAAGGAGGGCAAGGTCGAGGTCCAGGGGCCGAAGGGCAAGCTCAGCACGCCCGTGCCGCCCGGGATCTCGTTCGCGGTCGAGGGCGCGGAGCTCGTCTGCAGCCGCGTCGGCGACGAAGGCCGCGCGCGCGCGCTGCACGGGCTGGCCCGGGCGCTGGCCCAGAACGCGGTGACCGGGGTGTCGACGGGCTTCAGCAAGGAGCTCGACATCGTGGGCGTGGGCTACAAGGCCCAACTCGAGGGTCGCAAGGTCGTCTTCTCCCTCGGTTACTCCCACGTCGTCGAGTTTCCGATCCCGGAGGGCATCCAGATCGCCGTCGAGAAGCAGACCCACCTCGTCGTTTCCGGCTTCGACCGCCAGCACGTCGGCCAGGTGGCGGCGGAGATCCGGCGCCTGCGCAAGCCGGATCCCTACAAGCAGAAGGGCATCCGCTACGTCGGCGAGGTGCTGAAGAAGAAGGCCGGCAAGGCCGGCGCGACCGGCAGCAAGTAGTGAGGTCGGGGACGCTCGCGGCCCCCCGAGGCCGCGGGCAGCGCCCGCCGAGGAAACGATGAACAAGAGCCGAGACGACATCAGGCGCCGCATCCACAGCCGGATCCGGAAGAAGGTCGCGGGCAGCGCAGCGCGCCCGCGCCTGGCCGTCTTCCGCAGTCAGACCCACATCTACGCCCAGGTCATCGACGACGACAGGGGCGCCACGTTGTGCACCGCCTCCAGCCTGGACCAGGAGCTGAAGGCGCGCTTCAAGCGTGGCAGCAACGTCGATGCGGCCAAGGCCGTGGGGCTGCTCATCGCGAGCCGCGCCAAGGAGAAGGGCGTCAGTGCCGTCGTGTTCGATCGCGGCGGTTTCCTCTACCACGGCCGCGTGAAGGCGTTGGCCGAGGCCGCCCGCGAGGGCGGGCTTTCGTTCTAGGCGCGGGTAAGTGATGAGAAAGACGCACGAGAGGGTCGACATCGGTAGCCTGGAGCTGAAGGACCAGGTGGTCCAGATCAATCGCGTCACCAAGGTCGTCAAGGGGGGCAAGAACCTGTCCTTCTCGGCGATGGTGGTGGTCGGCGACGGTCGCGGCCACGTGGGGTACGGCATGGGCAAGGCGCGCGAGGTGTCCTCGGCGATCAAGAAGGGCATCGAGGCGGCGAAGAAGAACGTGTTCCGCGTCCCGGTCACCGAGAAGGGCTCGATTCCGCATCAGGTCGTCGGCTACTTCGGCTCCGGCAGCGTCCTGCTGAAGCCGGCCTCGGCAGGCACCGGCGTGATCGCGGGCGGCGCCGTGCGCGCCGTGATCGAGGCGGTCGGCATCCAGAACGTGCTGACCAAGAGCCTGGGCTCGGCCACGCCGCACAACGTGGTCAAGGCCACCGTCGACGCCCTGCTGCGGCTCAAGCAGCCGGAGCGGGTGGCGCGGCTGCGCGGCAAGACCGTGGCCGAGGTCACCGGCGTCGAGGAAGCCAAGCCGCAGGTCCAGGCCTAACGGTTCGGGACCGCGGGAATCCACAGAGAAGAAGAGAGCGAAGCGATGGCGGGCAAGGTCAAGAAGGCGTCCTCGACGATCAAGGTCAAGCAGATCGGAAGCCTGATCGGCTGCACCGACAAGCAGCGCGCTTCGGTGCGCGGGCTGGGGCTGCGACGGATGCACCAGGTCGTCCAGCGGCTGGACACCCCCGAGAATCGCGGGATGGTGAAGGCCGTGCCGCACCTCGTGGCGATCGTCGACTAGCGGGAGAAGAGAAGAACAGACATGGGCCTCCACGACCTGAAACCGGCGAAGGGCGCCACCAGCACGCGCAAGCGCGTCGGACGCGGCCAGGGCAGCGGCCTCGGCAAGACCGCCGGCCGCGGTGAGAAGGGGCAGAAGAGTCGCAGCGGCTTCTCCCAGAAGCTCGGCTTCGAGGGCGGCCAGATGCCGCTCCACCGCCGCGTGCCCAAGCGCGGCTTCACCAATGCGCGTTTCCGCAAGGAGTACGCGGTGGTCAACCTCGACAAGCTCGACGCCTTCGAGCCGGGGACGATCGTCACCCCCGAGGTGCTGCTCCGCCGCCGGGTGGTCAGCAAGCTGATGGACGGGATCAAGATCCTGGCCAAGGGGAAGCTGACCAAGGCCCTCACCGTCCGCGCCCACAAGTTCAGCGGCAAGGCCCAGGAGGCCATCCAGGGGGCCGGGGGCAAGGCCGAGGTGATCGAGGCCTAGGCATGCTGCAGAGCCTGAGGAACATCTGGGACGTGCCGGACCTGCGCAAGCGGGTGCTGTTCACGCTCGCCATCCTGGCCATCTACCGCATGGGCAGCCACGTCCCGACGCCGGGGATCAACGCCGCCGCACTGGTCGACTTCTTCGAACAGAACCGATCCAACTGGTTCGGTCTGGTCGACATGTTCTCCGGCGGCAACCTGGCCAACGTGACGATCTTCGCGCTCGGGATCATGCCGTACATCTCGGCGTCGATCATCCTGCAGTTGCTGACCGTGGTGTGGCCCACGCTCGAGAAGCTCTCCAAGGAGGGCGAACTCGGCCGTCGCAAGATCACGCAGTACACCCGCTACGGCACGATCGTGTTGTCGATCGTCCAGTCGCTGGGAATCGCCTTCTACCTCGAGCGGCTGACCATCTCGGGCGACTTCCGGATCGTCGAGGAACCGGGCTGGGCCTTCAAGCTGATGACCGTGCTGACGCTGACCACCGGCACCGCCTTCATCATGTGGCTGGGCGAGCAGATCACCGATCGCGGCATCGGCAACGGGATGAGCCTGATCATCTTCGCGGGCATCATCGTCGGCTTCCCGTCTGGCATGCTCGACAGCGTGCGCCGGGTCGCCACCGGCGAGCTGGGGCTGATCACCGCGGTGTTCCTGGTGGTGATGATGGTGGCGGTGATCGCCGTCATCGTCTTCGTCGAGCGGGGCCAGCGGCGGATCACCGTCCAGTACGCCAAGCGCGTGGTCGGGCGGCGCGTGTACGGGGGGCAGTCGACCCATCTGCCGCTGAAGGTCAACACCAGCGGCGTGATCCCGGTCATCTTCGCCTCCTCGATCATCGCCTTCCCGCAGACGATCGCGTCGTTCTTCCAGGCCGACAACCCGTGGATGCAGGCGGTCGCCGACCAGTTGCGCTGGGGCATGCCGTTGTACAACCTGCTCTACGTCGCATTCATCGTGTTCTTCTGCTACTTCTACACCGCGATCGTCTTCAACCCCGACGACGTGGCGGAGAACATGCGCAAGTACGGCGGCTTCGTGCCCGGCATCCGGCCGGGCAAGAAGACCGCCGAGTACCTGGACCACATCCTCGGTCGCATCACGTTCGGGGGGGCGCTGTACCTGGCCGCGATCGCGCTGTTGCCGGAGTTCCTGATCACCGGCTTCAAGGTCGCGCCGTTGCCCGTGATCGGGCCTGGCCTCGACTTGTTCCTGAGCGAGAACGGCCTCGGCTGGATCACGGAGGGCCTGGGGCTCAACTTCTACTTCGGGGGCACCTCGCTGCTGATCGTGGTCGGCGTGGCGATGGACACCGTGTCCCAGGTCGAGGCGCAGCTCGTGATGCGCCACTACGACGGCTTCACCGGCCGTGGCGGGCGGAGGGTGCGTGGCCGACGCTGACCCGATGGCCGCGGCCAGCACGGCCCGGGTCATCTTCCTCGGGCCTCCGGGCGCCGGGAAGGGGACCCAGGCAGGCCTCGTCGCGCGTCATTTCGGGGTGCCGAAGATCTCGACCGGGGACATGTTGCGCGACGCGATCGCCCAGAGGACGCCGCTCGGGCTCCAGGCCGGGCCGTTGATGGAGCAGGGCCGGTTGGTGCCGGACTCGCTCCTGATCGGGATCATCGAGGAGCGCCTGGCGCAGCCCGATTGTGGCGCCGGCTACGTGCTGGACGGCTTTCCACGAACGCTGGCGCAGGCCCGCGGCTTCGAGACGATGGCCGTCTCCGGCCTCAGCGGGGGGCTGCTGGTACTGAACGTCGAGGTGCCGCGTGACGAGCTGCTGCGGCGGCTGTCCGGTCGTCGCTGGTGCCCCGAGTGCCAGGCCACCTATCACGTCCACAACGACCCGCCGAAGCAGAACGGGATCTGCGACCGTTGCGGCGCTGCCCTGATCCAGCGCGAGGACGACAAGGAGACCGCGGTCGAGCGGCGGTTGAAGGAGTACGACGAGCGCACCGCGCCGCTGATCGGCTACTACCGTGAGCGCTCGGCCTTCCACACGGTCGACGGCCACCGCGCCGTGGACACCGTGTTCTCCCAGCTCCGGGGCATCGTGGAGGGCGCCCGATGAGCGTCCAGAAGTCGTTCGCGGAGCTGGAGAAGATGCACCGCGCGTGCAGCATCGTGGTGGAGACGCTGGCGGTCCTGGCGGAGGCGATCAAGCCCGGGATCCGGACCCGTGAGCTCGACCGCATCGCCCGCGAGCGGATCGAGAAGGAGGGCTCCAGGCCCGCCTTCCTCGGCTACAAGGTGCGCGGCCTGGTCTACCCCGCCACGCTGTGCGTCGCGATCAACGACGAGGTGGTCCACGGCATCCCCGGCGAGAAGCGGTTGGAGGAAGGCGACATCATCGGGCTCGACCTCGGCTGCATCGTCGACGGCTTCTACGGCGACTCGGCCCGCACCGTCGCGGTCGGTCGGGTCAGCCCTGAGGCCCAGAAGCTGATGCAGGTCACCGAGGAGTCGCTGCGCCGCGCGATCGCGCAGTGCAAGCCCGGCAGCCGTCTCGGCGATGTCGGCCACGCGGTCCAGAGTCACGCCGAGGCCCACGGCTTCAGCGTGGTGCGCGAGTTCACGGGCCACGGCATCGGCACCCGCCTGCACGAGGAGCCGCAGGTGCCGAACTACGGCAAGCCTGGCCGTGGCGGGCGACTCAACCCCGGCCTGTGCCTGGCGATCGAGCCGATGGTCAACGCCGGCGGCCCCGAAGTCGAGATGAAGGACGACGGCTGGACTGCGGTGACCGCCGACGGCAGCCTGTCGGCCCATTTCGAGCTGTCGGTGGCGGTGATGCCCGAGGGCCCGTGGGTGCTCTCGGAGCCGTATCCCTATGGCGCGCGCCGGGCGGCCTCGTGAGGTGTCCGCCTGGAGGTTTGGAGGCGGAGGAGGTCCGTTCGCGACGGAGCCTCCATGGGACCGGCGGCGGGTTCACCCCGGCGCCGGAACCCGATGGTCCGACAAAAGTGAACGCGACGGTGGAAGAGGCACTGCCCAACGCGCTCTATCGCGTGCGGTTGGACGAGGGAAAGCGCGAGGCCTTGTCGGCCCACGCGGCCTCGGCCAGCTTGCTGCGGCTGCTGCCGGGTGACCCGGTGGTGGTGGAGATCAGTGCCTACGACGCCACGCGCGGGCGCATCGTGCGCCGCCGCTGAAGAGGTAAAGAACGTGAAGGTGAGGTCGTCGGTCAAGAAGATCTGCGTGAAGTGCAAGGTGGTGCGCCGCCAGGGGGTGGTCCGCATCATCTGCGCCAACCAGAAGCACAAGCAGAGGCAGGGGTAACGTAGAATGGCTCGCATCGCAGGCGTGGACCTCCCGCGACAGAAGCGGGTGGAAGTCGCCTTGACGTACATCTACGGCATCGGCGTGACCCGCAGCAACAAGATCCTGGGTCAGGCCGGCATCGACCCGGCCGTGCGGGTCAAGGACCTGTCCGAAGAGGAGGTCAGCCGGATCGCCCGTATCCTCGATGCCGAGGGCGCGGTCGAGGGCGACCTCCGCAAGGACGTTTCGCTGCACATCAAGAGGCTGATGGAAATCGGCTCGTACCGCGGGATGCGCCACCGGCGCAACCTGCCCGTGCGTGGGCAGCGCACCCATACCAACGCCCGCACCCGCAAGGGGCCGCGTCGGTCGATGACGCGCCCCGCGAAGAAGGCGTAGGAGAGGCATGACGACGACCAACACCAAGGCCCCGGCCAAGAAGGGTAAGCGCGAGAAGAAGCACGTCGCGCACGGCATCGCCTACGTTCACGCCTCCTTCAACAACACCTTGATCACCATCACCGACCTCGAGGGCAACGTGGTCTCGTGGTCCAGCTCCGGCTCGCTGGGCTTCAAGGGCTCGCGCAAGGGCACGCCCTTCGCCGCCCAGCAGGCCGCCACGGCGGCCGCCACCGCGGCCAAGGACGGCGCTGGTCTGCGCGCCGTCGACGTGCGCGTGAAGGGCCCGGGCAGCGGCCGCGAGTCGGCGGTGCGGGCGATCCAGGCGGTCGGGGTCGAGATCAGGTCGATCCGCGACGTCACCCCGATTCCGCACAACGGTTGCCGGCCGCCCAAGCGGCGCCGGGTCTAGAGGAGAACAGGAAGTGGCCAGGTACATCGGATCCGTCTGCCGGCTCTGCCGCCGGGAGGGCATGAAGCTCTTCCTGAAGGGCGACCGCTGCTTCACGGACAAGTGCGCGATCGAGAAGCGCAACTACGCGCCAGGCCAGCACGGCAAGGGCGCGCGCACCAAGCAGAAGCTGCAGGGCTACGGCTTGCAGTTGCGCGAGAAGCAGAAGGTCAAGCGCCTGTACGGAATGCTGGAGGGCCAGTTCGGCCTGTTCTTCCAGCGCGCCACCCAGGAGAAAGGCGTGTCCGGCGAGCTGCTGCTGGCCAAGCTGGAGCGGCGGCTCGACAATGTCGCCTACCGGCTCGGCTTCGGTTCCTCGCGCTCGCAGGCGCGGCAACTGGTGCGCCACGGCCACGTCCGCGTCAACGATCGTCGCGTCGACGTGCCGTCGTTCCAGGTGCGGCCGGGCGACATCGTGTCGCTGGCCGCGGCCGCCGCCAAGAACGCCCAGGTGCAGGCCGCGCTGGAGTCGGTCAAGGGCCGCGGCGTGCCCAAGTGGCTGGAACTCGACGCGGCGGCCTGCAAGGGCAAGGTGAGCGCGCTCCCCGCCCGGGACGACATCAACTTCCCGATTCAGGAGCAGCTCATCGTCGAGCTGTACTCCAAGTAGTCGACCTGGTTCCGGTGCCGGGCGGAGCCCGTCACCGGTCCCATCGGGGCTCCGTCGCGTACGGAGTCCTTCCGCCCCCAAACCCCCGACGGGTCGCATCGCAGTACGAGTAGAGCGAGAGAGGACAGTCAGAACATGCTGTGGAAGGGATTCCAGAAGCCCAAGCGCCTCGAGGTCGAGGAGCTCACGGAGCACTACGGCCGCTTCACCGCGCAGCCGTTCGAGCGCGGCTTCGCCACCACCGTCGGCAACGCACTGCGCCGGGTGTTGCTGTCGAGCATCGAGGGCGCCGCGATCACCGCCGTCCGCGTCGAGGGCGTGCTCCACGAGTTCAGCCCGATCCCGGGCACGATGGAGGACACCACCGACCTGATCCTCAACCTCAAGAAGATCCCGCTCAAGATGCACGTGGATCACCCGAAGGCCCTCTACCTGAAGACCTCGGAGCCCGGTGACGTGCGGGCGAGCCACATCACGCCCGACGCCGACGTCGAGATCCTCGACCCCGGCTCGTACGTCGCCACCCTCGGTGCCGGCGCCACGCTGTCGCTCGAGATGCGGGTCAAGCAGGGCCGCGGCTACGTCTCGGCCGATCGCAACTTCGACGAGGACCTGTCGATCGGCTGGGTGCCGGTGGACTCGGTCCACTCACCGGTCAAGAAGGTCAACTACTTCGTCGAGAACGCCCGCGTCGGCCAGAACACCGACTACGAGAAGCTGATCCTCGAGGTCTGGACCAACGGCGCCGCGACCCCGCGCGACGCGGTGGGCCTGGCCGCGCGACTGATGCGCGACCACATGGGCATCTTCGTCAACTTCGACGACGACGAGCTGTCCGACGAGACCCCGGCGGAGATCGCCGACGAGGACCGCGAGGCGGCGATCGAGAAGCTGGGCAAGAGCGTCGACGAGCTCGAGCTCTCGGTCCGCTCCTACAACTGCCTGAAGAACGCCAACATCCGGACGATCGGCGACCTGGTCCAGAAGACCGAGGCCGAGATGCTCAAGACCAAGAACTTCGGCCGCAAGTCGCTGAACGAGATCAAGGAGATCCTCGGCGGCATGGGGCTGTCGCTGGGCATGAAGATCGACCACCTGATCCAGGCCCAGTAGCGGCCGCGCTCGGGAAAGCCCAGGGGAAGAGAAGAAAGTCGCCATGAGACACCGCGTCGCGCACCGCAAGCTGGGGCGCATCACGCCGCACCGCATCGCGCTGCTGCGCAACCTCGCCACCGCGCTGTTCGACAAGGAGCGCATCCGCACCACGCTGCCCAAGGCCAAGGAGCTGCGGCCTTTCGCCGAGAAGCTGATCACCCTCGCCAAGCGCGAGGAGGGGCGCCTGCACGCGCGCCGCCAGGTCTCCCGCGACGTGCAGGACCCGGTCGTGGCCAAGAAGCTGTTCGACAGCCTCGCCTCGCGCTTCGCGGCGCGGCCCGGCGGCTACACCCGCATCCTGCGGCTCGGCGTGCGCAAGGGCGATGGGGCCGAGATGGCGGTGATCGAGTTGCTCGGGTCGGAGTTCCAGCCCGGCAAGAAGGCGGCCGCCGCCAAGGAGGCCGAGAAGGCGGACAAGGACAAGAAGTCCGCCGCGCCGGCTACTGAGGCCGGCGCCAAGGGAGCGAAGGGCGCCAAGAAGGCCGCCGGCAAGAAGAAGGCGGAAGCGACCGAGTAGCAGCGCAGCTTCCGAGCGGCAAGCAGTCGGGGTCGTCCTCCGCCGGAGGGTGGCCCCGTCGCGTTCGTGGGTAGTGGATCCGCAGTTCCCGGGCGTGCTACTCGGGAACGCGCTCCACCCGCGCCGAGGCCTGGTCGCTCGCGAACGTGAAGTGGGCTCGCAGCCCGATGCGCGTGGTGTTCAGGCGCCGGAACTTCCAGCTCGCGACCGCCGCCCGCGCTGCGCCGACCAACTCCGCAGCCCCGTCGGCGCCGTGGAGCAACACGTCACCCGCGCCGTCGACGGAGAAGGCGATCACGGCCGAGCCGGTGACGCCGGCGATCCGGGCCACCGGCGGGACCACCGGTCGCCGTCCCTCCACGAGGTCGGGGATGTCGGGTCCGAGCGTGACGTTGCGCAGGCTCGAGACGCCAGCCTCGGCCACGGCGGGAGCTGAAGCGGGCGCGGCGACCGGCTTCGCCCGCGGCGCAGCCGGGATCACTTCCTCCTGAGGTCCCGGATCGGGCCGGGTCGCCGTTGACGGCGCCGCCGGGGTCGGGGTGGCGGCTTCAGCGGGCAAGACGGCGGAGGCCACGGCTGGCGCCGTCTTTTCCGCGGCAGCCGCCGCAACGGCGGGCGAACCCGTCGCGGCCGCGGCCGCGGCCGCCGGAGCCGCCGCCGCCGCGGCGACCGGCCGTGGGTCGCTCAATCGCAGAACCACCTTGCCCGCGTCGCCGGCCTTGGCCGCGGGCGCGAATTCGGCGCTCAACCGGACCTGCAGGGTATCGACTCCCTCACGCACGGCGAACCGCCACGTCCGCAGCGCCTGAAGCAGGGCCTCGGAAAGGCGGGCGCTGCCCTCGGTGATCTGCGCCTCGAGCAGCGAGCCGTCGGCCCCGATCAGCAGCAGGGCGCTGCCGGTCTCCTTCGCCGTCAGCATCTCCGGGACCAGCGGCCCGGCGCCCGTGCGCAGCTCGGGCACGCCCTCGGCGCGAGCGATCTCCGGCAGCTTGATCGCGAACGTGATCGGCACCGTGAGCCGCACGCTCACATGTCTGCCCTCGAACTTGGTCGGCTCGTAGGTCCACTGGCGGACTGCCGCCAGCGCGGCCTCGTCGAACGGTGCCACGCTTCGCACCACCTCCGCGAAGCCGACGCGGCCGGCCGGGTCGATCACGATCTCCAGGATCACGATTCCCCGCAGCCCGGCGGCGACCGCCTCGGCCGGGTAGGCGGGCATCACGAAGTGGGTGCGGCGCGGCACCGGCACGTCGCTGCCGGCCAGCTTCGGCGACTCGGGCGTCGACTCCTGGGCCTGGGCGGGGCCCGCCGCGAGAACGCCGACGAGGCCAGCCAGCGCCGCCGCGATCACGAGCGCGTGTCGTCGGGTTCCGGCGCCGGGGTGAACCCGTCGCCGGTCCCATGGGGGCTGCGTCGCGAACGGAGCTCCTCCGCCCCCAAACTCCCGTCGGGTTCCGGGGCCGGGAGCAACCCCTGGCCGGACCCCTGGGGGCGGCGGCGCGCCCGGCCCTACACCGGCCCCGAGCCCCCCACC
>JBQTIP010000203.1:0-21319 GCA_052388025.1 Actinomycetota bacterium
GGAACGTCGGCTCGCCCCAGTGGATGTCGTCGAAGACCACGACGACGGGCCGTTCGCGAGCGGCGGCTTCGAGCAGGCGGCGGATCGCCCAGAAAGTCTCCTCGGGCGTGCCGCCCTCCGAGACCCCGAGTAGCTGCGCGATGCGCCCGCAGGCGACCTCCTGGTGCTCATCTCCGTCGAGCACCGCACAGACTTTGGCCTCAACGACCTCCGGGGCGTCGCAGTCCGCGAGGCCGGCGGCCCGCTTCACGACCTCCAGCACGGGGAAGTACGTGATGCCTTCCCCGTAGGGCAGGCAGCGGCCTCGTAGCACCGTGGCCCGGTTGGCGATCTGCGCGAGAAACTCCTCGACGAGCCGCGACTTGCCGACCCCCGGGGCCCCCAGGATCGTGAACAGGTGGCACAGGCTATCGGCGGCCACGCCCTCGAAGTCCTGCAGCAGAAGCGCGAGCTGGCGCTCCCGGCCGACCATGGGCGAGTCGAGGCGGCGCGCGTGCCCCGGCGCCTCAGGGACGACCCGGAGGAGCCGGAGGGCCGGGACCGGTTCCGTCTTGCCCTTCAAAGGCATCGGCTCGACGGGCTCGACGTCGACCG
The DNA here is from genome assembly GCA_052388025.1 of Actinomycetota bacterium. Classification (GTDB taxonomy): domain Bacteria; phylum Actinomycetota; class UBA4738; order UBA4738; family HRBIN12; genus JBQTIP01. The sequence goes on from JBQTIP010000203.1 coordinate 595, forward strand.
CGTCGCGGACCAGCCGGTAGGTCTCGTCGCCGATCAGGATCTCGCCGGGCGCCGCCGCCTGTTCCAGGCGTGCAGCCACGTTCACGCCGTCGCCGGTCACCAGGGCCTGGCCGGAGGTCGGATCGCCGGCGACGACCTCGCCGGTGTTCACGCCCGTCCTCACCCGGATCGTGACGCCTAGGTCGCGCTCGAGCTCCTTGTTCAGGTCGGCGAGCGCGTCCCGCATCTCCGCCGCCGCGCGGACGGCGCGGACGGCGTCGTCCTCGTGGAGCTGCGGGATGCCGAACACGGCCATCACGGCATCGCCGATGAACTTCTCCACGGTTCCTCCGTGGCGCACGAGCACGGTCTTCATCTCGTCGAAGTAGCGGCCCATCACCTTGCGCAGCGACTCGGGGTCCAGCCGCTCCCCGAGCGACGTCGAGTCGGTTACGTCGGAGAATAAGACGGTGACGGTCTTGCGTACTTCGCGGCCGGGCGGCTCCCCGGCCGCGAACGGCGATGCGCACGCTGGGCAGAACCGGAAGTCCTCGGGGCTTTCCTTCCCGCAGTTTGCGCAGGTGAGCACGGGGGAAGACTACGACCGGATGCTGGCCCTTTGCGAGACGCTACGCCGTCTCGGATTGAACGATCGGCCAAGGCCCATGTCGGTACCGTGCGCTAGTCTTTCGCGTCGCGGCCCGAGGGCGCTCGGGCCCGGCATCCGCCGGAGGGGGGCGAGTTGCTCGACGTGGCAAGGCAGGCTGCCGAGGCGGCGAAGGCGGCCGGCGCCGACTACGCGGACTCGCGCGTGGTCACCGAGAACTCGGAGTCGCTCACCGTCCGGAACCAGGAGATGGAGGGGATCGATCGATCCACCTCCGAGGGCGTCGGGATCCGCGTCCTGGTGAACGGCTATTGGGGCTTCGCCGCCACGGCCCGCATCGATGACAGTGAGATCGACCGAACGGCCCGACTCGCCACCGACATCGCCCGGGCGGCCGCCCGTCTGCCACGCGATCCGGTCGAGCTGGCCGCGGTCGAGCCGGCCGTCGATTCCTGGCAGAGCCTCATGCTGGAAGACCCCTTCGCCGTGCCACTCGAGGAGAAGGTGGCTCTACTCATGGACGCCAGCGGCCGCATGCAGAAGGTCAAGGGTCTAGCGTTCGCCGAGGCCGGGCTGGATCTCTACCGGCGGCGAACCTTCTTCGCGTCGACCGAGGGGGCGTCCATCGAGCAGATGCTCGTGAACTCCGGCGGCGGCATCGAGGCCACCGCCATCGGCGACGGCGAGATGCAGCGCCGGTCTTTCCCCAACTCCTTCCGGGGACACATCGCGGCGGCCGGATGGGAGCACATCACGGGCCTGGGGCTCGCCGAAGAGGCGGAGCGAACCGCAACCGAGGCCGTCGAGCTCCTCTCCGCGAAGGACTGCCCGAGCGAGGTGACGACGCTGGTGCTCGACAGCGGACAGGTGGAGCTTCAGATCCACGAGTCGATCGGGCACCCGGTGGAGCTCGACCGCGTGCTCGGCATGGAGGAGGCCTACGCCGGCTCGTCGTTCCTCACCCCCGACGACCGAGGGAAGCTCCGCTACGGAAGCGACCTCGTGAGCATCACGGCCGATGCGACGCTGCCCGGCGGCCTCGGGTCCTTCGGCTACGACGACGAGGGCGTGCCCGCCCAACGCGTGCCGATCATCGTCGACGGCATCTTCCAGAGTTTCATCTCCAGCCGCGAGACGGCGAGCGTGCTCGGCGAAGCCTCCTCCGGCGCGATGCGAGCCGACGGCTGGCAGCACCTGCCGCTGATCCGCATGACGAACATCTCGATCGAGCCTCTAGAGGGCTCGCTCAAAGACATCATCGGCGACACGCGCGATGGCATCTTCATGGCGACCAACCAGTCCTGGTCTATCGACGACAAGCGCGTGAACTTCCAGTTCGGCTGTGAGATCGCGTGGCGGATCAAGGACGGAAAGCTCACCGAGATGTACCGGAACCCAAACTACACGGGCATCACCACGGAGTTCTGGGGATCGTGCGATGCGGTCGGCGGCCGCGAGGAGTGGACGCTCTGGGGCACCCCGAACTGCGGCAAGGGTCAACCGGGGCAGGTGGCTCGGGTCGGCCACGGGGCCGCGCCGGCTCGTTTCCGCGACGTCCGGGTTGGGGTTCATTGATGCCCGGCCTACTGGGGCAGGACGAATTCCTCCACGTGGCCGGACCCGCCCTCGAGATCGAAGGCGTCGACGGCGCCGAGGTCCTGATCATGCACGAGTGGGGCGGGCTGACCAGGTTCGCGTCCTCGGCGATCCATCAGAGCACGTGGCGCGAGGACACGGGCATCCGAGTGCGCGTGGTGAAGGACGGCCGCGTAGGAGTCGCGGCCACCAACGAGTTCACCGAGGCCGGCGCGCGGCGCGCGGCCGAGAGCGCGCGTGAGATGGTCCGGGTGGTCGGGCCCGACCCATCGTTCGCGGGCTTCGCGGCCGAGGAACCGGTAGCCGACAGGGACGGGTTCCACGAGGCCACGGCGTCCGCCACGCCCGAGCAGCGCGCGGCGGGCGTGGCGACCATGATCGCCCAGTGCGGCGACGGCCTCCGGGCCGCGGGCGCGTTCGAGACGATCGCCGTGGAGGTCGGGCTCGCGAACACCGAAGGGCAGCGCTGCTGGGCCCCGTCCACACAGGCATCGCTGACGACCGTCGTGACGGGGGGCGACGGGGGCACGGGTTTCGCGGAGGTGTTCGCGCCGCGAGCGGACGAGGTCGACGCCGAGGCCGTGGGACGGCGAGCGGCTCGCAAGGCCGTGGAGGGACGGCGGCCGCGCGACCTCGACGCAGGCAAGTACGAGGTCGTGCTCGAGCCCGCGGCCGTCTCGACGCTCGTTGGCTTCCTCGCCTACATGGGGTTCGGCGGTCGGGCCCTGCTCGAGGGCCGGTCCTGTTTCTCGGGAAAGGAGGGCCAGAAGGTTTCGGCGCCCAGCATCTCGATCTGGGACGACGCGCTATCGCCGCTCACCCTCGGGATCCCCTTCGATTTCGAGGGGACACCGCGGCAGCGGGTGGATCTCATCAGGGACGGTGTGTTCATCGACGGCGTGTTCGACCTTCGCAGCGCGAAGCAGGCGGGCAAGCGAACGACCGGGCACGCGCTCCCCCCGCCCAACCCGGAAGGCCCGTTCCCGCTCAACCTGTTCATGGCCCCGGGGGACTCGACCATCGAGGACATGATCGCCGCCACCCGGCGCGGTCTGCTCGTCACCAGGTTCCACTACTCGAACATCGTGCACCCGATGGAGTCGACCATCACCGGCATGACGCGCGACGGGACGTTCCTGATCGAGGACGGCGAGGTGAAGCACCCGGTGAAGAACTTCCGGTTCACCCAATCGATCCTCGAGGCGCTCTCCTCGGTGTCGATGGTCGAAAGCGAGACCGAGCTGGCGAGCGAGTTCTTCTTCTCGGCCTCCCGGGTTCCTGCGCTCAAGATCGACGCGTTCCAGTTCACGGGACGCAGCGACCACTGACACCCGGTCACCCGGGGATGCGCCGGTGCGGCGCCTCGGGTAGGCTCACTGAAGCGCTTTCCCGTCCGAGGAGGAATCATGCAGGTCGGAGAGATCATGAAGACGGATGTGAAGACCGCCTCGGCCGATCAGACCTTCGCCGACGTCGCTAAGCTCCTGCACGACAACGGGATCTCATCGGTCATAGTGAAGGCTGGCGAGCGCCTTGCCGGCATCGTGACCGAGCGCGACATCGTGAACGTGGTGGCCGACGGGCTCGATCCGCAATCCGTCAAGGTGGGCGACAGGATGACGACACGCGATCTCATGACCGTGGAGCCGAAGACCGATATCGCCGAGGCGGCCGAGCGGATGGCCGCCCGCCGCATCCGGCACCTCCCCGTCGTCGACCGCGGAGGCGTGGTCGGCGTCATCTCCATCCGAGACCTGACGAACTGGGCGGTGGAGGAGCTCTCCTCGGGCCACGAGATGCCGGACCTCCAGCGAAGCCATACCGCGCTTTCCGCAGCGGCGGAGATCAACCGGGGGACCTGAGCGTTCTCGCCGCAGCGTTCAAGCAAGGCCGCATGCCCTGCCGATACCGGTAGCGTATGGACGAACAGGATGTGAACGTCATCTCATTCCCGCCCGGCCGGTCGGTCGCCGACGCGCGGATGGCCCATCCGTCCGCTCGAGGCAGCACACCAACCCGACGGGCGGAGCGTCGCGTCACGGTTCTCGTCGCGGAGCTGCGGGGGTGGCGGACGATCACCGCCGCGATCGGGGCACCGCGCGCCGAGGTCACTCTGGCCCGGACCGTCGATCGGGCACTCGAGGTGTTACTGGACTTCGACGCCTTCGACGTGACTCTCGACGGGGAGCCCATGCAGCCGGTCATCTCCGCCATACTGGAGGGACCTGAGCACGCGCTCAGGGCGCTCCGAGCCACCGAAGCGCTTCGCGCCGCGGTGGCCGCGGCCCAGCTACCCGCCCCGCCGGGGCGCCAGTTCCAGCTCTGCGTGGGCGTGAACTCCGGGGACATCGCGGAGGTAACGGTCGACGACGAGGTTTCCTTCGAGTGGATCGGCACGCTCACTTCCTTCGCCACGCGCCTCGGAGAGTTCGCGGGGCCCGGTCAGGTCCTCCTCTCGGCGGCGACCCACGCCGAGGTGCGAAACCGCGCGCTGGTTAGCTCCATCGGTGACGTCCGGCTGAACCCCTACGGGGAGAGGCAGGAGGCCTTCATCTTGACCGGCATCGACCCGGCTACGGGGGACGGCCGGGTTTCCTAGCGACGTCCGACGAGCGACCGAAGCGTCGCGAACTGCTCGGGCTCGGTGACGAAGCTCCCCAGGCGTACGGGGTCGTACCGCTCCCCGTGGCAGTCGGAGGAACCGGTGATCACGAGGCCCAGCCGATCTGCCATCTCCCGGTATCTGATTCGCTGCTCCGGCGTGTGATCGGGATGGTCGACCTCCAATCCGGCCATCCCGGCTTCGCCCATCAACTCGATCAGCTCGTCGGGTACGGCCTCGTCGCCGCCCCACATGCCGGGGTGCGCGAGAACGCAGACCCCGCCGGCTCGCTGGATCAGCGCGAGCGCATCGATGGGGCGCAAGGCGTGCTTGGGGACATGGGCCCGGCCCCCGTCCGCGATGAACTCCTCGGTGAAGGCATCCTCTTCGGTCGATACGATCCCCGCTTCCACCATCGCCTGGGCCACGTGGGGCCTGACGATGTTTCCGCCGCGAGCGAGCTCGCGAACCCGCTCGAAGGAGACGGGGTAGCCGAGCTCGTGCAGCTTCTCGACCATCCGCTCCCCGCGGCGGTACCGGTCGTCCCGCAGCCGCTCTAGCTCGGCCTGGAGCGCGTCGTCTGCCGGATCCATCCAGTAGCAAAGGACGTGGATGCTCGACCCCTCGTACTCGGCCGAGAGCTCCACACCCGGCACGACCTCGATCCCTGTGCCATCCGCCGCCTCGAACGCCTCGGCGAGCCCCGCGGTCGTGTCGTGGTCGGTGATGGCGAGGGCCGAGAGGCCGCGCTCTCGCGCGAGCTTCACGACTTCGGCCGGCGCGAACGTGCCGTCCGAGTAGGACGTATGGATGTGGAGATCGATCCCGGCCATGAGCGGCATATCGTGGCACAGGCCTCTTGGCGCGTCACCCGAGCCGAGGAGCGAAAGCCCCCCGAGCCGGGAGGGCTCGGGGGGCGGGGGGAGCGGTCATCAGGCGATGCCGCGCCCCCTTCTGCTTCGGCATGTTGCGCGTCTCACCTGAAGCCCCGTCAGCTCTTGCTCGCCGGCCCCCGGCCGGGCTTCGTCGGGCTGAACTCGTTGCAGGTGTCGGAGGCGCGGACGACGCCCCGCACGAACTTGCAACTCCCCACGGCGAGCCTGGGGAACATGTACTCGCAGGCCCGGCACGAGACCTCCGGCCTCGGCGCGGGGCGGTATCCCGCCGCGCTCTTCGACAGGCTCCAGATTTTCGGCGACATCTTGGTTTCCTTCCTTCGGGCCGGGGCCATTATCGTGGTGATTATGGCGCGGGTCACCGTCTTCGGCGCGGGAGCGATGGGAACGGCGTTCGCCATGCACGCCGCCAGGCAGGGCCTGGAAACGGCACTGTGGGCAAACCCGTTCGACCGAGCCGTCGAGGAAGCCCTTCGGGCCGACGGGAAGCATCCGCTGCTGCCGGAGCACCTTCCGGCCGGTGTCGGGCTCTTCGGTCCCACCGAGCTCCCAGAGGCAGCGGCCGGATGCGAGGTCGCAGTCATGGGCGCCAGCTCCCGCGGGGCGCGCTCGCTGGCGAAGATGGTGAAGGAATCCGTGGGGACGGCCCGCTTTCTGATCTCGGTGGCCAAGGGACTCGAGAGCGAGACCGGGCTGCGCGTCTCCGAGGTCTACGCAGGGGAGTTCGGAGCCGACGTGGTAGCGATCGGCGGACCGTGTCTGGCGGCCGAGCTGGCCGAGGGGCTTCCTGCGGCCGCGGTGTGGGCATCGGCAACGATCGAGCTGGCTCGGGCGGCCGGCGAGCCGTTCGAGCACCCCGCCTACCAGATCGCCTACTCGGACGATCTGGCCGGCGTGGAGCTCTGCTCGATGATGAAGAACGTGGCCGCCATCGGGCTCGGCTTTCTGGACGGCCTGGGCAAGTCCTCCGGCAAGGACCTGAAGAACGCCAAGGCCGCGCTGTTCACGAAGGCCGCCCACGAGCTCGCCCAGCTCGTAACGGCGCTCGGGGGCAGGGGCGAGACCGCGCTCGGCCTGGCCGGCCTCGGCGACGCGCTGGTGACGAGCCTGGGCGGACGCAACCGCCTGTACGGAGAGATGGTCGGCTCCGGAGCCCAGCCGGCCGCCGCCCTTGAGGAGATGGAAGGACGCGGCCTGACGGTCGAGGGCGTGCACTCGACCGGCGACGTCCATCGCCTCGCGCGGGAGGCCGGCCTCGACCTCCCGTACCATCTGGCCATTCACCAAGTCCTGTTCCGGGGGGCCGACCCCCGGAGTGTGTTGGAGGTGCTGCGCTGATGAACGATCAGAGACCGGACCGGAACCTCGCGATGGAGCTGGTCCGCGTGACCGAGGCCGCCGCCCTGGCCGCCGGCCGCTGGGTCGGCCGGGGCGACAAGGAGGCGGCCGACGGCGCCGCCGTCGATGCCATGCGGCTGATGATCGACAGCGTGTCGATGAACGGCACCGTGGTGATCGGCGAGGGGGAGAAGGACGAGGCTCCAATGCTCTACAACGGCGAGGCCGTCGGGAACGGAGAGGGCCCGGGCGTGGACGTGGCCGTGGACCCGCTCGAGGGCACCACGCTGACCTCGGTCGGCCAGCCCAACGCCCTGACGGTGATCGCGCTCGCGGAGCGCGATTCGATGTTCTTCCCCGGGGCGGCCGTCTACATGGAGAAGATCGCCACCGGCGCGGAGGCGGCCGATGCGATCGACATCACGGCGCCGCCGGAGGAGAACGTCCGGCTCGTCGCTAAGGCCAAGGGCATCCGGCCCGAGGAGGTCGCCGTGGTCATCCTCGACCGCGACCGGCACCGGGACATGATCGCCGCGGTCCGGGAGATCGGCGCGCGTGTGTTTCTCATCACCGACGGAGACGTCGCAGGTGCGATCGCCGCGGCGTCTACCCGGCGGTCGGGCATCGACCTCCTGATGGGCATCGGAGGGACCCCGGAAGGCGTGATCGCCGCCGCCGCTCTGAAGTGCCTCGGCGGGGCGATTCAGGGCCGTCTGTACCCGCGGAACGAAGACGAGCGGCGGAGGCTGCTCGAAGCGGGCTTCGACATCGAGAGAGTGCTCACGACCGACGACCTCGTCTCGGGCAGCGACGTGTTCTTCGCGGCGACGGGCGTGACCGACGGCGCGCTGCTGCGAGGCGTCGGCTATGAGAAGGACGCCGCAACCACATACTCCGTTGTGATGCGGTCGCGCTCGGGGACCGTTCGCTACGTCGAGGCGCGTCACCGGTTCGAGAAACTCGAGCGTTTTTCCCGCATCGCCTATCGCCGATAGCGCGCTCATCGCCGCTCATCCGTTTGCGAAGCGCCTCCGACTCGGTATCCTTGCGCGACGCCGAATGAAGGGGGTTTCGAACCATGGGTGAGAAGACGATCCTCGTGTGCGACGTGTGCGGTCGTCCGGCAGTCGAGACGGCAACCATCAAGATCGGGCGCAGGAACCTCGTGAAGGATCTCTGCGCATCGCACGTCGCGGAGATCACCGCGGGGGCCCGCCGCCCTCGTCCGGGACGTCGCCGAGGGACGGTTGCTGCTTCCGCGGCCGCGCCGAAGCGACGGGGCCGCCCCCGGAAGACGGCGGTCGCCGCACCCAAGAAGCGCGGGCGCCCGCGGAAGAAATCCGCCTAGGGGAGGACGTAAACGCCCTTCCCCTCCTTGTTCACCAAACCGGCTTCCATGGCGGCGGCGAGAGCAGCCAGCAGATGCTTGCGGATGTCGGGCTGAGTGAACGGGTCCAGATAGCCCCGCTTCAGCGCGAGATCCTGGATCACGGTCCAGTGAAGGGGCCGTCCCTCCTCACGAAGCACGGCGAGGGCGGCTTCGAGGAAGTCCACGGCTACATCGCACTCGCCGGGGCGATAACGGCCTCGGCGATGATCTCCATCATCGACGGATCCGGAATCGCAAACGGCAGCAGCGCCGGCGCCAGGATGATCTCCTCGACGCCTAGGGCTGCGAACCGATGCACACGTTCCAGCACCTGCTCCGGCGTACCGGTCAGCGTGTCGGCCGCGAACGCCTCGACCGACCCCACCTCCGAGGCCACCTCCGGCATCCACCGAGCGAGCCGATCGAAACGCTCGGCCACGCCTTCTTCGTCCTCCCCGACGACGGCGTAAAGGCCGACCGAGAGGCGGAGCGTGGAGGGATCGCGACCCTCCCGCTCGCAGATTCGGCGGGCCTCGCGAACTCGTTCCTCGTAAGCCTCGGGCGTCCACCGCCAAACCGTGTTCCAGCCGTCGGCGTATAGCGCCGCGAGACGGAGGGAGCGCGGTCCACCCTTCGACCCGAGCCAGACGGGCGGCCGCGGCCGCTGTGCCGGCCGGGGATGGTTGTAGGCGTCCTTCAGCCGAAAGTGCCTGCCCTCGAACGTCGCCGGCCCCTCGTCGAACAGCAGGCGCAGCACCCGCAGGGTCTCCTCCAGGATCGAGAACCGCTCGTCGACGCTGCCGAACGCGTAGCCGAACGCCTCGAATTCCTCTCGATACCAGCCGGCGCCGATCCCGAGGTCGAGCCGGCCGTTCGAATGCAGGTCGACGGCCGTTGCGGTCTTCGCGAGGATCGCGGGATGCCGGAACGGCGCGCACGCCACCAGGGAGCCCAATCGAACCCGTTCGGTTGCCACCGCGCACGCCGCGAGCGTCGTCAACGGCTCGAGGGCACCCTGGAACTCCTCGCTCCCGCCGTAACGGGCCAGCGAGAGGAAGAAATGATCGGAGATCCACACCGAATCGAAGCCCAAGCGCTCGGCGGACCGCGCCAGCTCGACGACGCGGCGGAACGAGATGGAGCCGCCGTCGTGCAGCGAGAAATCGTACTGGGGCAGCGTCAAGCCGAACCGCATCTACAGGTACCGCAGGACGTCGGCCGGCCCGGTGACCTCCGATTCCGGAGGAACATGGATCCCCGCGGGGATCTTGAGCCGCGGGTATACGGAGACATCGTCCGACAGATGCACGCCCGCGTGAACGGTGACCTCATCGCCGAGCGCGACGTTGCGCTCGATCACGGTGGGGGTGCTCGGGTGTGAGCGGATCTCGCTCATCGAGCCCACCACGACCTCGGAGAGTCGCGCCCCCGGACCGATGATCGCGCCGTCCCGGATCTGCGAGCGCGAGATCACGGCGCCCTCCTGGACCTCGATATCGTCGTCGAGGTTCGATTCCCTGATCACTACCCCGGGACCGATCTCGCAGAATCTCCCGATCCTGACCGCCGGGCCGATCGTGACCGCGCCCTCGGAGATCTTCTCGAGGAGCGTCTTCCCCGTCGCGGAGTCGCGCATCGAGAGCGATTCGGGAGCGATCCAAACGTGCCGGTCGGGGTCGAAGGGCGGGCCGAGGAGGCGGTCCACCGACTCAAAGTTGCCCTGGAGGACGTCGACCATCGTCTCGATGTAGTCGGCGACGTTGCCGAGGTCCCCCATCCGCCGGGCCGGGAACGAACGGACCGAGTAGCCGGTGCCGACCAGCCACGGAAGCAGATCCTTTCCGAAGTCGAGGCGCCGCTCCCGCAATCGCTGGATCTCGGGGTCGCCGCCCAGCTCGCGAAGCACCTTCGAGTCGATGAGGTAGAAGCCTGCGTTCGTCATGAGCGGAAGCCGCTCGAACTCCTCCTCGTCGTGAGTGTGGAAGTGCTCCCGGAGCTCGTCGAGCGTCGGCTTCTCGACGAACTCCATGACCTTTCCCACCGGGTCGGTGAGCATCATGCCGTACTTCTCCGCAACCTCGGCGGGGGCCCTGGTCATCGCGGCGATCGTCGCGACAGCCCCGCTCTCCATATGGGCTCGGTACATGGGTTCGAGATCGAAGTCGATGATGGAGTCCGTCGGGAACACCAGCGCAGGCGCGGCGATGTCCCAGTAGTCGAGCATCCGAAGCGTCGAGTCCGCGTTCCCTTTGGAGAGCGAGTCGTACTTCACCGGTGAGTACTTGACGTCGACCCCGAAGCCCTCGCCGTAGCCGATCATCACCTTGATCTGGTACCGGTTCTCCTTGCCGTGGGCGATGATGTAGTACTCCTTGATCCCCTCGCTCGAGAGGATCTGAAGAACCCAGCGGATCATCCGCCGCCCGAGGAACGACATGGCCGCCTTGGATCGCAGGTACCCGGGCGCCTTGAGCGTGAGCGGCCGGGCGCGGATGCCCTGGCCCCCGGCGAGGCCGATGCCGACGACTTCGGACACTTCGGGCATTCGCCTGCATCATATCGGGGTTGCGTCCGGGACCGGTCCGCGGCGCCATCGTGGATCGGCTGGTGGTCGAGAGGAGCGCCGGTGGAACCGTGGAGCAGAGCATTCGCAGGGAGGATCGAGGAGCGCGAGCTCGAGAGCGAGGCCCTCGCCGGAAACGCCCTCGGCGATCCGGCGACCCGGCCGCTGTGGGTCTACACGCCCCCGGGCTACGACGCCGAGCCCGAGCGCCGGTACCCGTCGGTCTATGTGATCCAGGGCTTGACCGGGCAGCTCGACATGTGGCGGAACCGCTCCGCGCTCCGCAGTAACTTCCTCGAGCTCATGGACGAGCAGTTCGCCACCGGCGAGTCCCCGCCGTGCGTGGTGGTCTTCGTGGACTGCTGGACGAGCCTCGGGGGGAGCCAGTTCCTGGACTCGCCAGGGACCGGCAGGTACCACACGTACCTCTGCGACGAGATCGTGCCGTGGGTCGACGGGCGATACCGGACGCTCGCAGCAAGGGACCACCGGGGGATCGCCGGCAAGTCAAGCGGCGGCTACGGGGCGATGGTCACGCCGATGCTCCGCCCCGATCTCTGGGGAGGGCTCGCCACGCACGCCGGCGACGCGCTCTTCGAGACCTGCTATCTCCCGGAGTTCCGGGAGTCGGCACGCGCGCTCCGGGACGACTACGAGGGGTCCTTCGAGAAGTTTTGGGAGGACTTCCGGCGCCGCCCGGCCTTCTCGAAGGAATCCGACAACTTCCTCTTGAACGATTACTGCATGGCGGCGTGCTACTCGACCGACCCCGACGGAACGGTGCGGCTCCCCTACAACACGGCGACCGGGGAGCTGATCCCCGAGGTCTGGGAGCGGTGGCTTTCCTGGGACCCGGTCCGCATGGTTCCGAGGCATGCCGACGCGCTCCGCTCGATGCGTGCCGTCTACATCGATGCCGGCAAGCGGGACGAGTTCTACCTGGACCTCGGGGCGGAGGCCTTCCGGCGGGCACTCGAGGAGATAGGTGTCACCGACGCGTTCTTCGAGCTGTTCGACGCGACGCACATGAGCATCGAGTACCGCTACCCGAAAAGCCTCGCGTTCCTCGCCACGGCTCTGTCGTAGCCCTGTAAGGCTCGCGTTCCATCCTGCCGATAGATCGGGGAGGTCCGTCCACGACCTAGGAGGCGAGGAGCATGAGCGAGCCCGCACCGGTCACGCCCCTGGCGGAGCCGCAGACCACCCAATCGCTCGGGCCCGAGGATGCCTGGACGTTCGGAGCAGCTCCTCCAGCCGAGCCCGGCGGGTCCCGGCGGCGCCCCGGGATGGCGTTCGGCGCCCTCGGCGTCGTCCTGGCGCTGGTCGCCGGCTTCCTCGTCTGGCAGTTCTCACGCTCCGACGGCGGGAGCTCGGCAGCCGCCTCGATCTCCTTCGCATTCGAGGAAGGAGACACGTACAGGTACCGGATCCATATGACCTTCGACGGGACGATCGACGCCGAGGCTGCCGGCCTCGGAACGCAGCCAATCCAGGTGGAGATGACCCAGACGATCGCCTGGGAGGTCGTGGCGGTCGACGCCGACGGCGTTGCGACCGTCGAGGTCACGCTGGAGGACGGAACGGGTAGCCTCGGCGGACAGCCCATCCCGATCATGAGCAACGGGCAGATCACCGAGATGCGGATCGCGCCGGATGGCCGGATCCTCTCGGCGGGCAACCTCGCTTTCTCGTCCGAGTTGAGCTCGAGCGGCGCGGGCTTCCCCGGGATGGACCAGTTCACGCCGCTCCTGCCCGATCACCCCGTAGCGCCCGGCGACTCCTGGGACAAGGCCTTCGAGCAGGAATTCCCTTTCGGGGACGGCGTGATCAGCTTCAAGACTCAGAGCACGTTCGACCGCTACGAAGACGTGAACGGGACGCAGGCGGCGGTGATCTCGAGCAGCGTGACCGTGCCGCTCGACTTCACCCTCGAGTTCGGGAAGCTCCTGACCGCCATGGGTGGGGCCTCCGGGGCGGGCGACCCGACCGCGGCCCAGCTTGCCGACACGACGATCACCTACGGCGGTCGGGGGGCCTTCGAGATCACCAGCTGGGTCGATCTCGACGGCCAGGAGCTGTTGAGGAGCTCCAGCACCGGAGACTTCGACATCACGCTGGCGTTCTCAGGGATCCCGACCGTTCCCGACGGAGCGCGGTTCGCTTTCAACGGATCGTTCACCCAGGACGTGGAGCGCTTGTAGCTGGGAGACCGATCAGGGCGACGCGAGCTCGGAGCTCGGACCGAGAGTGCCCTGGAGCACGACGGCGCCCGCTGCATTCCTGACAAGGACGTCCGTGAACGCGCGCAGGTCGCGGTAGAACTGGTGGAACACCTCGGCGCCCCCGGCTCGATCGAGCTCGTGGATCCTGCCCACGGTGATCGTCACACCGTCTGCTTTTCCGAGCGTGATCCAGTAGGTCTCGTTCGGCTCCAGGCCGTTCACGATGACCATCGCGAAGTCGATGATCCGGGGCGACACGAGCACGAGCGCCGCCCCGCCACCCTGCCGGCCGGCCGTGGGGACGAGCGAGGCGAACCTGGTGGCATCGTCCGGGGCGCTCAGCCCGAGGCCCGTGAGCACCTTCTGGAACCGCACGAGCGCCGCCGCCTGACGCGCCGAAGCCTCCTCCGCCGCGGCCGCCTGATCCCGGAGCCGGTCGGCGCGGCCGGTCATCACCGCACCCCACCCGAGCGCCGCAACCGCGACCATCGCCGCCACGACGGAGGCGGCGGCGGGTCGGACCCGGCGGCGGCTCCCGGAAGGGCTTCCGACGGCGTCCCGTACCGCTTCAACCACCCGGTCCTCGAGTTCCTCGGGGGGCTCGACGGGCGCCAGCGCGAAGCCGAGGGTCGCCAAGGCCTGCTCCAGCTCGGCGGCCTCCTTCCGGCACCCCGCGCACCACTGCAGGTGGCGCTCCACGGCCGCGAGATCGTGCGCATCGAGGACCGACATGGCGTGCTCGGGCAGCCGTTCGCGGACGGCCACGCAGTTCACGGCCGTTCCTTGTCCTGGTTGGCCCGCCGCACCTTGATCAGGGCCGTGCGGAGCCGGGTCTTGACGGTGCCCAGCGGGATCCCGTCGGACTCGGAGACCTCGCGGGCGGTGAGGCCACCGAAGTAGACGCGAGCGAGGAGCCGTTGCTCGGCCGGGGACAGGGACTCGAGCGCCCTTACGGCGGCGTCGCGCTCGATGAACGGCTCGACCTCGCCCTGCGACTCAACCTCCGGAACCTCGTCCACAAGGACGAGGACCGGGCGGCTCACGCCGGTGTCGCGCCGGAGCCGGTCGACCGCGAGGTTGTGGGCGATCGTCATGAGCCAGGTGGACAGGCGGCCCCTGCTGGCGTCGAAGCGCGCGGCCTTGCGCCAAGCGGTGAGGAAGACATCCTGCGTCAGCTCCTCCGCAGCCTCGGTGTTCCCGAGGAGCCGATAGCCCAGGGTGAAGATCGGCCGGGAGAACCGCGAGTACAGCGCGCGGATCGCCTCGTCGTTGCCGGCAAGCAGGCCTTCCACGAGTTGTTGTTCCTCCCGTGCCAGGAGCGGACCGTCGGCTCGAGCGCCCACTCGGCCTCCTTCCGGTATACGGCCTGCGGATCGAACGAGGCTTGCTTGGACCCGCGACCTCATTATGAGGGAAGCCCTGCGCTTCGGCGCCCGAAGCCGCTCGCCCGATCCCTCCTTCCCAGAGAGCGTGGGATGATGCGGGCATGCGTAGCGCGCTACGCCTCGCGAGGCTCGGAGCCGCCGCAACGGCGCTCTCCGTCGCGCTCGCGCTGCCGGCCCACGGCCAGACCTCCTCTCCCACGGTCGTCCGGCTGGACCTCAGCGGAGTGGTGGACCCGTTCGTGGCCGACTACGTCCGGTCGGGCATCGAGGCGGCAGAGGAGGAGGGCGCGGCAGCCGTGCTTCTCACCATCGACACACCGGGCGGGCTTGACTCCTCGATGCGCGAGGTCGTCCAAGCCGTGCTGAACACCTCCGTGCCCGTCGTCTGCTACGTCTCGCCCGAGGGCGCAAGGGCGGCCTCGGCAGGGACGTTCGTCCTGCTTTCCTGCCCGATCGCGGCCATGGCGCCGGCCACGAACGTAGGGGCCGCGCACCCCGTCGGCATCTCCGGGGCGATCCTCTCGGAGAAGGCGGAGAACGACGCCGCCGAGTTCATCGTGAGCCTCGCGGAGCTCCGCGGCCGGGACGCCGAATGGGCGGAGCGAGCCGTGCGGGAATCGGTGAGCGCGTCGGCGGAGGAGGCCCTGGAGCTCGGCGTAATCGACCTCGTCGCGCCGAGCGTGCCGGAGCTGTTCCGGAGCATCGACGGCCGGACGGTGGAGGTCGCCGGCGGTCGAGAGGCCATCCTCGATCTCACCGGCGCCACGATCGTGGAGCGCGACCTGGGGGTCGGCGTCGGCATCCTGCACGCGATGCTCGACCCCAACCTCGCCTTCATCTTCTTCTGGCTGGGCGCCGCCCTCATCGCGTTGGAGCTCTTCGTGCCGGGCGGCGTCGTGGGAACCGTGGGGGCCATCATGCTGGTGCTGGCCGTCGTCGCGTTCGGCATGCTCCCGGTGCAGCTGATCGGCGTCGTGTTCCTCCTCGCATCGGTCGTGTTCTTCATCCTCGAGTTGAAGCACCCGGGGTTGGGGGTTCCCACGATCGGGGGCCTCGTCACGATCGTCCTCGGCGGTCTGTTCCTGTTCGATCGCTCGGTGCCGTCGGCGCAGGTATCGCCGCTGGTGATCGCCCCGGTCGCGGCCGCCGTCACGCTGTTCTCGGCCTTCGTCGTTCGGACGGCGATCAAGCTGCGGCACAAGCCGGTCGTGTCCGGGATCCAGACCATCGTTGGCCGCGAGGGAACGGTCGTGCGGTCGCTCGAGCCGGCCGGAGTGGTGCAGGTCGCCGCCGAGGAGTGGAGCGCCGAATCCGTGGCCGGCAACATCAAGAAGGGCGCCCGCATCCGAGTCGTGAGCGCGGACGGCCTCCGGCTGAAGGTCGAGCCGGTGCGAGAGCGAGCCCCGGCGGCGCCGGGGAACGGCGAAGGGAGGACGGCGTGATACCACTGCTGATCGGGCTGGGCGTGATCGTGGCCCTTGCCATCGTGATCCTGCCGAACGCGATCCGGATCGTCCGCGAGTACCAGCGGCTCATCGTGTTCCGCCTGGGGCGCTCCATCGGTACGAAGGGCCCGGGCTTCGTGTTCCTGATCCCGTTGATCGATCGGGCCGTGTGGGTGGACCTGCGGGAGCTTTACCTGGAGATCCCGCACCAGACTGCGATCACCGAGGACAACGCCTCGATCTCGATCGACTTCATCGTCTTCTACCGCGTCGTCGACGCCGTCATGTCCATCATCGAGGTCGGGAACTTCGCCGGCGCGGCGCAGAACATCGCGGCGACCACGCTCCGTTCCGTGGTCGGCGACATGGCCCTCGACGATGTGCTCGCCAAGCGCGAGCAGATGAACGAGATCCTCCGCGTGAAGCTCGACGAGGTGACCGAGCGCTGGGGCGTGAAGGTCACGAACGTCGAGATCCGCGAGATCATCCCGCCGCCGGCCGTCCTGGAGGCCATGACCCGTCAGATGTCGGCCGAGCGGACCAGGCGCGCCGTCGTCACCGAGGCCGACGGCTCGAAGCAGGCGGCGATCACGGTGGCCGAGGGGAACAAGCAGTCGGCCATCCTGAACGCGGAGGGAGACCGCCAGGCGGCCATCCTCCGGGCCGAGGGTTTCGCGCTGGCGCTCGCGAAGATCTTCGAGGTCGCGCAGGGGATCGACGCCAACACGATGAGCCTTCAGTACCTCGAGGCGTTGAAACAGATCGGGGCGTCCGCCTCCACCAAGTTCGTGATCCCGATGGAGCTATCCAACCTGCTCTCGGGGGTGACCGGCCTGACCGGGAAGGCGTTCGGCGACGGCGGGGCGGGATCGAACCGCGCCTAGCCAGCCGCGGCCCACGAGCCGCGACCTCGCCCCGCCGGGAACCGAATACCACGCCGTGGTGTAGTGAGCCGTGAGACAGGGCTGACGCGTTGGTGGAGGGCCGGCCACTGGAGGACGCCGCGCTGATCGAGCGCGCCAAGGACGGCGACGTTCGCGCCTACGAGGATCTCGTCGAGCGATACCGGGAGATCACGTTCCGGACCGCCTACCTCATCACTCG
The DNA here is from genome assembly GCA_052388025.1 of Actinomycetota bacterium. GTDB lineage: Bacteria > Actinomycetota > UBA4738 > UBA4738 > HRBIN12 > JBQTIP01. Next base: position 17,701 of record JBQTIP010000203.1, read on the forward strand.
CAGCGCTGCCGACGCCGAGGAGGCCGCCCAGGATGCTTTCGTGAAGGCCTACTACGCGCTTCCCAGGTTCCGGCAGCAGGCTGCGTTCCGGCCGTGGATCCTGCGCATCGCCTCGAACGAGGCCAGGAACCGGCTACGGTCGGCCAAGCGGCGCGAGGGCCTGGCGCTGCGCCTCGCCGGGGACCGCCCCGGAGGGGGTGCGGCCCCATCCCCCGAGGCGGCGATCGTCTCCCGGGAGACGAGAGAAGCCCTTCTCGGTGCCCTCGGGGCCCTCCCCGAGCGTGACCGGCTGGTGATCGGGTACCGGTACCTCCTCGGCCTCTCAGAGGCGGAGACGGCGGAGGCGCTCGGGGTCCGGCGCGGCACGGTCAAGTCGCGGCTGTCGCGTGCCCTGGAGCGCCTGAAGAGGGGGCTCCCAGACGGGATCGGCCCCGCGGAGGCGACCGAAGATCGGATGGAGATCGCCGATGGCTGAGCGGAACGGCGCGACGGCCGGAATCGAGCGCGCGCTGACCGACCTCGGTTCCCGGATCGCGTACCCACCGAACCCTCAGCTCGCGGCGGCGGTCGCCCGCCGCATCTCGGCCGACAGGCAGCAGCGCTTCCGCCCGCCGTTTCCGGGCGTCGCACTCTGGTCGCGCCGCAAGCTGGTGGTCCTCGTCGCCCTGGGGATCCTCCTCCTTGCCGGTACCGCAGTCGCGGCGCGACTGACCCTTGGGGCCATCGGCATCAGGATAGTTCCGAGCCTTCCGGCCGAGACGCCGACGGCGGTCGAGACGGGCGCGGCGCTGGGCGAGCGCGTCACGCTTCAAGAGGCGGAGGAAGCGGTCGGCTTCCCGATCGTGCTCCCCTTCAGGGACGAGCGGCGCGAGCCGGATGCGGTGTTCCTAGGCGCCTCGCCCTTCGGACGGCGCGTGGTTCTGGCTTGGAGCCGGCTGGAGCTGCCGGAGATCGAGGGGATCCCCTGGAACCTGCTCCTCATGGAGGTGCGCACGAACACGACCCTGGAGTTCGAGGAGATCGCCTACAAGGAGCTCGACCCGGCCTCGAACCTGGAGTCGGTTCGAGTGGCCGGCGGCCGGGGATTCTGGATAACGGGACCGCACGACCTGGTTCTTCTCACTCCCACCGCGGAGCAGCGCCTGCGCGTCACCGGCAACGTGCTCATCTGGGAGAGGGGCGACGTGACCCTGCGCCTGGAGTCCATGCTCCCGCTCGAGGAAGCCGTACGGATCGCGGAGACGGTCTCGTAGGGAACCCTGTCCCGGCGGGCTGCCGAGAGCTAGGGTTCCGCGGGAACCGCACGGCCCGCCAGGCGGTCGGTTCATGTAGGAATCGAACCGGAAGGGGACCTCATGCTCCGTCGATCGTGCGTCGCTCTGGTGGCGGGGTTTGGGATGTCGTCGCTCGTCGTCTCGCCGGCGCTGGCAGGCGGCGGAGGCGGGTGCTACGGGCCGGCGACCGACGGCTCGGGCGTGACGGTCGCCATCCGGAACTTCTGCTTCACGCCGACCGTGCTCCACGTTCAGCCGGGCGACCGGATCACTTTCGTGAACCGGGACTCCTCGCCGCACACGGTGACCGGTGCGAACGGCGTCTGGGGGACCTTCGACGAGCTCGACCGAGGCGACGCGGTTGCCTACGCGTTCGGTGAGCCGGGGACCTACTCCTACTTCTGCGCCTACCACATCGGCATGGTCGGCACGGTCGTGGTGGGCAACGGCAGCGGAGCAGGACCCGCGAAGCGAATCGGGGTGATCGTCGAGCCGGTGGCCGTCCCCACGTCGGCACCGATCGTGAGCCCCGCCGCCCCGGAGGAGCCCGCCGTGGAGATCGAGGCGGCTGCCGCCGGCTCGGAGCCGAGCGGCGGGGGTTCCTCGCTCGGCTGGCTGGTGGGCGGAGTCGCCGGGCTGATCCTCGGCGCAGGCGCCTCGCTACTCGCGCGGCGGCGGGCGAGAGTCCGGACCGAGGGGGGTTGAGCGCCCTCTAGAGGCGTTAATGCTCATCCCGGCCTGCTGGAGCATCAGCTGGAAGTCGTGCGGTGAGGACGCCGCCAGCATCGCCTCCTCGACCGTAACGGTTCCAGACTTGACGAGCTTGAGCAGCGACTGGTCGAACGTGACCATGCCGTAGTAGCCGCCCTCAGCGATGATCTCGTGGATCTCAGCCGTCTTGTCGGGGTCCGCGATCCGCTCGGCAACGCGGCCGGTGTTCACCAGCACCTCGAGCCCGGGCACGCGCCCGCCTTCCACCGTGGGGACGAGGCGCTGGCAGATGATGCCTCGCAGCGCGCCCGCGAGCGTCCAGCGGATCTGGTTCTGCTGAGCCGGGGGGAAGAAGTCGATCGCTCGGTTGACCGTCTCGGTTGCGTCGACCGTGTGCAGGGTGGACAGCACGAGGTGGCCCGTCTCCGCCGCCTGCAACGCGGCTCGGACCGTCTCGGTGTCGCGCATCTCCCCGATCAGGATCACGTCCGGGTCCTGCCGGAGCGCCGCCCGCAGCGCCGAGAGGAACGAGTCGGTGTCCTGGCCCACCTCGCGCTGGTTGATCGAGGCGACGTCGTCCCTAAACAGCACCTCGATCGGGTCCTCGATCGTGATGATGTGGACCGGCTTGGTCCGGTTGATGTGCTCGATCATGGCGGCGAGCGTGGTCGTCTTCCCGGAGCCGGTGGGGCCGGTCACCAGGACCAGGCCGCGCAGCTCGTCGGCGAGCTGCCGGACGACGGGCGGGAGGCCCATCTCGGCGAAGCTCGGGCCACCGAACCGGAGCTTGCGGAGCACCATGCTGGTGGAGCCTCGCTGACGGAAGGCGTTCACGCGGAAACGGCCGACCCCGGGCAGGGAGTACGCGAAGTCGACCTGGCCGAGCTCCTCGAACCGCGCGCGGCGGTCCTGCGGAACGACGGCGGCCGCGATCGCCTCGGGCTCGCCGGGGCCGAGCCGCTCTCGCTCGATCGCTCGCAGGCGACCCGTCTCGCGGAACTTTGGGGGGGCGCCCGTCTTGATGTGTAGGTCGGATCCTTCACCCGCCACGAGCTCTCGCAGCCAGCCGTTGAACTCCTCGACGATCGCCGATCCCTGCTCGGTCACCAACCACCCCTCCTCAGCCGACGCAATAACGATCACCCACCATGGACGCCCCTGTTGCATCGGCGTGGGGCGAGAGAACTTCAGCCGCGATGCCCGTGCTGTCGGGTGTCGCGGAGGACTCGCACGGGCATGGGGAGTCCCTCCGGGCCGAGCATCAGCTCGCGAGCCGGATCGGCCACGAGCTCACCCGCCCAGTCCTCCCACCGCGAGCCCCCCAAGAGCATCTGGCCCGGCGCGGCTGCATGGCGCACGCGCCCGGCCGTCGCGGTCACTGCTCCGAAGGCGACGCGGACGCCCCGGTCGGCGGTCTGCACCCACCCCTCGGCGATCCCCCCGGATGCGGCGAAGCCGCGCTCTCCGGCCCGCTGACACTCGGCCACCGCCGCCCGGGCTGCAAGCGCGGCGGCTGCCGCGACGGCCGGGGCCCGCGCACCCTCGAACCGCGCCTCGATCACCGGATGCCTCGGCGTGCCGGCCAGCCGGATGCCGGCTCCGAGGCGCGCCAGCGAGGCCACCGCGGCACCCAG
>JBQTIP010000204.1:0-7384 GCA_052388025.1 Actinomycetota bacterium
CCCACGCTCCGCTCGCTCGGCGTGTACCCGGCCTCCTCCGCGTTCGTGGAGTCGGACAGGAGCAGGTGGACGCCGCGACCCGCTTCCTCGGCGAGCGCATGGAGGTCCGTCGGGCGGCCGTCGAGCGGCGTCTGGTCGATCTTGAAGTCGCCCGAGTGCAGGATCGTGCCGAACGGCGTGTCGATTGCAACGGCCACGCCGTCGGGGATGCTGTGGGTCACGCGGACGAACCGCATCGAGAAGGGTCCCGATGTCGGGCCGTCGCCGGGGACGACCGTTCGGAGCTCCGCACGGTCCAGCACGCCGTGCTCCTCGAGCTGGCCTTCGAGCAGCGCCAGGGTGAACGGCGTCCCGTAGACGGGAAGGACCCGCTCGAACTCCCGTAGCAGGTAAGGCAGGGCCCCGATGTGGTCCTGATGGCCGTGAGTGAGGACGACGGCCTCGACGCGGTCGGCGTTCTCGCGGACGTACTCGAAGTCCGGGAGGACGAGGTCGATCCCGGGCATCTCCGTATGCGGGAACGAGAGCCCGACGTCGAGGATCAGGATGCGACCGGCCAGCTCGACGCAGGCCATGTTGCGGCCGACCTCCCCGACCCCGCCGAGGAAGACGACGCGCGCGGGTGCCTTAGAGGACGCCGGCATCCTCCAGAGCCTTCCGGATGCGGGCCCGCTCCTCGTCGGTCGCTGGGACGAGGGGCAGCCGAGGGGCTCCGGCCGGGAGGCCGAGCATGTCGACGGCGGCCTTCACCGGGATCGGGTTGGTCGTTATGAACAGGGCGACGAAGAGCGGCGAGAGCTCCTCGTGGATCTTCCGCGCCGCCGGGACGTCGCCGGAGGCGACCAGGTCGGTCATCTGCTTGATCCGGCCGCCGACGACGTGCGACGCGACCGAGACGACCCCGACGGCCCCCAGGCACATGTAGCCGAAGGTCGCCCAGTCGTCCCCCGAGTACACCTCGAAGTCGGCCGGCGCCTCGGAGATCAGCCGCGAGACGGCCTGGAAGTCGCCGGTCGAGTCCTTCACCGCGACGACGTTCGGCACCTCGGCCATCGCGAGCAGCGTGTCGTGCTCGATGCGCACGGCGGTCCGGCCGGGGATGTTGTAGGCGATGATCGGTAGGTCGGTCGAGTCCGCGATTCGGCGGAAGTGCTCTAGCAGACCCCGTTGCGGCGGCTTGTTGTAGTAGGGCGAAACCACGAGCAGCCCGTCGGCGCCCGCCTCCTGCGCGGCCCGCGACAGCTCGATCGACTCGGCCGTCGAATAGGTGCCCGTGCCGCAGACGACCTTCCCGCGTCCCTCGGCGGCCTCGACCACGGCCCTGAAGAGCGCGGCCTTCTCCTCGTGGGTGAGCGTCGGCGACTCGCCGGTAGACCCGGCGACGACCAACGCGTCGGAACCGCGCTCCAGGAGATGGCGAGCCAGCTCTTTGGCGCCTTCAAGGTCGAGCGATCCATCGTCCCGGAAGGGCGTGACCATAGCGGTGACGACCGCCCCAAATCTACCGGCCATGCTTCCTCCTTCTCATGCCGGCGGCGGCGGACGGCGGCTCACCCGGGGAGACGTCGGGCCGGGCGACCGGGCCCCGGTCAGGCGTCCTGCCTTGCCCGGGCCGCCCTGCCCCACGCGTGCCCGGCACGATAGCACCGTTCCACGCGCCGCACAAGAGTCACACGAGTCACATGTTGAACGGGATAACCCAGTTGCTCCTGTCACCTCCTGGGGCCGGGCCGCGCGGTGACCGGCCCCTCCGGTTGCCTCGGCTATCCTAGCCGGATGGCGCGGATCTACACCAAGACGGGCGACGACGGCACGACCGGCCTCCTTTACGGGGGCCGGATCTCGAAGGCCGATCCGGCCGCCGAGGCCTACGGGACGACCGATGAGGCGGTCGCAGTCCTCGGTCTCGCGCGCGCACTCTCGGACGACGAGACGCTCAACGAGGACATCCTGCGGATCCAGCGCGAGCTGTTCGTCGTCGGCGCGGACCTCGCCACGAACCCGAAGGAGCGCTCCAAGCTCGAGCCCGGCGTCTCGCTCGTCACGGTTGACATGGTCGAGCGCCTCGAAGCCCTGATCGACGCCACGGTCGCCGAGCACCCCCTCCCTCGAGAGTTCATCGTTCCGGGCGCGAACCCGGTCTCCGGGTCACTCGACGTGGCACGGAGCACGGTCCGGCGGGCCGAGCGGCGCACGGTCGAGTTCCGCGAGTCCGGTCGCGAGGTGAACCCCGAGGTGGTGCGCTACCTGAACCGACTCTCCGACCTGCTGTTCGTCCTCGCGCGCCGGGAGGCCGGCGAGTCCGAGCCCCACAGCCGGGGCAGGGGATGAGCGAGCTGTCGTCATTCATCGGAGGAATGCCCAAGGCCGAGCTGCATCTGCATCTCGAGGGCACATTGGAGCCCGAGCTGAAATTCGACCTGGCTGTCCGCAACGGTCTCGATCTGCCCTATGACTCCGTCGACGAGATGCGGGCCGCCTACGACTTCGACGATCTGCCGTCGTTTCTTGCCGTCTACTACGAGGGCATGAGCGTGCTCCTCACCGAGCACGACTTCTACGACCTCGCAATGGCGTACTTCCAGCGGGCCCACTCCCAAAACGTCGTCTATGCCGAAGTTTTCTTCGATCCTCAGGCCCACACGACGCGCGGGATTCCATTTGGCACGTTCATCGAGGGCTTCCACCGCGCTCAGCAGGGTGCGAAGGCGTCTCTCGGTCTGCGGACCCAGCTCATCATGTGCTTCTTGCGGGACTTGACCGCCGAATCCGCTCTGGACACTCTCGAACAGTCCTTGCCGTACAAGGACTGGATCATCGGGGTTGGCTTGGATTCGGACGAGAAGGACAACCCGCCGATCAAGTTCAAGGACGTCTTCGCCCGGGCGCGAAGCGAGGGCTACCGACTCACGATGCACTGCGATGTGGATCAAGAGAACTCGGTCGAGCACATCTGGCAATGCCTCAACGACATCGGGGTAGAGAGAATCGACCACGCCGTCAACTCGCTGGAGGACGCGGCCTTGATCAAGGAGATCAACAGCCGGGGTCTCGGCCTGACCGTCTGTCCGATCTCGAATAGCTACGTCACCGACGGTCTGAAGGCAAGAGAGATCAAGATCATGCTCGATCAGGGCATGCGAGCCACCATCAACTCCGACGACCCTGCCTACTTCCCCGGCTACATCAACGAGAACTTGATCGCCGTGCAGGCAGCCGTGAACTTGACGCGCGACGAGATCGTGCAACTGGCCCGGAACGCATTCACGATCAGCTGGCTGGCGGAGGATGACAAGGACCGCTACCTGGACGCCCTCGAGGCTTACGCAACGTAGTGCTCCGTCTTGAGAAGTTGCCGGCGTGAAATCCGTCACGCCCCTCTCTACTGCGGCACGAAGGCTCCGTAGTTGTCGCCGCCGATGAGGAGCACGAGCAGGCCGATGTTCTCTATGTCCATCGCCGGCGGGAACGCCACGTCGAAGGTCGCCGTGGCGCCGGCGGAGACCGGCGTCGAGCCCACCACCCGCCCGTCGATCTGACGCCCGTCCCGGGCGTCCTTGACGTACAGGTCCGGCCGCGGCAACTCGCGTCCGGTCTCGTTCACGATCTCCAGGGTGCCGGTGCTTCCCTCGAGCCGGACCGTGACCGTGACTCCGGCGTTCTCATACACATAGACAGCCGTTCCCGGGGGGCCGCTCGTGGCGGTCTCGACCGGCGTGGGGCTCTCGTCGGTCGTCTCCGTCACGGAGGGCGTCTGCGTCCCCCCGCTGGTTCCGGAGCAGGCCGCGGCCATCATTCCGGCGAGGACCAGGAGCGCGACGAACCGACGCGGGGCGGTCATGGATGGGGCATCATACGCGAACCCCGATCGGAGGACGCCCGTCCGGATGAGGCAGCTCGAGCTCCGTCGGCACGCCCGGCGCGACCCGCAGCACGACCGGCTCTCGCCCGAGGGCCGCGTTCAGGCCGAGGATGTCGGCCGGACGCTCGCGGGCGGCTACGCGGTCGTGTTCGCCTCCCCCGCCGAGCGGGCGGCCGAGACCGTCGCCTGGTTCCTGCGGAGCGCCCGGCAACAGCTCCCGGCGCACCACGCGATCCCCGGCCTCGCCGGCGAGGGCGTGGGGGGAGGCACTCCCGATGGTCTGGCCGAGGTCGTCCGAGGCCTGCTCGCGCGGGTTCCGGAGGGCGAACGCGGCCTCGCCGTCGGGCACACGCCGCTGATCGAGAAGGCGGTGCTCGGCCTGACCGGCCGGGAGATCGCGCCGCTCGGCGAGTGCGAGGGCGTCCTGATCTCGCAGGACGAGTACGGCGATCTCTCCGTGGAAGAGCTCCGGCTCGGGAGCTGACCGCGCGCGTGTCCGACCTATCGCACCCGGCCGCGGCGCTCGGCATAGGGGTCGCGCTCGGAGCGTCGCCGGGCCCGGTGCAGCTGCTCCTGTTCTCGGAGGCGGCCCGCGGCGGCATCGGGCGAGGGCTCCGAGCAATGGCCGGTGCGAACACGACGTTCGGCCTGCTCCTCGCCGCGCTGGCGGCAGGCCTCTCCTCCGTCGAGCCTGGGGGAGCGTTCCTGCGAGTAGTGAAGGTCGCCGGCGGGGCGTTCCTCGTCTGGCTCGCGATCGACGCCGTCCGCGAGTCCCGGCGGCCTCACGTGACCGACGCGCCCGTGCGGGGCGAGAACCCGGCCGCCCGCGGCGTCGTCGCGGTGATCCTGAACCCCGGGGTGTACGTGTTCCTGGCCACTACTGGGACGGCCGTCGTGAGCGCCGCGGCCGACGACGGCGGAATCGGGCTCGCCTTCCTAACCGTCGCGGCGCTCCTGGTCGGGGTGTCGATCATGGACATGAGCATGGTCCTGCTCGGCGGGGGCGGCGCGAGGCGCATGGGCGAGCGAGCCGTCCGGATCGTCGGAGACGTCCTGGCTGTGGGGCTCGCCGCGCTGGGCGTATGGCTCGTCGTGCAGGGCATCGCATGACATATTGATGCGAAGGCTGTATGCTTTGATGCATGCGAACGACGATCCGACTCGACGATCAGCTTCTCGCGGAGGCCAAGCAGCTCGCCGCCCGGACCAATCGGACGCTCACCGCGGTGATCGAGGACGCCCTTCGCCAGGCCGTCTCCCGAACGAGCGGAGCAGATCGGCGCGAGCGGGTGACGCTCCCGACCTCCGGAGGGGGCGGGGTCCGGCCTGGGATCGACCTCGATGACAGCGCATCCCTCCTGGACGTGATGGAAGGCACGGAGTGATCCTGATCGATGTCAACGTCCTCGTCTACGCGAACAGACGGGATGCCCACAACCACTCCACCTACCGCCGATGGCTCAACGACGTCGTCAACTCCGATGCCCCGTACGGCGTCCCGGACCTCGTTCTAAGCGGCTTCCTCAGGATCGTCACGCACCCCAAGATCTTCGCGAAGCCCACTCGGATCGATTCCGCGCTCGATTTCACGGACAGGCTCCGCAGGCACCCAAACTGCGTCCACATCTCCCCAGGACCTCGCCACTGGGAGATCTTCGGGCGCTTGTGCAGAACGGCGGGCGTGAAAGGGAACCTCGTACCCGACGCCTATCTGGCGGCCCTCGCGATCGAGTCGGGAGGCGAATGGATCACGACGGACCGCGACTTCGCGCGCTTCCCCGGCCTGCGCTGGCGCCTTCCCTTCACTGATGGAGAGGACCCGTAAGGGTAACCTCACTTGTACTAGTCTGATGTAGACTAGTGACTAGTCTGAATCGGACTAGAACATGTTCGGGCACCAGGGCGCCGGGTCCGACCGAAACATGGCGTCGGCCCGACGGAGCGCGCCCGGCGTCTCCTCCACCACGCGACCCGCACGGGCGAGCGTCGGGAACTCGGCTCCGCCCAGGTACGAAGCGCCGAGGTCGGTGACGGACAGCGCGAGGTCGGCCGTCTTCGTCGTCGGGCCGCATACCGCGCCGTCGGGCCCGCCCTCCAGCGCGTAGCGCCCGTCGTTCCACGGGCAGAACTCGTCCCGCACCTCGAGCGTGATGCGATCGGCCGTCGCGTAGCGGCGGGCCTCCAAGGCCTTCGGCAGGTCGACCAAACGGACGAACAGTCCGTCGCGGACGGTCATCCGAAGCCGGCGCGGCTCCGCCAACAGGTACAGCAGCGGGTCATCGACGGGCCGGTTCCAGCACTTGACCCGACTAACCAGGTCCACGTCGAAGCAGTAGCGCCACATGTCCGCGTAAGCCCGCGGTGTCACCGCCACGAGCTCGTCCACCGACATGACGCTGTGCGAGATCTCCCCCGGCCAGTCGTGCTTCACTCGGTAAACGGCGTAGCCGTCGAGCCCTTCGTCGGACTCGTGAAGGGCGAAGAAATAGGGGCTCGCGCCGTCCCGGTTGTGCTCGGCGTCCTGGAAGATGATCTCCCACCAGTCGGGGGTCCGGGCGAGCATCCCGGGGCTCTCCGGCCGGACCCGCTCGTAGACAGCCGCCATCGCCTCGAACGCGGGTCCGCGCTCGAGCAGCCGCACGCGCCCCGCGGGTCGGTACCCTCGGATGAACGCCGATCGCCCCTCCTCGAGGTCGATGGTTGCCATGAACGACCCCAGCCCGTAACCGAAGCGGCCGTAGATTCCGCCTTCGGACGCGTAAAGGACGGCGAGGGGCTCATCCCCGGCGCGGATGTCGTCGAGCTGTCGTCGCATCAAGGCGCTGTTTACGCCGCGCCGGCGGTGGGTCGGCTTGACCCCGACGGAGGTCACTCCGGCAGATGGGATCACGCCACCGGGCACAGTCAGCTCGAAGGAGACGGCCGCGGCACCACCGATGATCTCGTCGCCGTCGAAGGCCGCAAGCGTCCGATCCGGCTCCGACACCCGGCGCTCGAGCTCCAGCTCGTCGGGCCGCATCTCACCGCTGAACGCCGCGTTGAGCGCTCGAACGAAGTCGTCGAACTCGTCGTCCCGGATCGTCCGGATCTCGATATCCACGGGACGGGAGCTTACGCGCCGGGGAGGCCCTCGAACACGTCGGAGAGGACCGGTTCCCCGGGCGAGCGCTCCGGCCAGCCCTGCGTGAACGACTCGATGCCCAGGATCGCCGGGAGCAGGTCCTCGGGGAAGCCCTCGAGCTCCCCCTGGGTCCGGTGCTCCAGCAGGCCTCGGTGCTTGCGCTTCCACACCGACGCGCAGTCGACCACCACCGCGATCGACTCGTCCGGGACGCCGCGGGGCTGGAACGGCTGCGTGGGATCGGGCGGCTCCATCCCCCGCTCTCGCAGCTGCTCGCCGAACCACGCGAGTCTGCCTTCGGCGAGCGCGCTGTAGAGCAGGCGGCGGAAGCCGGTCTCCGGCGAGCCCCTGCGTGCCAGATGGAAGGCCTCCGTGGCCGCCTCGCCGATCGCGATGTGGTC
>JBQTIP010000205.1:0-1799 GCA_052388025.1 Actinomycetota bacterium
GAGAGGGCCGCGCCCAGATCGGGAAGCAGCTCGAGGCGGCCGGGGTCACCGGGTAGCACCTCGGTGGCCCGGGAGAGCAACTTGACCGTGGCCGATATGTCGCCCCTCCCGTGAGCGCGTCCCCCCGCCGCCGCCAGACGGGCGGCAGCGCGAGCACCGAGAGCGCGATCCCGGTCGTCGACCGGCCCCAGCTCCGATCGGTATCGGTAGGCCTGCTCGAGGTGGTACCCGACGATCTCCTCGAACTCGGTCCGATGCTCGCCGGTCGCCCGCTCCAGCCAGCCCGCGAGCCGCTCGTGGAGGTCGGCCCGGGTCTCCTTCGGCATGGACTCGTAGGCCGCGTCGCGGATCAGGAGGTGGCGGAAGCGGAAGGCGTCCTCCCCGGCGAGGTCGGAGCGATCCGGGCGGATGAGGTCCTTGCGGGCGAGCGTCATCAGGTGCGAACCGACCCCGGGGCGCTCCTCCTCGGGGGAGAGCTCCTGGATCGCGCCCCGATAGAACACTTTGCCGACCACCGAGGCCCGCTCGATCACGGCTCGCTCCTCCGGCGAGAGCCGGTCCAGCCGGGCCGCCAGGATCGCCTGGATGGAGGGAGGGACCGTGACGTCCGAGAGATCCCCGGCCCCGACCCACCTGCCGTCCTCTCGGCGCAGTAGGCCGTCGTCGATCAGCATGGAGAGCATCTCCTCGACGAACAGCGGGTTGCCCTCCGCCGCGCCGGTGATGCGGGCTCGGGCTTCCCCGGACAGCACGACCTCGCCGAGAAGGTTCGCGATCAGGGAGGCGCACTCATCTTCGGTCAGCGGCTCGAGGAGGATCGAAGTGGCGTTCACCTTGCCCCCTCCCCAGCCGGGCCGATGGTCGAGCAGCTCGGCACGAGAGAGGCACACGAGCAGGATAGGGGACTCGCGGGACCAGTCGGCGATGTGCTCGACCAGGTCGAGGAACGTGGGTTCCGCCCAGTGAACGTCGTCGAAGAGCAGGACGAGGGGCCGGGCGCGGGCCCCCGCTTCCAGGAGCTTTCGGATGGACCAGAACGTCTCCTCGGGGACCGCGGCCGCGTCTGCCAGGCCAAGGACCTGTGCCACCCGTTCGGCAACCAGCGGCGCATGTTCCTCCTCCTCCAGGAGGACGGCGATCTTCCGCCTCACCTCCTCGGGCGGGTCGAGGTCGGAGAGATCTGCGAGCCCGTTCACCACCTCCGCCACCGGCCAGAACGTGATGCCCTCGCCATAGGAAAGACACCGGCCGCGAAGGACGGTGGCCCCGTCGCCCAGCTTCCTCAAGAACTCTTCGACCAGCCGCGACTTCCCCACACCGGCCGGGCCGAGAACGGTGAAGAGGTGACAGGCCCGATCGGATATCGCGCGCTCGAAGGCCTGCTCCAGGAGCGTCCGCTCGCGTTCACGCCCGACCAGCGGGGAGTCGAGCCGACGGGCATGGGCCGGGGCGCCGGGGGCGACCTCGACGAGCCGAAAGGCGGGGACGGCCTCGGCCTTTCCCTTGAGGGGGAGGTCCGAGACCGCTTCGACGGTCACCGCGTCGCGGACGAGCCCGAAGGTTTCCGCGCCGATAAGGATCTCGCCGGGCTCCGCGGCCTGCTCTAATCGAGCCGCCACGTTGACCGCGTCCCCGGTGACGAGGTTCTGTCCCGCTGCGGGATCCCCCGCCACGACCCTGCCGGTGTTCACGCCGGTTCGGATCGCGATCTCGACGCCCCAATCCCGCTCGAGCTCCTTGTTGAGCCCGACGAGAGCCTCGCGCATGTCCCCCGCGGCTCGAACCGCTCGAAGGGCATC
>JBQTIP010000206.1:0-13467 GCA_052388025.1 Actinomycetota bacterium
TCGGGCAAGGCGGGAAGGGATAAGGGAGACCCGCTCCTGCTCGAAGGTGCCGGTCTTACGCGCCGAAGCCCTCTTCGACGTACGCCAGGACGGCGCGGGGCCCTGGCACCGTCGGCGCCGGTGGCGCTGCCTCGCTCGTAACGGGGCCCAGGAGTCCGACGAGGTCGTCCGGCTTCACCGGGACCCGGTTCAGCTCTTTGCCCGTCGCGTTTCGCAACGCTGCGACGATCGCTGCGGGGGCCACAACGGTTGACGGCTCACCTGCCCCCTTCACGCCATAGGGCATGTCCGGCTCAGGCTCCTCGATGAGGACAGTCTTGACGGGCGGCATGTCGAGGATGGTGGGGATGAGGTAGTCGGTGAACGAGGCGTTGCGGATCCTGCCCTCGTCCACGTGCAATTCCTCCATGAGGGCCAGGCCGAGCCCCTGGGCCGTTCCTCCCTCAACCTGCCCTTCCACGCCCTGGGGGTTGATGGCCCGACCGACATCCTGGGCGGCCGCGATCTGCACGACCCTGACCAGCCCGAGCTCCTCGTCCACCTCCACCAACGCCCGCTCGGCGGCGAACGCGAACATCAAATGCGGTTCTCCCCGGCCCTGATCGTCTAAGGGGGTCGTGGGGCGGTGGTGGTACTCCCGTGTTGCCTCGATCGGCTCGTCCAAGTAGTCGAGGATCTGTCCCAGGGGTAGTCCATCCACGAGGACCCGCCCGCCCTCCAAGGAAAGGGGGCTGCCAACGCTCGAGCCTGATGCTTCGGCCCTCGATCGCACGCGCTCCAATAGGGTCTCCCGGACTCCGGCGCAGGCCAGCCGAACGGCGCCTCCGGACATGAAGGTCTGCCTCGATGCTGAGCTCGATCCCGCGTCCCCAACTGATGCGTCCGCGGGGGGGATTATGATCTCATCCACGCCGAGTTCGGTCCGGGCCACCTGGGTGAGGATCGTCAGGAGACCCTGGCCGCACTCGACCGCCGCGCTGAAGATCTCGGCAACGGGCCCGCTCGGGCCCGCCGAGAGGCGAACACGCGCCTCAGCGTAATCGTCGAAGCCCGCTGCGAACGCGGCGTTCCTGTAGCTTAAGGCGAACCCGACGCCTCGCTTCAAGCCCTCGCCTCGTCCGACGTTGTTCACGCCCCCAGGCAACGACATCGGGCTACGAGCACCTAGTGGGGGTTCTTCAGGGAGCGGGATGGCCATGCACTGTTCGATAACCTTTCGGGCTGGGGCGCTGCCCCGGATGACCTGACCGGTCGGCAGGACCGATCCGGTCGATAGCGCGTTCTTGAGACGGAGCTCGACGGGGTCCATGCGCAGCTCAGCAGCGAGCTTGTCCATCTGGGCCTCATAGGCGAAGCACACCTGCGGCGCGCCGAAACCCCGCATGGCGCCGCAAGGAGGGTTGTTCGTGTAGACGGCGGTCCCCTCGATGAGGGCGTTGGGAACCTCATAGGGACCGGCAGCGAACGTTGAGGCATTGTGGATGACCTGCGGGGATGTCGACGTATAGGCCCCGCCGTCCATTAGCAATCGGACGTGAACGTCCACGAGCCTGCCCTCCGTGGTGGCCCCGGTGCGCATCCAGATCCGGGCTGGATGGCGGTGGACATGCCCGAAGAAGGACTCCTCGCGTCCATAGGACATCTTCACAGGCCGTCCGGTGTGCAGGGCAAGCATGCATGCGTGGATCTGGACGCTGAGATCCTCACGGCAACCGAAGGCTCCGCCCACACCGGCGAGGTACAGCCGAACCTTGATCTCGGGGAGGCCGAGACAAGGAGCGATCTGCTCGCGGTCGATGTGGAGCCACTGCGTCGAGACGTAAAGATCCACGCCCCCGTCGTCTGCGGGTATTGCGAGCCCGGCCTCGGGGCCCAGTGCTGCCTGGTCTTGCATTGCGGTCTCGTAGTAGCCATCCACCCACACGTCGGCGTCGGCATCGGGATCGCCGTGGACGATCCGCAGGTGGCGAAGCACGTTGCCAACGTCGTGGACCTTGGGTGCATCGGGGTCTAGGGCATGCTCCATGTCGGTCACGGCCGGCAGGACGTCGAAGTCCACAGCGATCAGTTCCGCTGCCCGCCGGGCGAGCTCAGGGGTCTCTGCGGCGACGACCGCGACCGGCTCGCCCGCATACCGGACCACGTCCCACGCGAGGACCGGTTGGTCGGCGAACTCGAGCCCATAGGTCTTCTTCCCGGGGACGTCGTCGGCGACAAGAACCGCGTGGACTCCGACGCTCGCCGTGGCCTTCGACAGGTCGATGGAGTGGATCCGGGCGTGCGGGTGCGGGCTCCGGACGGTGAAGCCCCAAAGCATGTTCTCGTGCCAGAGGTCGCTCCCGTACTGGAATGTGCCCTTGACCTTGGGAATCCCGTCCACGCGGGCAACCCTCTCGCCGATGCTTCCACTGGTGCGTTCGGCGATTGATCCCCTTGCCGGCATATCAGCAGGTCACCGCACGCCTTCCCGCATGCCCCCCGCGGCAAGGTTGACGGCATCGAGGATCTTCGCGTAGCCGGTGCACCGGCACAGGTTCCCCGACAATGCCTCGCGAACGGTTATCTCGTCTGGGTTAGGGTTCCGCGCAAGGAGATCGGTGACCGCGACGATGAAGCCCGGCGTGCAGAATCCGCATTGGACCGCACCTGCCGCGATGAAGGCCTCCTGCACGGGATGGATGGGATGGGCGTCCTGGCCTGACAGTCCCTCGACGGTACGAACCTCGCGCGTGTCAGCCTGAGCGGCAAGGACCAGGCACGAACACACCAGCTCGCCATCCAGCCACACCGAGCAGGAGCCGCACTCGCCCTGCTCGCATGCGTTCTTCGATCCGGGTAGGTTGAGATGCTCTCGGAGAACATAGAGGAGGCTGGATCCCGGCCAGACATCTGCCTCCTGCCATTCTCCATTGACGCTGATCCGGACGAGCATCAGGCCTCCCGACCTCCCCGGGCCCCGGGACCCTCCCGTCGGTCGTGCAGCGCCCAGCTGAGCGCCCTGCGGGCCAGCACCGCACAGGCGTGCCTTCTGTACCTGGCCGATCCGCGCACGTCGTCAATCGCGCGGGTGGTGCCTGCGACAAGATCTCCGAACCCCTTGAGTACATCGGGCCGGAGCATCCGAAGCGGCTCGTCCCAGGCTCCCGCCTCCACCAGTGCCTCGGCCGCGAATGCCTCGGCCTCGGGGGCCCGAACGACCATGGGAGCCACGGAGCCCAGAGCCACCCGGATCGAACGCGCCTCCTCGTCGACCTGGAGGCTGAGGCTCGCCACCGAGATGACCATGGCGTTCCGGGTCCCAATCTTCGAGAATGAACCCGGCCCGCGGACCGGGTTCCATCGAACCCCCAGGATGAGTTCGTCGTCTTCGAGGGCATTCTTCTTGACCCCCAGAAGGAACTCGTGCCAGGGGAGCACGCGCTCTCGTCCGCCGGCTCGTACTAGCACGATTACCGCATCGTAGACTGCGAGCACCGGGAGGGCATCGCCGGCCGGCGAGGCAGTCCCGAGATTGCCGCCCACTGTAGCCCGGTTGCGGATCTGAGGTGAGCCCACCGTTCTGGAAGCCTGCGCGAGTGCCGTGAAGTCGGGGAGATCACGCATCATGCGCGTGTAGGTCACGCCGGCGCCAAGGAAGACGGAACCGTTCCCACGCCGCCAATCGAGTAGCTCGGGAAGGCGGGAAATGTCGATCATCGCTTCGGGCCGATACCGGTCGAAGTTGAGTTCCACCATCACGTCAGTGCCGCCCGCGATCGGCCGAGCGTCCGGTCGGTCGGCCTTCATCGCCAGGGCTTCGTTCAGCGTCCTCGGCGACAACACGTCCATCAAGGCTTCCCTCCAGGCCGGTGGGCACCCGCCGGACGCTCGCGTCCCCCAACGCGCCGATGCGTCATTCTGCTCTGGTTTCTACAATCAGTCAAGGTGTCGGCCTACAGAGGATATCGCGGAGGACACCCGTATTCGTGCCCATCGCGCCGGAGGCTGAAAAACGCCGGGCGCGCAGGCACCGTGGGTCTATCGAAATGTTGATCTGGCGGGGCCCTGAACTTCGGCGTCCGGGCGCCTGCCGCCTACGGTACCCGAACGGAAACCGTCGTGGCGGCGGTACCCTGACCCGCCGGGACCCGTGAACACGCCCAACAGCTCTCTCAGAGGCTCTGCGGATCGGGGCTCGGGCCCGGCCCGCCTCGCACGTGGGCGAGGCAGGTTGACAAACTGTTGAAGGCTGCTTCATGCTTGCGCCAGAACAAGGCGGCGGCTACCTGAGAGCCGTGAGGACGCGCAGGCTTCCGGACGGCGTTGTTTCAATGCGGGCGCATTGTTCGTGCAAAGAGAGATGGGGAGGATCGATGAGGAGTTTCCTGGGTCGCGACATCGTGTCGCTCAAGGACTTCGAGCGGGAGGAGTACTTCCGGGTCTTCGAAGTCTGCGACAAGCTGGCGCCGCACGCCCGCGATCGACGGAACGGTGACCTACTCAGGCACAAGACCTTGTGCACGGCCTTCTACCAGCCCAGCACGAGGACGCGGCTGTCCACGGAGGCCGCGATGCACCGCCTAGGCGGCCACGTCCTGGGCTTCTCCGACGCGAAGATGACCCGAGCCGGGGACTTCTATCAGGAGTCGATCAAGGACACCGTGCACATGCTGGAGTTCTACGGCGACGTGATAGCCATCCGCCACTTTCAACAAGGCGCTCCCGCGGAGGCGGCCCGCTGGGCGAGCGTGCCGATCCTCAACTGCGGCGATGGGTGGGGCGAGCATCCGACCCAGGGGATCAGTGACCTCTACACAGTGTGGAAGCAGAAGGGGAGGCTGGATGGCCTGCATTTCCTCCTTGTTGGGGACCTGCGGATGCGCACGATGCACTCGATGAGCTACGCCGCGGCCCAGTTCGACATCGAGATCTCCTATGTCTCTCCACCCGACATGTCGCTGGACGACGACTTCAAGAAAGAGCTCGACGAGCGCAACCTGCGGTATCGGGAGCTGGAGCACATCGAACAGGCGATCGCGGACGCGGACATGATCTACATGGAGCCGGTCGTCCAACCGGACTACACGCAGTCTCGCGTGGAGCGAGGCGATGATCTGGGGAGGACCGCGGACAACTACAAGGTCACTGCCGAGCTGATGCGGAAGGCCAAGTCCGACTGCATGGTCTTCCATTCCCTCCCGCGGATGGACGAGCTCTCCGTGGATGTCGATGCGACGCGTCACGCGTTCTACTGGCTCGAGGCATTCAACGCCGTTGTGACGAAGATGGCCCTCCTCGCCCTGGTGCTGGGGGCCATGGAGTGACGCGCTCGACGCGGGCCGAGGGCCTTGCGGGTCGTTGAGCCACGACGGCAAGGAGCACCGGCATGACCAGTCGGATGGCGCTCTACATGCAGGACAAGAACGACATCCCGTACGAGCTCGAGATGGCTCGCTATGCGGAGGAGCGGGGCTTCAGCGAAATCTGGCAGGGCGACAACCGCCTGGCGAGGGACTGTATCGTCCTCATGAGCGCCTTCCTCACGCACACGAGGCATCTCCGCGTCGGGTCCGGCGTGCTGCCGATCTGGACGCGCAATCCGGCCGTGATAGCCGCTACCTGGAGCACGCTGTGGGAGCTCGGCGGCAAGGTCAATGGGGCCGGACGGGTCATGCTGGGCCTCGGAGCCTGGTGGGAGCCGATCGCCGGTCGCGTGGGGGTCAACCTCCGGCGACCGTTGAGGGCGATGCGCGAGTATGTCGAGGCGATCCGCCTGCTCCTCACGATGGAGGAAGTGACTTACCACGGCGCCTTCGTGGACCTGGAGCGAGTCAGTCTCGATGTGGTCTGGGGCGACACCTCCGCTCGGGACATCCCCCTGTACATCGGTGCGACCGGGGACAGGATGCTCGAGCTCGCCGGTGAGATCTGTGACGGCGTCGTCCTGAACTACGGGGTCTCGGTGGACTACATCCGTCGGGCCATCGGGCTCGTGGAAAGGGGAGCGCGGAAAGCGGGCAAGACGCTCGGGTACCTCGACCTGCCCGAGTTGATCGTATGCAGCCTGTCGGACGAAGACCCCGACGCGGCGCTGCTGGAGGGGAAGAAGCTGGCCGCGTACTACTTCGCGACCGAGCCGCACATCATGAGGGCGAGCGGGGTCAGCGAGGAGGTGGCTGAGAAGGCAAAGGCTTTGATGGGTTGGCCCGCGACGGAGGAGGACTATCTTCGCGCCGCCGCGGTGATACCGGAGAACCTTGTGAGGAACATCATGGCCGTGGGCACGTCGGCGGAATGTCGTGCCAAGGTCAAGGAATACGTCGATGCGGGTGTGACGTGCCCGATCCTCTATCCGCTGATGGGCAACATCAAGGCCGTCATCGATGCTTTCGCAGACGGCTTCTGAGAATGAAGATCATGACCCTGAACTGTGGCAGTTCCTCCGTCAAGTACAGCGTCTGGGAGATGCCTGGTTCCAGGCCACTTTGCCAGGGGATCGTGGACCGGGTCACCATCGGCTCAAGTTCTATCTGGCACAGGGTGGCCGGCGCAGGCGAGGTCCGGATGGAGCACGACTGCCCTACTCACGACGTGGCGATCCGGTTGATCTTCGACACGTTGACCGACGAGGGCCACGGTGTCGTCCGTGACCTCTCCGAGATCGACTCGGTTGCCCATCGAGTGGTTCACGGTGGCGACCGGTACACGCATTCGGTCCTGATCGATGACGAGGTGATCCGGGCGATCGAGGACTTCGCGGTGCTGGCTCCGTTGCACAACCCGAAGAACCTCATAGGCATCCGGTACGCCGTGGAAGAGATGCGTGAGATTCCTCACACGGCGTCATGGGACACGGCCTTCTCGGCCGCCTTCATGCCGTTGCACACGAGCGTCTATGCCATCCCGTACGAGTACTACAGCGACTACGGGGTTCGTCGCTATGGGTATCAAGGGCTCTCGCATCTGTACGTCACGAAGAGGGCAGCAGCCCTGATGGCGAAGAGGAGCTCAGAGGTCAACTTGGTTAGCCTGCACATCGGAAACGGCTCCACTGCCACGGCGGTCAAGAACGGGGTCGCCTTCGATCAGAGCCTGGGCTTCTCCACCTGCGGTGAGGGACTGGTGATGGGCACTCGCTGCGGAGATCTCGATCCGATCGTGCCGCTGTTCCTGATGCAGCATGCGGGCCTGACCCTCGAGCAGGCGGCGGAGATGCTGTATCGACGAAGCGGGATCTTCGGACTCTCGGGCCACGTCGACCGGAGGGATCTCATCGAAGCCGCTTCCCGGGGAGACGAACGGTCGCAGCTGGCGCTCGAAGTCGAGTGCTATCGGTTGAAGAAGTACATCGGAGCGTACGCTGCCGCCGTCGGGGGCGTGGATGCTGTGGTCTTCACCGCAGGAGTCGGGGAGAGTTCTGCGCTCCACCGCGAGAAGAGCTGTGAGGGCCTCGGATTCCTTGGGATACGCCTGGACGAGGAGAGGAACGCCACCGCGGTCGGGAGGGGTGGGGAGACGGAGATCAGCACACCGGATTCCGAGGTGAAGGTCTTCGTGATTCCTACAGATGAAGAGCTGGTCATGGTCGAGGACGCTCACGCGATCTTCGAGGGTAGGTTCAAGGTACACACGGAATTCGAGTACTCCTTCGAGAAGCCAGACTTCGTTCCCTCATACCTGAGGTTCGAGTGAGCGATGCCGAGATGGGGCCTGCGCGGGCGAGCCAACCGGGCCTGGCTATCAGATACGGGAGGTCGAGGTGCTCATCACGAATGCGCGCGTGATCACGTGGGGCAGGCCCAACCGGATCCTCGACGATCAGGCCCTGTACATCTCCAATGGGAAGATCGTCGACATGGCCGCGTCCCGGGAGCTCCTTGAACACCATCCGAAGGAGGAGCGCCTGGACGCCCGGGGTCAGTTCGTCATGCCGGGGAACATCAACGCTCACGGCCACTTCTACAGCGCCCTGGTCCGGGGCATGAGCGTGCCCGGCGAGCAGCCCTTCAGCCTGCCTACCATCCTGCAGAAGCTCTGGTGGCCGTTCGACAAGGCGCTGCGCGAGGAGGATGTGCGCTACTCGGTGCTGGTCACGCTGATCGACGCCATCAAACATGGCACCACGACCATGTTCGATCACCACTCCTCCCCCAATTTCATCGACGGCGCGCTGGACGTCATCGCCGACGCGGTTGACGCGGCCGGTGTCCGCGCCGTCTTGTGCTTCGAGGTCACGGATCGCGATGGCGAGGATCGCGCGAGGGAGGGGATCGAGGAGAACGCCCGGTTCATCCGTCGTTGCGGCGGATCGAAGGTGGCCGAGGGCCGGATCGGGGCCAACTTCGGCATGCATGCCTGCATGACGATCTCGGAGGAGACGCTGGGCATGGTCCGAGAGGCTGCCCCCGCGGATGCGGGGTTCCACGTGCATGTGGCCGAGCACGAGTACGATGAGTATCGCAGCCTGGCCATGGCCGGCACGCGCTCGGTCGATCGCCTCCACAACCACGGCCTGTTGAACGACCGGACGATCGCCGCCCACGGGATCCACCTCGATGCCCGCGAGATCGAGTTGCTGGCGGAGACCGGCGCTTGGGTCAGCCATCAACCACGGAACAACATGAACGCCGTTGACGGCATCGCCGATGTCGAGTCGTATCTCCGGGCCGGCGTGGGCGTCTGCATCGGGAACGACGGCCTGTCGTACACGATGTGGAAGGAATGGGAGTTCGCATACATGGCACAGAAGATCAAGTACCGGGACGCACGCCGAATGCCAGCAGATCGGCTCGTGCAGATGGCCGTGTACAACAACGCCGCCCTGGCATCCAAGTACTACACGCAAGGACCGCTGGGAACGATCGGGCCCGGAGCCCTCGCGGACCTGATCTTCGTCGACTACCAACCCACGACGCCGCTCTCGGAAGAGAATCTCCCTTGGCACATCGTCTTCGGGTTCAACGAATCGATGGTGACCACGACCATCGTGGACGGGAAGCTGCTCATGCGCGATCGTGTCCTGCTTACGCTTGACGAGGAGGTGATCACCGCTCGCTCGAGGGAGCTGGCACCCGCCCTGTGGAAGCGTTACGAAGAGCTCGTCCCCGGGGATCCGATTCTGGGGTGATCAAGGACCTCACCGCGGCGTACCCGCGAGCCCAAGCATCGATCCTACGACTGGCCTTCGAAGGAGGTGCCGATGGACCAGATCGGCGTGGCAGCGCCGGGTGTCCCGACGCAGCCACCGTTCACGCTGAAGGCCCGGGTGCTCAGCCCGCTTCGGTCGGGTGACCTCCTGGACGAGGCCGACGGTGTGGTGGTCGTCGATGCGAGCGGCCGTATCTCCCGGGCGGGCCGGGCGTCTGACCTGCCGCGAGCGGCGACGGCGGGCAGGGTCGTCGATGTCCGTCCGCTGCTTCTTCTCCCGGGACTGATCGACATGCATGCGCACCTGCCTCAGCTGCCGATCTCGGGTGTCGGCTTCGGCGTGGGGCTACTCGATTGGCTGGGCGACCTCATGCACCCGATCGAGCGGGGCTTCGACGAGGAAGCGAGCCGGCGGCTTTCTCCCTGCTACTTTCGGGAGTTAGGGGCGGCCGGGACCACCACCGCCTGCCTGTATTCGAGCGTCGATGCCGGGGCCACGAACGAGGCCTTCGCCGCGGCGGAGACGCACGGGATGAGAGTCGTCATGGGCCAGCCGCTCATGGACCGGGGCCGGTACGACGGCGACATCCCCGACGACAAGGTGACCGACGTGCGGCTGAACGAGGCCGTGGAGACATGCGCTCGCTGGAACGGCCGGGACGACGGACGCATCCTCTACGCCTTCACTCCTCGGTGGGCCCTTCATTGCTCAAGGGAGATGATGCGCGAGTCGGCACACCTCGCGAAGCAGATGGATGCCTACTGGCAGACCCACATCGCCGAGGACCCGGACGAAGTCGGGCAGGTCGTCGAGGAGTTCCCCGAGGCTAAGGATTTCCTGGATGTCTACGACCGCGCCGGTGGCCTGGGTCCGCGGACCGTCCTCGCGCACGCTGTGCACGTGAACGACCGGGAGCTCCAACGGATCCGGGAGAGCGGCAGCAGCATCGCTCACTGTCCGTCGAACGTGTGGCTCGGTGGTGGGATGATGCGGCTCGCCCACTACCGCAAGATCGGACTCAAGGTGGGACTCGGTAGCGACGTGGGCGGAAGCGTCGGACTCTCCCTCTTCGTCGCGATGCAGATCGGAGCGATGAGCCAGAACGCGCGTCGCGTGCTCCTGGGAGATGCCGAAGGCGACGCGCGTGGCCGGCTTCAACCCCTCGACTGGCTGGGGATCGCCTCGCTCGACGGGGCTCGCTGCTTGGGCCTCGACGACCGCATCGGTTCCATCGAGAGAGGCAAAGAGGCCGACATGATACTCGTGGACCCAGCCCTCACGTCGCCGGTGCGGGGCGAGCCGATCGCGGACTTCGACCTGGCGGCCTACCTCATGGGCCGACTGATCTTCCGCGCGCATCCTCAGATGGTTCGCGCGGCCTGGGTCCGCGGGCGCCGGCTTCCGGGACCTGCGGGCTGGGACCCACCTGATCCTCCGTCGAAAGCGGGAGCTGACACAAGATGAACCAGGCAACGAGTCATCCGTGGGTGTAAGGACTCCGGAACGGATCCATGAGGGCGTCGGGGAGAACGCGCGCCGGATCGACGGCATACCGAAGGTTAGGGGATCCTTCGCCTACAGCGGAGATCTGTGGGCTGAGGGGATGCTGTGGGGAAACACGCTCCGCAGTCCCCATCCTCACGCACGGATCTGCTCGATCGACATCTCGAAGGCCCTGGCAAGTCCCGGAGTGCACGCCGTCCTGCTCGCCGACGACGTTCCGGGGCAGAGGACGTTCGGGATCGAGTTCCCGGACCAACCCGTCCTTGCCTCGGATGTGGTTCGTCATATCGGAGAGCCCGTCGCGATCGTCGCGGCCGAACATCCGGAGCTAGCCCGTCGTGCCGCTGGCAAGATCCGGGTTGGGTACGAGGCGCTCCCCGCGGTCACTGACATGGAGGAGGCCCTGAGGTCGGACGCTCCGAAGGTGCAGGAGTTCGGGAACGTCATCCGGCACATCCGGATCCAGCATGGCGACCCGGATGCGAGGGCGGATGTCTGGGTCGAAGGCTACTACGAGACGGGCATGCAGGATCAAGCTCCCCTGGGCCCGGAATCCGGGCTCGCGATCCCCTCGGAAGATGGTGGCGTCGATCTCTATGTTGCCACTCAGTGGGTCCACATCGACCGCAAGCAGTTGGCTCCCTGCCTCGATCTACCTGAAGAGAAGGTGCGGGTTCACCTCGCCGGTGTCGGTGGAGCCTTCGGGGCGAGGGAGGACGCCAGCATCCAGATCCACGCATGCCTGTTGGCGCTGCACACCGGCCGACCCGTGAAGATGTCCTACGATCGCGAGGAGTCGTTCTTGAGTCACGTGCACCGGCACCCCTCGAGGATCTGGCTGCGACACGGTGCTACGAAGGACGGGCGGTTGGTCGCAGTGCGTGCTCGCCTACTGCTCGACGGTGGCGCCTACACCTCTACCTCGCCCGCGGTCCTCGTCGTTGCGTCTACCTTCGCGGCAGGTCCCTACGAGGTCCCGAACGCCCTCATCGAGGGCACGGCGGTGTACACGAACAACCCGCCGTCCGGAGCCATGCGTGGATTCGGGGCGGTGCAGGCCTGTTTTGCCTACGAGGCCCAGATGGACAGGCTCGCGAGAGCCCTTGACACGGATCCGATGGAGCTCCGCACGAGGAACGCGCTCTCCACCGGATCCGTGATGCCCACGGGCCAGGTGATCAAGGGAACCGCGCCGGTGGCAGAGGTCATCAGGCAGTGCGCCTCCATGCCGCTGCCCGAGCCGGAGCCTCTTGCTGCCCGTGACCGGATCACCCTGCCGGGAGGGGCCGGCAATGTGGGACGCGGCGAAAGTCTGAAGAGGGGCGTGGGGTTCGCCGTCGGATTCAAGAACATGTCCTACAGCGCTGGGGCGGATGACTACTGCGAGGCAACCGTTTCGCTGATCCCATCGCCGAACGGGCCGTTGGCGGAGGTGAGTTGCGCCGCTTCCGAAGTCGGGCAGGGAATCTACACGGTCCTGTGTCAGGTCGCCCGGACGGAGCTCGGGGTGCATCACGTCGTCGTGCACACCCCAGACACCACCATGGGATCGGCTGGGCCCAGCTCGGCCTCGCGGCTGACGATGATGGCGGGCGGGGCCGTCCAGCTCGCCTGCGCGGCCGTCCGTGAGCAGCTGTTCGAGCAGGTCCGGTCTCAGATCGGGCCATCCCTCCAGGATGCCGATCTTTCCCTCGACGGGGGATCGATCCTCGCGGACGCCGCACCCATCGGCTCGATCGATGAGTTCCTTGGGAGTGAGATCCGCGCGACGCGCGTGCACCATCACCGGCGGACGGAACCATTGGACGCCGAAGGACAGGGCGAAGTGCACGTGGCTCTCGCGTTCGCTGCGCAGTGTGCCGTCGTGGAGGTCGACGACGAGCTTGGCCTGGTGCGAGTGGTCCAGATCGCGGCCGTGCAGGACGTGGGGCGGGCGATCAATCCGCAGATGCTCCAGGGGCAGATCGAGGGTGGGACGGCACAGGGCCTCGGACTCGCCCTCCTCGAGGAGCTTCAGCTCGAAGGGGGGCGGATCCTGAACCCGTCGTTCACCGACTACCTCATCCCCACGATCCTGGACATGCCACCGGTCATCTCAGAGCTCGTGGAAGAACCGGAACCCGGACTGCCCTTCGGCGCGAAGGGAGCGGCCGAGCACTCAACGATCGTCTCGGCAGCCGCGATCGCTGCGGCTCTCCGGAACGCGACAGGTCGGGAACTCAATCGCATCCCAGTGCGGCCGGAAGACCTGATAGGGATCGCGCCTCCGGTCGAGTCGTTCGGTCCTCCGCCGTCGCCGAGCGTGCCTGGGCCGAAGTCGATCCCCGAGTACGTGGGGCTGAAGAGCCATAGGGAGGTTCCCTGACACCGCCTGAGGAGGCGGCCGGGGGGTTCATTCGCGCAGAGCTGGCTCCTTGACGCTCCGCGACAGGGCCGTCCAATTAGCCGACCGCTTGAGGGGAGGACGAGGGTGGGGGATCGGGTGCTGATCAGGGGCGGGATCGTGCTGCCCATGGAGGGAAAGAAGATCGTCCACGATCCTGGCTCGATCCTCGTGGACGGAGCCGAGATCGTCGCGGTGGGCCCGGTCGAGGAGGTGGACGCGCTCGCCGGCGATGCGAAGACGCCCATCGCACGGCGGCCGAGGGCAGGGTGCGACCCTGGGTGGGCCTGGAGCACCACTTCGACTGCACCCCCGAAGCCTTCCGGGAGGCGGCTCGCATGGCCGAGGAGTTCGGCACCGGGCTTCACACGCGCTCCTCGTGGTCTCGGGTCGCGGGCACGATGTCGACCGCGTGTGGGTCGACGGGCGACCGATCGTCGACAGCGGGCGGGTC
>JBQTIP010000207.1:0-14972 GCA_052388025.1 Actinomycetota bacterium
GAGAACAGCAGGATCACGTCCAGCCGCCCGCGCGCCCTCGGCCGGATCTCGGCGCCCGCCGGGAGCGGTCCGAGCACGTCCCCGAAACCAACGGGGGTGCCGACCAGCGCCACCCGCGACCCCTCCTTGATCCCGAGCTTCTTCGGAAGCGGCGTCCCCGAGTAGTCCTTCTCGGCCATCGTCTCCACTGTAGCCGCCGGCGTGTCACGATCGGTTGCGTGAGCGGGACGCTCTATCTCGTCGGGACGCCGATCGGGAACCTCGGGGACATGACCGACCGGGCGCGTGAGGTGCTGCACGCCGTCGACCTCGTGGCCGCCGAGGACACACGACGGACCGGCAGGCTGTTGAAGCACTTCGGCATCGAGGCCCGGACGGTCTCGCTGTTCGAGGGCAACGAGCGCCGGAGGACGCCCGCCCTGGTGCAGGCGCTCACGGCCGGGAAGGACGTCGCGCTCGTGTCGGACGGCGGCATGCCGGGGCTCTCCGATCCGGGGTTCCCGCTCGTCCGGGCCTGCGTGCGGGCGGGGATCGACGTGCGGGTCGTTCCCGGACCGTCGGCCGCGGTGTCGGCGCTCGTCGTCTCGGGGCTGCCGACCGACCGATTCGTCTTCGAGGGGTTCCTGCCGCGCCGCGCCGGCGACCGCCGCGCTCGGCTGGAGCGGCTGGCCGGCGAGCCCGGGACGATCGTCCTCTTCGAGTCTCCGCGGCAGGTCTCGTCGCTTCTGAGCGTCGTGATCGATGTGCTCGGCGACCGCGCGGTGGCGGTAGCGCGTGAGCTCACCAAGCTCCACGAAGAGGTCCTACGAGGCCGCGCCTCCGAAGTGCTTGCGCTGCTCGGAGGCCGCGAGGTGAAGGGCGAAGTCGTCGTCGTTATCGAGGGAAGCCGTGAGCGGCCGGCGCCGGAGCTCGCGGAGCTGGTCGCCGAAGCGGAAGCGCTCGTCGGGTCGGGCATGCGCAAGCGGGAAGCGGCCGGCGAGGTCGCGCGCCGACACGGCGCGTCGGCCAACGCGCTCTACCGAGCGCTGCTCCGTTCCCAGCCGTAGGCCCTGACCGTCGAGGCTACGCCACGACGAACTTCCCTCGCATGTACGGGTGGACGTCGCAGCGGAACACGTACAGGCCCGGGTCCAGGGCGTCGACCCGGTACGTGATCTGGTCGCCACCATTGATGATCTTCCCTCCGAAGAGCTGCTCGGTGTCCGTGTCGTCCGAGTAGATCGAGACGTTGTGCGGGCCGGGGTCTCGGTTCTTGAACTTGATGGTGAAATCCTGCCCCGCCGGCGCTCCCAGGCAGTCGGCGTCGAAGGCGAAGTTCTCAGCCTCGACCTCGATCTCGTCGCCCGAGGAGCACGGACCCCCATCGCCACCCGTGGGCTCCTCGCTCGGGCTCGGCTCGGGGCTCGGGCTCGGCTCCTCGCTGGGGCTGGGTTCCGTCGTCTCCGTGGGCTCCGGGCTCGGGGGTGCAGTCGCCGCCTGCTCGCCGCCACTCGTGCACGCGGCGAGGACGAGGAGCGCCGTCGCGAGTCCGATCATCCATCGCTTCATGATCATGCCGATCCTCCTCGATCGTCGAGCGGAGGGGTGCTCCCCTCCCGTCGGTCCTGGTTCATAACCCTACCCCACGAACTGCGAAATCGGGGGCGACACTAGTCTGAGTCAGACTAGTAACGTGGGCCGGCCGCACCGCCCTAGAATGACTCCACCCATGGGCAAGACGTTCTACATCACGACGCCGATCTATTATCCGAACGACGTGCCGCACATCGGGCACGCGTACAACGCCGTGGCGGCGGACTTCATCGCCCGCTATCACCGGCTCCGGGGGGACGGGGTCTTCCACCTCACCGGGACGGACGAGCACGGGCTGAACCTACAACGGAAGGCCACGGCCGCCGGGGTCGACCCGCAGACGTGGGTCGACGAGATGGAACCTCGGTGGAAGGAAGTGTGGGGGCGCCTCGACATCGCGTACGACGACTACATCCGCACCACTGAGCCCAGGCACTCGAATGCCGTCACGAAGCTCTTGCGGGCCGTGCACGAGAACGGCAGGGACGACATCTACCTGGGCACGTACGAGGGCCTCTACTGCGTGTCTTGCGAGCTCTACTACACCGAGGACGACCTCGTCGGCGGGAGCTGCCCGATCCACGACCGGCCGGTTGAGCTCATGCGAGAGGAGAACTACTTCTTCCGGCTCTCGGCCTACCGAGACCGGCTGCTCGAGCACTACGAGCGAAGGCCCTCGGCGGTCGAGCCGGAGGTGCGCCGGAACGAGATTCTGTCGCTCATCCAGCGAGGTCTTCAGGACTTCTCGATCTCGCGCACGTCCTTCGACTGGGGCATCCCGCTTCCCTGGGACCCTAAGCACGTCTGCTACGTGTGGTTCGACGCGCTAACGAACTACATCACCGCGGCGGGCTACGGAGACGACAACGAGCGGTTCGCGCGCGTCTGGCCGGTGGACATCCACCTCATCGGCAAGGACATCTTGCGACAGCACGCGATCTACTGGCCCGCCATGCTGATGGCCGGGGGCATCGAGCCCCCGACCCAGGTGTGGGCGCACGGGTTCCTCACCGTCGGGGGCAAGAAGATGTCGAAGACGAACGCGACCGGCATCCACCCGTTCGAGCTCATCGATCACTTCGGTGTGGATTCTTACCGGTACTACTTCATGCGCGAGATCCAGTTTGGGCAGGACGGCAGCTTCTCCTGGGAGTCGATGATCGACCGCCACAACGCCGATCTGGCAAACGGGCTGGGGAACCTCGCTAGCCGCGTGCTCGCGATGCTCGGGACCTACTTCGACGGCGCGGTGCCCGACGCTAACGAGCCGGCGGCGACCGGGAAGCTGCCGGGACTCGCCGCCGACGTGGTCGACCGATACGCCTCAGCGATGGACGATGTCGCGCTCTCCCCGGCGCTCGCCGCGGTCTGGGAGGTCGTGGCCGAGGCGAACCGCTACCTGGTCGAGAAGGCCCCGTGGGCGACGGCGAAGGACCCGGGTCGGGCGACGGAGCTCGCGCAGGTCCTCTACGCCTCCACGGAGGTCCTGCGGATCCTCGCCGTCTTGATCTCGCCGATCATGCCGGGGGCCGCCCAGCGTCTGTGGGATCAGCTCGGGATCGCAGAGACGCTCGATGCGCAGCGCCTCCCGGAAGCCGCTCGTTGGGGTGGCCTGGCTCCCGGGACGAAGACCACCAAGGGCGACTCGCTCTTCCCGCGCCTCGACTGATGCCTGAGGGTCGGCGGAAACGTGTTTCACGTGCGACCCGGGTCCTGAAGTACGGGTCGAATGCGGCGGAGCGGCTGGCGTCCGAGTTTTCCACCGAGGGGTCCGGCGCATCGACCGCAGGTCGAGATTCCCTATCGAGGTGAGCGGGTGGACGAGGACAACCCTCTACGGACGGTGAAGGCGGGGGCGGTCGACACGCACTGCCATCTGTTCTTGCTGGCGGAGGAGCCCGCGCACGCCGTCGAGTCGGCGCGGACGGCGGGCGTCGAGGCCCTGGTCTGCGTAGGCATCGACCCGGAGTCGAGCCGCCGATCGGTTGAGCTCGCGGAGTCCTTTCGAGGCGTGTTCGCGACGGCGGGCATGCACCCGCACGACGCCTCCAAGTTCGACGCTCGCAGCGGCTCCGAGATCGAGGAGCTACTCGGGAACCCGCAGGTCGTGGGCATTGGTGAGACCGGCCTCGACTTCCACCGGATGCGCTCGCCGCGAGAGGATCAGGAGCGGGTGTTCCGCCTTCACATCGCCCTCGGCAGGGAAGCGGATGTTCCACTGGTGGTTCACGTCCGCGACGCGTGGGAGCCGGTCCTTCAACTTCTTCATGAGGGATCGGCCGAGCGGGTCGTCCTGCATTGCTTCTCGGGCGACGCGGACGTCGCCCGGGAGTGCGCTGCCCGCGGCTATCACCTGTCGTTCGCCGGCAACATCACGTATCCGAAGAACGAACACCTGCGTCATGCGGCCGCCGCCATCCCGCTCGACCGTCTCCTTGTGGAAACCGACAGCCCGTTCCTCGCTCCTCAGTCGCTCCGAGGACGCGACAACACGCCGGCGAACGTCGCGATGGTGATCGAAGAGCTCGCGCGCGTCATGGACGAGTCGTTCGATGTCGTCCGCGACGCGACGTCGTCGAACGCGAGGGCCGCTTTTCCCCGCATGCGGTGACGGGTTTTTCCACCGAACGTACGTTCTGTTTCAAGTTTGCAGTGAGGGTTGAGAGTTTGCTAGGGTCTCCCCTCGTGCGCTTGGAGGCTTCGGTCCGGCTCTGCCGCTTCCCCCCGAAGCCTTCTTCCGATAGGAGGAAGGATGGGGGTGCGAGCGACGCGGCTCCGCAGGTTGCGGATCCGGAAGGCGATCGGGCATGCGACGCTCGGCGTCGGCCTGCTCGCCGCGGGGATGCTGTACGTCGCCATCGAGAAGAATGTGACGCTCGTGGTCGACGGGCAGCCGGAGGCGATCCGAACCATGAGCGGGAACGTGGGGCAGCTCCTCACGTCCCAGGGGATCGTGCTCTCCTCGGGCGACGTCGTGCAGCCCCCGCTCCAGACGTCGCTAGCCGACGGTATGACCATCGTGGTCGACCTTGCCGAGGCGGCCGTCTTGGCGCAGGAGGATTTGGAAGGTGTGGGGGTCTGGGTGGTGGATGGGGTGAGTGGGCCGTTCGTCAAGCTTGTGGCTCAGCCCACCGAGAGCATCCTCTCCGCGGATGCCGTCGGGCCGTCCCGGATCGTGGACGCGAGAGTCGTCGTGAAGGGGAAGGAACACGATGTGCTCACCAACGCGACCACGGTCCGGGAGCTCCTCTCGGCCATGGGGATCACGCCCGACGATGATGATCGCGTCCAGCCATCGCCCAGCACCCCCCTTCACGCCGGCCAGCTGATCCGCTACGTCGACATCGAGCTGCGGACTCGGCGGGTCCAGGTAACGATCCCGTTTGCGACCGATGTGATCTACACGGACGCCCTGGAGCCCGGGGAAGTCGACTTCCTTCGGGCGGGATCGACCGGCACGATGATCCGGACCTATGAGATCAAGATCGTCGACGGGAAGGTCGTCGCGAAGAAGCTCGTGTCCCAGCGCGTCACGAGAGCCCCGATCTCGGCGAGGCGACGGGCGGGGATCCGCGACGCGAACGCCTCAGGCTCCGCCGTCGGCGATGCGGTTTGGTACGAAGCGCCCGGGTCCGGATTCACGGCCGCACACCTCACGTTGCCGTTCGGCACGCGCGTCACGGTGACGAACCTCGACAACGGCCGATCCGTCACCGTGGTAATCACTGATCGTGGACCGTACGGTGGACGCCTCATCGACCTCTCCCCCGAGGCCTTCGAGAAGATCGCCCCGCTCGGACAGGGGGTCGCCCGGGTCCGGATCACCTGGTAGCGGCGGCCTCGGTCGAGGCGCGCTGAAGGAGCTCGCCGCCCGGCACGGCATCCGCCCCACCAAGGCCCTGGGCCAGCACTTCCTGGCCGACCCCAACCTCGCGCGGCGCATCGCCTCGCTCGCCGGGGCAGCGCCCGGCGAGCGGATCCTCGAGGTCGGGGCCGGGCTCGGCTCGCTCACCGTCGCGCTCGCGGCGGCCGGCGCCGACGTGCTCGCCGTGGAGCTCGACCGGAAGCTCGTCCCGGCGCTCCGCGAGACGATCGCGCCGTTTCCTCGCGTCCGGGTCGAGGTCGGCGACGCGCTTCGCCTCGACTGGCCGTCCTTGCTCGGGACCGCCCGCTGGAAGATGGCCTCGAACCTTCCCTACAACCTGGCGGTCCCGCTCATCATCGAGCTACTCGAGCGGGCGCCTGGGATCGAGTCCTCCGTCGTCATGGTGCAGCGCGAGGTGGGCGAGCGGCTGGCGGCGCGGCCGGGCGGGAAGGCGTACGGGGCGGCGTCCGTTCGGGTCGCGTACCGCGCCCAGGCGGAGATCCTTCGTCGGGTTCCCCCGACGGTCTTCTGGCCGGAGCCGGGCGTGGAATCGGTGCTGGTCCGGCTGACCCGCCGCGAGCCGCCGGTTCGCGTCGAACACGATCGTCTGTTCCGCGTGGTGGACGAGGGCTTCGCGGAGCGTCGCAAGACGATGCGGAACGCGCTTCGCCGAATGGGCCTGGGCGCGCAGGCGGCGGGAGACGTCCTGCGGCAATGCGAGGTCGCGCCGGGCGCGAGGGCAGAGACGCTCTCCCTCGAGGACTTCGCCCGAGTGGCCGAGGCCATCGATGGCTAGGGCCCCGGTCCGGCGCGAGGCGTGCGCGAAGATCAACCTGTTCCTTCGCATCCTTCGCCGTCGCCCGGACGGCTACCACGACCTGGAGAGCCTCGCGGTCCCGATCTCGCTCTCGGACCGCGTGACGGTCCGGCCGGCCCGGGCGTTGCGCGTCCGGGTGCGCGGAACGGGGGAGCTCGCGTCGTCGGTCCCGGCCGGCGGGCTCAATCTAGCGCTCGTCGCGGCGCTCGCGATGGCCGATGCGTGCGAGGAGGCGGCCGGCGCCGACATCGAGATCGAGAAACGAATCCCCGTATCGGCCGGGCTGGGCGGCGGAAGCGCCGACGCTGCGGCCACGCTCTCGGCGCTGAACGAGCTGTGGAGGTGCAGGCTCGACCATGCGACCCTCGCCGACATCGGCGCGAGGATCGGCTCCGACGTGCCGGCCCTGCTCGCCGGCTGCCCCGTCCTGATGCGGGGCCGGGGCGAGCGGATCGAGCCGGTCGCGGTGGGGGAGCTCTCGTGGGTCGTGGTTCCGCTCGGGTTCGGCATCCGCTCTCCGGACGCGTACCGGTGGTGGGACGAGGACGGCGCCCCGACCGGTCCCGACCCGGGTCCCCTGATCGAGGCCGCCGCGAGCGGCGATCCCGCGGAGGTCGGACCGCTCCTCTTCAACGACCTCGAGCCGCCCGTATTCGCTCGGAACCCTGCCGTGGCCGAGGCGAAGGCCGGGCTGCTCGAGGCCGGCGCACTCGGGGCGGTCATGTGCGGGAGCGGCTCCTCGGTGGCCGGGCTAGCTCTGGACCCCGCCCACGCAGGCCAGATGGCGCGCGGGCTGCCCGGCGCGCTCCTGGCGTCGGCGCCCCCGTGAGTCGTCCATAATCGTTGCGGTCCGGGGTGGTCTAACGGCAAGACGGGGGCCTTTGGAGCCTCAGATGGAGGTTCGATCCCTCCCCCCGGAGCTGGCCCTGTCGCGGAGATCCCCTGGCTTCGCGACGGCCTATTGCCAGAGCGACCGGCCGCCGGTACAAAGGGTGCGGCCGACGACCGAAGGCGTGCCAAGTGGCAACGAAGTCCGCACCGCGCTCCCTCGCAGTGGTGGTTCTCGCCGCCGGAAAGGGAAAGCGGCTGAAGTCGAAGACGCCGAAGGTGCTGCACCCCGTGTGCGGGCGCCCGGCGCTCTGGCACGTCTTGCGGGCCGCTCGCGGGGCGCGTCCCACGCGACTCGTCGTGGTCGTCTCGCACGGCGCCGAACAGGTGCGCGACGCCGTCGTCTCGTGGGGCCTCTCGCCCGAACCAGTCTTCGTCGACCAGGGCGACCCGATGGGGACCGGCCACGCGGTGATGGTCACCGAGGAGGCCGCGGGCGACCCCGACGACGTTCTCGTCCTCGCCGGGGACGATCCGCTGATCGAGGCAGCGCACGTTCGCCGCCTGCTCTCCACGCACCGCCGCACGAAGGCCGCCGCGACGATCATCACCACCGAGGTCGACGACCCGACGGGCTACGGCCGGGTCGTTCGGGACGGGGCCAGGCTCGTAGACATCGCCGAGGAGGCCGACGCGCCCCCAGCGATCAAGGCGATCCGCGAGATCTCAACGTGCGCTTACGTCTTCCGACGCGAGGACCTCTATCGCGCGCTTCCGCTCGTCGGCCGGGAGAACCGTCAGCGCGAGTACTACCTGCCGGACGTGCTCCCGATCCTGTTGGAGAAGGGGGAGCGGGTGTCGGTGGTCCCCTGTGAGTTCGGCGGGTGGGCCGGCGTGAACTCCCGCGCCAGCACCGCGACGGTCGCGCGGATGATGCGGGAGCGGATCAACGCCGCGCACATGGCGGCGGGGGTGACGCTGCTCGACCCGCCGCAGACCTTCATCGACGTGGACGTGAAGATCGGTAAAGACACGGTCGTGCATCCGATGACGTTCCTGGAGGGCTCGACGCGGATCGGGAGCGAGTGCACGATCGGCCCCTCGACCGCGATCAGCGACTCGCGCGTCGGGGACGGCTCCACGGTGTGGTTCTCGGTCGTCCTGGACTCCAAGATCGGCAAGGGCGTGGAGGTCGGGCCCTACGCGCACGTCCGGCCGGGGACGGTGCTCGAGGACGGCGCCAAGGTCGGCTCGTTCGTGGAGATCAAATCGTCGCGAGTGGGCCGAGGGTCGAAGGTGCCGCACCTCTCCTACGTCGGCGACACGAAGATCGGGAAGGGCGTGAACATCGGCGCGGCGACCGTGACCGTGAACTACGACGGCTACGAGAAGCACCGGACCGTGATCGGGGACGATGTCAGGATCGGTTCGGATACGATGCTCGTTGCGCCGATAAGAGTGGGGGATCGCGCGGTGACGGGGGCCGGCTCGGTGCTCACGAAGGACGTCCCGGCCGGAGCGCTAGCGGTGGAGCGCTCCGAGCAGCGGATCGTGAAGGGCTACCGCGAGCGCAAGGACCGCGAGAAGGGCCGGAAGACGGGGAGCGAGGGGACGTGACGTGGAGATCGTGACTAGGAAGCGGATGATGCTCTTCTCGGGGACGACCCACCCCGCCCTGGCCGAGGAGATCGCCGACGAGCTGGGCGTGCCGGTCGCCGAATGCAAGATCTCGCGGTTCGCGTCGGGAGAGATCTACGTGCGTTCCGAGGAGAGCGTCCGCGGCGCCGACGTGTTCGTGATCCAGACTCACGCCGACCCGGTCAACGAGTCGATCATGGAGCAGCTCATCATGATCGACGCGTTCAAGCGCGCCTCGGCGAAGCGCATCACGGCGGTGATCCCCTACTACGGCTACTCGCGGCAGGATCACAAGGGCCTGGCCCGCGAGCCGATCTCCGCGAAGCTCGTGGCCGATCTGATCAGCACTGCCGGCGCAGACCGCGTGGTATCGGTCGACCTCCACAGTGGGCAGATCCAGGGGTTCGTCAACTTTCCCTTCGACCACCTCACCGCGCTGCCGATCCTCGCGCAATACCTCGGGGAACAGGTGCCGCAGGTCAACGATCTGGCGGTCGTTGCTCCCGACGCGGGACGGATCAAGACCGCGGAACGACTCAGCGAGCATCTGCACAACGAGCTGGCGTTTCTCTACAAGAAGAGGTCCCGGCGCGAGGCCCACAAGATCGAGGAGATGGGAGTGCTGGGAGAGGTGGATGGCCGCCCATGCGTGCTGATCGACGACATGATCGACACGGCCGGGACCGTGGGCAAGGGTGCGACGGTCCTGGCACAGCACGGCGCCGGGCCGATCTACGTTGCGGCAACCCACGCGGTGCTGTCGGGCAAGGCCGTGCAGAACCTCGAGGAGGCCCCAATCAAGGAGGTTATCGTCACCAACACGGTGCCCATCCCCGGGGAGAGGCATTTCGACAAGCTGAAGGTGCTGTCGATCGCCCCGATCATCGGCAGCGCGCTCCGAGCCGTGTTCGAGGACACATCGGTCTCAGAGATCTTCGACGGCGAGAACCAGCTGTAGGGGCCGCCGCCTCGGCCCTCGGGTCGCTCCCGATTGCCTGCCGTTACACTGTCCGGCCGGAGGACCCATGGAACAGAAGCTCAAAGCCGACCGTCGAGACGGAGCCGGCAAGGGCGTGGCGCGGAAGTTGCGTGCCGCCGGCCGGGTGCCCGGTGTGCTGTACGGGCAAGGGATGGAGCCGGTTTCGCTCGCGGTCGATTCGAAGGATCTCTACCACGTGCTCCACACCGGGGCGGGCAGCAACGTGCTCGTCGACCTCGCCGTCGATGGCAAGGAGCATCTCGTGCTCGCGCGAGAGATCCAGCGCGACCACATCCGCGGCCGGGTCGTGCACGTGGACTTCCTGGCCATCCGCAGGGACGAGAGGATCGTGATCGACGTCCCGGTCCGGGTGGTCGGCGAGGCGCCGGGCGTGAAGCAGGGCGGCGTCATCGAGCACCACCTGTGGGACCTCCATGTCGAGTGCCTTCCCGGCGACGTGCCGGATGGGATCGACGCCGACGTCTCCGCGCTCGAGATCGGCGACGGCCTGCGCGTGGCCGACATCATCCTGCCCAGCGGCGTAACCGTCCTCACCTCTTCCGACGAGACGATCCTCTCGGTCGTTACGCCGCAGGTGCTCCAGGTCGAGGAGGAGGTTGCGGAGGAGGAGGCGGCCGAAGCCGCCGAGGGCGAGCAGGGCGCGCCGGCCGCCGAGGGCGAGGCTGCTCCGGCGGAAAGCCCTGCACAGGAGGGCGGCGAGAGCTAGCCGGCCGATGCCTCGGCGTCTCTCCCCGCCACTCCCTTTGCGAAGATGACCTGGATCGTGGCCGGCCTCGGCAACCCCGGGGACCGGTACGCGAGGACGCGGCACAATGTCGGCGCCATGGTCGTGCTGGAGCTGGCGTCCCGCGCCGGCGAGCGGTTCCGCAAGGTCCGGTTCCTTCCCGTCGAGGTCGCGGAGATCAAGGAGGCCGGCGAGCGGATCCTTCTCGCCCGGTCTCAGGGGTTCATGAACGAGTCCGGCCCGGGGTTCGCGTCGCTCGCCAACAAGAACCGGGTCGATCCCGATCGCGTCGTGGCGGCGCACGACGACCTAGACCTCGCGGTCGGCGCGCTCCGAGTGAAGCTTGGGAGCTCGACCGCCGGTCACCACGGACTCGACTCGCTGGTCGGGGCGCTTCGGACGCCGGACTTCCACCGGCTGCGTCTGGGCATCGGCCGGCCGCCCGGACGCCAGGACCCGGTGGACTTCGTGCTTCAGCCGTTCGCGAAGCGCGAGGAGGCCGACGTGGCCATCCTCGTGGACGAAGCGGCCGACGCGGTCCTCTCCCTTGTTCGTGACGGACTGGCTGTCACCCAGGACCGTTACAATCGGGGCGGGGTTCGCGGTAGCGGGGGGCGCGGGTAGCGTCCAGCCGGGCCGCAGGCCCCGAACAATCGAATAACCGCTGGTCAGGCCCGCTTCCTGCGAAGCGAGGCCTATTCGCGTTGTCCGAGTAAGGGGGTGAGCGGGGCTGCTGGAGCGACTGCTCGATGTGCTGATCGAATCGGAGCCGTTCGAGCGACTGCTCCTCGAGCGCGCCCGTCCGATCGTCGCTCGGGCCGAGGCGGGACAGGATTTCGCGATCGCGGCGCTCGCGCGAGCCCTCGACTGCCCGGTGCTCGCTGTTACGCCCGGCCCGCGCGAGGCCGAGGAGCTGGCCCACGGCATCCCGGCGTTCCTCGGCCCGGACCGGGTCGCGCTCCTCCCGGCGTGGGAGGCCCTGCCGTACGAGGGCATCAGCCCCGGCCCCGAGATCGCCGCCCGCCGGGCAGAGGCCGCGGGCCGGACGCGCGGCGCCGACGGGCCGTTCGTCCTCGTGTGTCCGACGCAGGCCGCCCTGCAGGTGGTCGCGCCGACGCTCGGCCTGGCGTCACCGCTAGTCGTGGCAAGAGGCACGTCGATCCCGCTCGACTCGCTGGCCGATCGCCTCGTGGAGCTCGGCTACGTCCGTGCCGACGTGGTGGAGCACCGCGGCGAGTTCGCGGTGCGCGGCGGCATCGTCGACGTGTTCGCAGGAACGGCGCGCCGCCCCGTGCGCGCCGAGTTCGACGGGGACGAGATCGAGTCCCTCCGCGAGTTCGTGCCGGCGACCCAGCTCTCGTCGGGCCACGTGCCGACGATCGAGGTCCATCCCGTCCGGGAGCTGCTGTCGACACCGGAGCTGCGCCGACGGGCGGAGGACCTGGCCCCGCGTCACGCGGATCGGTTCCGCGACGCGCTGTCCCGGTTCGCCGACGGCCTCGTCTTCGAGGGGATGGAGGGCCTCGCGCCGCTCCTGTTCGACGAGCTGCCGACGCCCGCCGATCTGCTCCCGCGCGGCGCGTGGATCGTTCTCGTCGGAGCTCGCCGCACGGCGGACCGGGCTCGTCGCGCCGTCCAGGAGGCCGAGGCGCTGGCGGAGGCGTCGGGCTGGCCCGGCCCACCGGTCCTCCGTCACCTCGATGACGTCGCGGGCGGAGGAACGCGTCTCGACCTGAGCGAGCTCGCCGAGGGTATCGACCTCGGGCTCCGGGGATGGGGCACCGCGGCCGGGAACGCGCCGGAGCTCGCCGCGCGGCTCGCCGACCTCGCGTCCCGCGACTATCGCCTCGTCGTTGCGGCGCAAGGACACGGAAGCCTCCAGCGGGCCCGTGAGGTCGTGTCCGAGCGAGGCCTCGACCTCTCCGAAGGCAACGGCGGCAGGGCGGTCGCCGTGGAGGCCGCGCTCGCCGGCGGCTTCGTGTTCGCGCCGGGGAAGCTCGCGGTGGCGACCGAGGAGGACCTGTTCGGGAGCCGGCGGCACACGCGCGGCGCCCCGAGGCTGACCCGGCGGAGAGCCGATGCGATCGCGATGGAGCTCGCGCCCGGCGACTTCGCCGTCCACCGGGTCCACGGTGTCGGACGCTACGTCGGCATCCAGCACCGAGCGGTCGCCGGCGCCGAGCGCGACTACGTGGTGCTCGAGTACGGCGCCGGCGACCGCCTCTCCATCCCGACCGACCAGGTCGGCATGGTCGCGAAGTACCTCGGCGGCGACGCCCCGCGCCTCAACCGCCTTGGGACCAGCGACTGGGCGCGGGCTACGACCCGCGTCAAACGCGCGGTGCGCGACATGGCCGGGGAGCTCGTTCGCCTTTACTCGGTGCGCATGGCGGTTCCCGGCCACGCGTTCGGCCCCGACCAGCCGTGGCAGCAAGAGCTGGAGGACGCCTTCGGGTTCGAGGAGACGCGCGACCAGCTCGCCGCGATCGTCGAGGTGAAGCAGGACATGGAGAGCGCGAAGCCGATGGACCGCTTGATCTGCGGCGACGTCGGCTACGGCAAGACCGAGATCGCCGTCCGCGCCGCCTTCAAGGCCGTGATGGAGGGCAAGCAGGCCGCCGTCCTGGTGCCGACAACGCTCCTCGCCGAGCAGCACTTCGTCACGTTCTCGGAGCGCTTCGGGCCGTTCCCCGTCAAGGTGGCCATGCTGTCGCGGTTCCTGTCCCCGACGGAGCAGCGTGCCGTCGTCGAGGACGCCGCCGCGGGCCGCGTCGATGTCGTGATCGGCACGCACCGACTGATCTCATCGGACGTCTCGTTCAAGGACCTCGGCCTACTGATCGTCGACGAGGAGCAGCGCTTCGGTGTCGCACACAAGGAGCGGCTGAAACGCTTCCGCGCGCACGTCGACGTTCTGACCATGACGGCGACCCCCATCCCGCGAACGCTCGAGATGGCGCTCACGGGCATCCGGGACATGAGCGTCGTCGACACGCCCCCGGAGGATCGCCAGCCGGTTCTCACCTACGTCGGCGAGTACGACGACGGCATGGCGCTCGGCGCCGTTCGCCGGGAGCTGCTCCGCGGCGGGCAGGTGTTCTGGGTCCACAACCGGGTGGCGACGATCGACCGGCACGCCGCCTGGATCCAGGAGGAGATCCCGGAGGCGCGCATCGTCGTCGCCCACGGCCAGGCCGAAGAGGAGCTCCTCGAGCGCCAGATGATGCGGTTCTGGGACCGCGACGCCGACGTCCTGGTCTGCACGACGATCATCGAGTCGGGCCTCGACGTGCCGAGCGCGAACACGTTGATCGTCGACCGAGCCGACCGGCTCGGCCTCGCGCAGATGTACCAGCTCCGCGGCCGCGTGGGCCGCTCCAGCGAGCGCGCGTTCGCCTACTTCTTCTTCACTCCGGCCCGCTCGCTCACCGAGGAGGCGCACGAGCGCCTCGCCACGATCAGCCGGCACACCGCGCTCGGCTCCGGGTTCCAGATCGCGCTGCGTGACCTCGAGATCCGGGGAGCGGGGAACCTCCTAGGGGCGGAACAGCACGGCCACATCGCGGCCGTCGGGTTCGACACGTACTGCCGATTGCTCCAGGAGGCTGTCGCCGACATGCAGGGGCGGCCGCTTCCGAAGGAGAAGGAGCTCCGCATCGACCTGCCGGTGAAGGCCTTCCTCCCGGTCGAATGGGTGGGGCAGGAGGCGCTCCGGCTCGAGCTGTACCGCCGTATCGCGACGGCCGGAGACCACGAGACGCTGGAGGAGACGCGCACGGAAGCCGTCGACCGTTACGGTCAGCTCCCCGCGGAGGTCCGAACGCTCTTCGCGATCGCGTCGCTCCGCGTGACGTGCGCCAGGCTCGGGGTCGAGGAGGTCACCAGGTTCCGGAAGCAGGTCCGCGTGAGGCCGGCCGATGAGTCGTGGGCCCACGAGGTGGCGAACAGGGTGGAAGGCGCGACGTACCACGCGGTCAGCGGGACCCTGAACCTGGAACCGCCCCCGCAGCTCCGTGGTCGGGAGCTGGTCCGCTGGATCGAGGATTCGCTGACGGCCTCCCAGCCGGCCCTCCCGACCTAGAGCGCTGCCTTGCGCTGTGAACCGCCCCGAGCCCGTCGAGGGAGTGCTCATTGCCCGGAGAGGGCGACGCCTAGGAGCCCGATCCGGCCGGCGGTGTCGGAGAGCTGGTCGCCGCGTGGGCACGGGTCAGCTCGTGTCGCGACTTAGTCAGGTCGAGGATCTGATTCGAGACCGCGATCAGCTCCTCGTTCTGCTGCTCCTCGACCTGGACCATCCGCCACTCTTGGTCCGCCAGGTGCCCGCGGGCATCGTCTTGGCGGTTCTGGCTGATCAGCATGAACGTGGACAAGAAGATGGCCTCGAGTGACACGATCATCGTTAGCAGCCCGTAGGGGCAGCGCAAGCGGCGACTCGGCCAGATAGGCCCGCGCCCGCCGTGTTGGAAGCACCGCGAGGCCGATGAGGGGATCCGAGACCAAAACGGCGCGGCTCCGGGCGGGGCGGCTC
>JBQTIP010000208.1:0-4729 GCA_052388025.1 Actinomycetota bacterium
GATCCGTAGGACGTCCATCACTTCCGTCGATAGGGCTTCGGCTCGTCTCACCATGGGTCCCTCTCTATCGTCGGCCCACCGCCTGGGCGATGGGCACGAGGTCGGTCATCAGCTTGCGGAACGTGGACATGTCAACCGCGCCCTCGGAGGGATCGATCTCTTCGTCGGTGACCTCCAGGACCAGGCCGTCGGCACCGGCGGCGATCGCCGCGCGGGCCACGGCCGGTACCAATCGGGCGTGCGGGGTGGCCTGCGACGGATCGGCCATCAGTGGGAGGTGGGTCGAACGCTTGATGACCGGGATGGCATTGATCTCGAACCGAGGCTTGCCGACCGCGTCGAACGTGCGGATCCCGGACTCACACAAGATCACGCGCCCGTTGCCGTGCGACAGGACGTACTCGGCGGCCAGGAGGAACTCTTCGACCGTAGCTCCGAGACCCCGTTTCAGCAGCACAGGACGATCCGCTCGCCCCAGCTCCCGAAGGAGGTTGAAGTCCTGCATGTTCCTGCTGCCCACCTGCAGGACGTCGGCGACCTTCGATACGTCTGCGATCTGCCGGTGGTCGGAGACCTCTACGCACACCGCCAGATCGGCCTCGTCGGCGATCGCCCGGATCCGCGCCATGTCGGCAGGGCCTGTGACGGAGGGATCGTCGATCCCCGACACGGAGGCAACCTCGCCGGCGAAGATCAGCGATCCGCCCGCGTCGCGGATCAGGCCGGCCACGGTTCGCAGCCGATCCTCGCTCAGTGAGGGCGCCGCGCATCCCACCATCATCGCGATCGGGGCCCGCCCACCGATCTCCGGTCCGGCCATCGAAGGATCGCCCCGCCGCTCCCGACCGACGAGCACGGAGGTGTCCGCGTCGAACACCTCACGACTGGCAAGACGGTAGGGGGCCGTCACCTCCACGATCCGGTCGACCGAGGCCATCTGCTCGAAACGCCCGACCTCGACCGGCCGGCTCGCATCGCCGATCGCGATCGCGGCCCAGGCGTCGCCCGTCGCCATCGAGGCGGCGGGGTGGATCTCCGCAGCCAGGGCCAAGAGCTCTGCTCGCTCCTCCACCGACGCCGCGGGATCGAGGATCACGACCGGCGATCTCGTCTCGCCCAACTAGATGGGCCTCTCGACGGCGGATGCCATGGCCTTGACGGCGTCGACGAAGAGGTGGAACTCGCTCGCGACGAGGGACTGAGGCCCGTCCGAGAGCGCAACCGCAGGGTTCGGGTGTACCTCGACGATCACACCGTCGGCCCCCGCGGCGATCCCGGCGAGGGCTACAGGCGTGACCAGGTCGGCTCGACCGGTCCCGTGCGACGGGTCCACGATGACGGGGAGGTCGCTTCGAAGCTTGATCTCCGGTACGGCGGCGATGTCCAGACTGTTGCGCGTCGATGGTTCGAACGTCCGACTGCCGCGCTCGCAGATGACCACCTGATCATTGCCTCGCGAGAGGATGAAGTCCACCACGCCGAGGACCTCGTCGATGGTCGCGGTCATCCCGCGCTTGAGGAGGATCGGCAGACCCGACTCCACCGAGCTCTCTAGGAGGGATCGATTGTCCATGTTCCTGGCCCCGATCTGGATCATGTCGGCGAAGCTCGACACCAGGGGCACGTCGGCGGCGGCCATGGCCTCGGTGACGATCCCCATGCCGAGCTCGTCGGCGACCTCTCGCATGATCTCCAGACCGCGCTTCCCGAGTCCCTGGAAGGAGTAGGGAGAGGTTCGCGGTTTGAACGCACCTCCGCGCAGGAGCACCGCGCCGCTTCGCTGCGCGGCTTCCGCGGTTTCGCGGAACTGCTCGGCCCCCTCGACGGAACACGGACCGGCGATGATGCGGATCGGATGGGCCGCGCCGATCAGAACCCCCGCAACCCTCACGCTCACGTCCCCGGTGTCCGCCGTGCGCGCCACTGCCGGCCTCATGGGTGGTAGACCCCTGAAGCCGTGCCAACCGCGGACAGCACCGATAGGGACACCAGGATTCCTCGGGATGAGCCCGAGTGTAGGAGGGGTGGGTGCGGCGC
The DNA here is from genome assembly GCA_052388025.1 of Actinomycetota bacterium. Classification (GTDB taxonomy): domain Bacteria; phylum Actinomycetota; class UBA4738; order UBA4738; family HRBIN12; genus JBQTIP01. Next base: position 2,038 of record JBQTIP010000208.1, read on the forward strand.
TCATCCATCGGCGCGCGTATGTTCCTTACTGCATGCGACGTAAGCGAGATCGTCAGCGTTGCGTCGCGGCGATCAGGGCGAGGAAGCCAGACACCAGCTCGCGCACGGCTCGCCGGATCAGCCAGGCGAGGGACATCGGCGCGGGGGCACCGGTCGCGTGCTCCTCATCGCCGTCCCCTCCGGGTACGGGGTCCAGCCCGGACGCGGGCGGAGCGCTTCGCCGCGACTCGAACTGCAGGTAGAACTGCCCGAGGGTCCGAGCGACATCCCTGGCCCCGGAGAGCGTGAGGTGCCCGTCGTCGTCCTGGTAGTCGGAGCACTCCGAGACCTCCGGGGAAGCACCTGCGGCCACGTCTCCGCCCACAACCGTCGCGATGGCAGCGTCGACCAGCGGGTGGTTGTGCGATGCGCGAACCACAACCGTCTGGCCATCGGACCCGGCGACGAGGCAGGGGCCGTTGCCCGGCCCGCCGACGACAGGCTGCAGGACGATGGACTCGACGGTTGGGTACTTCGACCGGATGTTGGCGATGGTCTGCTGGATGAACGGCGTGAACCAGTCCGAATCGTCTTCATAGTTGAGCGAGCTGATCGTGAGCACTACCCTGTCGATCGATCCGGAGGGACACGGGGACTGGACCGGCTCCGACCAGCCGGCGTAGTCGGGTTGCGCCCAGAGGTTGATCGCGCCGCCGTTCCGCGTCAACAGCTCCCAGTTGGCATTCGGGACGTGGGCTTCGAACCCGTTGTTGAACCAGCTGCCGGTCTGCGAGAAGCCGATCACACGGGTGCAGGTGAAGTCGCTGCCTCCCGAGCCCCCGGCACTGGTCCACCCGGTATCGGGGAGCCGGTCCCCGCACGAGCCCTGACACCCGGCTCCCGCGCCTTCCACCCTGCTGCGGGCAGCGATCCCCAGGCCACCCGGCGGGTTGAGCGGCGACCCCGCGGCGAGCGTGAACCGAACGGTGCGGTGGCTGGGCCGACGAGCCGGGACGGGCTCGACGGACTGGCCGAGGCCGAAGATGAAGACGGACAGCCTACCGTCCGAGAGACCGATCCTACCCCGTCCGTCAATGAGGCCATCCAGATCGGTGTCGAACAGCGCGGTCAACCAGTTGGGGCCCGGCGTGCGCAGGAGCCGCCTCGGCCATGACTCCCAGGTCCGGATGGTGACGACGAGGGACCCGGCAGAACCATCCCTCACTGCGGTCAGACGGCGAAGATCGAGCCTCCCTCCAGTGTCATCCGGGTCTGCCGTGGCGTGAGCGGGGACGGCCTGACCGACGTGCAGGATCAGAACGACAGCCGAAAGGCAGAAGGCACGAAGGACTCGACGCGGGGGCACCAACCTCCCGGCCGAGACTACGGCCGTGCGCGTTGGGCGTCAAGCGATCCCCCGACGACGTCATCCGACGTGCTGCCGCAGGACGCTCTCGAGGGCGCGCAGCATGCCCATCGGGCTGTCGCCTCCCATCTCGTAGCACCGGGCTCGCTCGACTAGGCGGCCGAGGCCCTCGAGGGCGCTTCCCCCCATCGCCTTCAGGTTGGTGGTCTCGGACGTCAGGACGTGCAGCGCCCTCCCCCGAGACATCGGTTGAAGCAAAGGCGCGTCAACGTCCGCGAGCCAGCAGACGACGTCCACGTCGAACGGGTGCTCGACGAAGAGGTAGCGCTCCGGGCCGTTCGTCGGAGCGAGCGGCAGCCGGCGATCCAGCGCGTCGGCGGGGATGTCGAGTTGTGGCCGGGCCGGAACCACACGCCCGGACCCTGGATCCACCGCCACCGTCTGCACCGGCGTGAGCGACACCCCGCCCTGCTCGAGCTGCCGCCTCAAGCGGATGAGATGGTGCACGAGGGGGGCCGGGATCAGCGCCGTCCCGTCCCCCGTCCGCGCGAGGGCCGCGTTCAGGAAGATCGCGTCGCTCCGCCCCGGGAATGACAGCGACTCCAGCTCGGAGAGGAGGACCCGGCCGACCGTAGGGAGGTCGAACGTACGCACGAGGGAGATCGTCCCCTTGTAGAGGATGTTCAGCTTCTTCCCGGCGTCGACACCATCGCCGGGGACGACAACGGAGTAGTGCGGATCGCTCTCTTCTGGCTTCTGGTAGTGGCCGAGTGCGGAGTCGAGCCACACGCCGAAGGCCTCAGACGTTGACCGGATCCCGACCCGAACCCTGCCGATCTCGAGGGTGCGATGCACCGCCCACCCGAGGCGGTCGAGCTTGTCCAGTCAGGTGCTTGCGGCCTTCTGCTCGAGCGCCCGCCTCCCGCTGTGGTCGTGCTCCTCAGCCACGCTTTGAAGCGACCTCCCCGTCAAGGAGCCCCGCCCTCCGGAGCCGACGCACGAGAGCCCGGACCTGGCCCTCCACCTCCTCGGGGTTCAACCCGAAGGCTTCGGCGATGTCGGCGGAGAGCTCTCTGATCGTCGCGCTCCCGTCGAGGAGCTGGAACACCAGGGTGGCCGTGGGATTCAGATGGTGAAGGTCCCCGCTCCGCTCGTCGTAGATCACGGCCTCCTGGTCGAGGTCGACGATGGTGAGGCCCTCCTCACGCGCGCTGGGCTTGATCGCCGCCGTCGTCAGTCACCCCAAACGATGATGCCGGCCTTGTCGAACTCGTCGAGCACGCGGGTCACGTCCTCGGTCACGACGTCCGGGTGCAGGCCCGAGACGGCGCAGATCGCCCCGATCAT
>JBQTIP010000209.1:0-58796 GCA_052388025.1 Actinomycetota bacterium
ATCCGGCGGCCGGCGGCCCGTTGCCCGCTCTCGGAGCCCGTGCTACGCTCGCCCGGCTTCAGGCACAGGAGGTACTGGGTTGGCGACGCAGGGCACGGTCAAGTGGTTCAGCAACGAGAAGGGCTTCGGGTTCATCGCCCGACCCGACGGCGACGACGTCTTCGTGCACTTCTCCGCGATCGAGGGCGAAGGATTCCGCAGCCTTACCGAGGGCCAGGAGGTGGAGTTCGACGTCGTCGAAGGCCCGAAGGGCAAGCAGGCTGCGAACGTCCGACCCGTCTCCTGATCCCCTCGCCCGCTCTGCGCGCGCGGCGGCTCGTCGACACTCCGATCGACCTGCACCTATACTCTGCGGGAATGTCTTGATCACGGTCCTTCAAGCGCCGGCGTCGGTCGGTGCTTTTTGTCAGTGGGAGGTGATGCGGGGTATCGGCTGATCCGCGGATAAACGACAGGATCAGGGCCGCCCAGGTGCGGCTGGTGGGCCCGGACGGGGCCCAGATCGGGATCGTGCCGACGCCGGACGCGCTACGGCGAGCCCAGGAGCTCGATCTCGATCTGGTGGAGGTGGCGCCCCAGGCCAACCCCCCCGTGTGCCGGATCATGGACTACGGCAAGTTCAAGTACGAGCGGGACATCCGCCAGAAGGAAGCCCGCAAGAAGCAGTCCAAGATCGAGGTCAAGGAGATCAAGTTCCGGCCGAAGATCGACCCCCACGACTACGCCACCAAGAAGGGGCACGTGGAGCGGTTTCTGAGGGCGGGCTCGCGGGTCAAGGTGACGATCATGTTCCGGGGGCGGGAGATGGCGCACACGGAGCTGGGACGCAAGATCCTCGACCGGCTGGTGGAGGACTTGAAGGAACAGGCGGTTGTGGACTCGGCCCCGAAGCAGGACGGCCGGAACATGATCATGGTCATGGCGCCGACGAAGAGACAGGTCCCCGCAGGACAAGCGGAACAGGGATAGAGACGGTATGCCGAAGATGAAGACGCACAGCGCCAGCTCCAAGCGGTTCCGTATCACGCGCACCGGAAAGGTGCTTCACGGCAAGGCGACGGGCAACCACATGCTCACCAAGAAGAGCGGCTCCCGCCGGCGCCGAGTCGAGGGCATGTCCGAGGTGACGGCCGAGCGCCGCACGGTGAAGCGCATGCTGGCGGAGTGACCGAATGGCCAGGGTGAAACGATCCGTCCACGCGAGGAAGAAGCGCCGGGAGATCCTCGAGCAGGCCAAGGGCTACTACGGGGCCCGGTCGCGGCGCCTGCGGGTGGCCAAGGAGCAGATCATGCACTCCGGGGCCTACGCCTATCGGGATCGGCGCGACCGCAAGGGCCAGTTCCGTCGCCTGTGGATCACGCGGATCGGGGCGGGCACGCGACAGCACGGCATGTCCTACTCGCAGTTCATCCACGGCCTCGACCTCGTCGGCCTCGATCTCGATCGGAAGGTGCTCGCCGACATGGCCGTCCACGACCCGGCGGCGTTCGCCAGCCTCGTTGAGGCGGCCCGCGGCTCCCTCGCCGGGGTCGCGGGGTAGCCGTCCGGTCGCCCGGGCCGCCCGAAGAGCCTTCGCGGAGTCGGGAGCCGGTGAAGGGGGATCCGTGATCACCTCCCCGAACAACCGGCTCGTCGTTCGTGCGGCGAGGCTGAAGAAGCGCGCGTATCGAGAGCGAGATCGCCGGTTCCTGGTGGAGGGGGCGCAGGGGATCGCCGAGGCGCTTGGCCCCCCGGTCCTCATCGAGCATCTGCTTCACACGGCCGAGTCGCACGCGGTCGTGCAGCGCGCGATCCGGGAAGGGGTCGCGGTGGACCGGGTGAGCGACGAGGTCATGCAACGGCTCACTTCCACCGTCACGCCGCAAGGGCTTGTCGCGATCGCGCCGTTCGTGGACGTCGACCTAGATGCGATCCCGGATCCGGCCCGGTGCGTGGCCGTGCTGCACGCGGTGCGAGACCCCGGCAACGCGGGAACCGTGCTCCGATCGGCGGACGGCGCCGGAGCGGATGCGGTCGTGTTCACCGCGTCGTCGGTCGACGTCTATAACCAGAAGACCGTCCGGGCGTCCGCGGGGTCCGTGTTCCATCTCCCCATCGTGCGAGGTGTGGACACCGCTGCGTCGGTCGGGAGGCTTCGGGACCGGGGGTTCAGGGTGTGCGCAACCGCGGCCGGCGGCGACGTCGATCTGTTCGAGCTGGACCTCCGGCCGGCGACCGCGTTCCTCTTCGGCAACGAGGCGTGGGGACTTCCGAAGGACGTCGCGGATCTGGCCGACGTCACCGTCCGCGTGCCTCTGGCAGGGAGAGCGGAGTCCCTGAACCTCGCCGCCGCAGCCACACTCTGCCTCTTCGAGTGGAGCCGCCAACAGCGCGAGGGCCGCAGGGTGGCCCTCGAGGCCGTCATCGCCTCGGCCGCTCACGACATCCGATCCCCCCTCACGGCGATGAAGGGCTTCGGATATGCCCTTGCGGCGCGATGGACCAACATGACCAACGAGCAGCGGACGGTGATGCTCCAGGGGATCGTCTACGACACCGACCGTCTGGATGCCATGGTGAAGCAGCTGGTCGACGCGGCCCGGGTCACCTCCGGACACCTGGATCTCTTCCCCGAGCTCGTGAACGTCGGCGATCTCGTGGCGAACGTGGCGCAGATGCTTGGGCGCGATCCCGAGCTGCCCGAGATCGTCTGGGACGGCGGAGACGTGGTCGCGATGGTCGATCCGGACCGACTTCGGATGGCGATCGGGGCCTTCGTGGAAGCGGAGGCGTGGTGGGCCTGGGAGGGGCCGATTCACGTGACCGCGGAGCAGACGGAGGGCCGGCTCCGGGTCGAGGTCTACCGTCGCGGCACCGACCTGGTGAAGGAGGACGGCGAATCCCTGTTCCATCCGCGACCGCCCGGGGCAGCGGGAGGGAGCAAGGTCGGGCTGTTCGTAGCCCGCGGTGTGGCGGAGGTGCAGGGAGGCACCGCGACCGTGGAGGTCGCGGACGGCCTGCGGTTCCGTCTGGAGATCCCGTCGGAGGGAGTCGCTCAACCCGTCTGAGCAGGGGCGCTTGCTAGACTCCCGACCCATGGACGCCTCGGAAGCGCTTCGCATACTCCAAGACGAGCGCGCCCGAGGACTCGCGCTGATCGCCGAGGCGGCATCCCCCGAACAGCTCGAGAGAGCCAAGATCGCCGTCCTCGGCCGCAGAACCCCGTACTCGGATGTCCAGCGAGCGTTGGGCTCACTGGGGGAAGACGACCGACGGATCGCCGGGAGGCTCGCCAACGAGGTTCGGGAGGCGCTGGAGGCGGCCCTTGAGGACCGCCGGGCGGAGCTAGGTCGCGAGGAGGAAGGTCGGCTCCTCGCAGCCGACCGGTTCGACGTGACGCTCCCCGGCCGGCGGCTGCGGATGGGATCCCTTCATCCACTCACGATCGTGGAGTACGAGATCGTCGAGATCTTCACGCGCATGGGCTACCGGGTGGCCGAGGGTCCCGAGATCGAGAACGACTGGTACAACTTTCAAGCCCTGAACATCCCAGCCGATCACCCGGCCCGCACGCTGAAGGACTCGCTGTACCTGGCCGTTCCGGGTCACGACCTGCTCCTCAGGACTGAGACCTCCGCCGTTCAGATCCGGACGATGGAGGTGCAGGACCCTCCTGTGTACGTCGTCGCACCGGGTCGCACGTACCGTCGCGAAGCCGTCGACGCGACGCATCTCTCGGTCTTCCACCAGGTCGAGGGGCTCGCCGTAGACGAAGGGATCTCCTTCTCGGACCTGAAGGGGACGCTCGAGGCGTTCGCACGGGCGATGTTCGGGCCCGAGCGGCAGGTGCGCATGAACCCCGACTACTTCCCGTTCGTAGAGCCGGGCGCGCAGGTCGCAGTGTCGTGCTTCAGGTGCGACGGTGCGGGCTGCGCTCTCTGCGGAAATGGGTGGATCGAGCTCCTCGGGGCGGGGATGGTGCACCCGAAGGTCCTGGAGAACTGCGGCTACGACTCGGAGCGCTACACGGGGTTCGCCTTCGGCATGGGCATCGAGCGTGTGGCGATGGTCCGCTACGGCGTGAACGACATGCGCCTGTTCGTGGACGGCGACGTGCGGTTCCTGGAGCAGTTCGAGGGCGTGGCGTGAAGATCGTCCTCTCCTGGCTGCGGGAGCTCTGCCCAACCGATCTGCCCGCCGAGGAGCTCGCGGAGCTGCTTACGTCCAAGGGTGCCGAGGTCGAGGAGATCGTTCGGCCCTGGGAGCGGCTGTCCGGGGTCGTCGTCGCCCGCGTGATCGATGTCCGCGACCACCCCGGCTCGGAGAAGCTGTGCCTTGCGCGAGTCTCCACGGGTGCCGGTGAGCGCGAGGTCGTGGTCGGCGTGAGAAACATGCGGGCCGGAGACCTGGTCCCGCTCGCGGGTCCAGGGGCGACCGTCCCGGCGCTCCCCGAGCCGCTCACCGCCAAGAGTATCCGCGGTGTCGTGTCCGACGGCATGATCTGCTCACCGATGGAGCTCGGGATCGCGCCGAGCCACGATGGGATCCTGATCCTCCCCAAGGGCCCGGCACCGGGAGACGACGTCAAGGCCGCACTCGGCCTCGACGATGTCGTCCTCGATATCGAAGTCACTCCGAACCGGCCCGACTTCCTGTCAGTCGTCGGCATCGCTCGGGAGGTCGCGGCTGCCACGGGCGTGGCGCTGGCGACGCCGGACGCCTCGCCCGTGGAGGAGGACGAAAAGGCCGAGGGCGTCGCTACCGTGGATATCTGGGATCTCGAACGCTGCCCCCGTTACCTGGCTCGGATCATCCGCGACGTTCGCCACGTGCCGTCTCCCGTGCGGGTCCAGGCGCGGCTCACCGCTGCGGGCGTGCGGCCGATCTCGGCCGCCGTCGACGCTACCAACTACGCGATGCTCGAGATCGGTCAGCCGCTACACCCCTTCGACCTCGCCCTGTTGAAGGGACCGGGGATCGTCGTTCGCCGCGCCGAGGATGGAGAGCACCTCGTGACGCTCGACGGCGTCGAGCGCGTGTTCTCGGCCGACGACCTCATGATCGCCGACCTCGAACGGGCCGTCGCCGTCGCGGGCGTGATGGGCGGAGCCCTGGCGGAGGTCTCCGACGCCACCACCGACATCTTGCTCGAAGGCGCGTCGTTCGAGCGGGGTGGGGTCCAGCGGACCCGCCGGCGGATCGATCTCTCGACCGAGGCGTCGATGCGTTTCGAGCGGGGCGTGGACCCCGAGGCCGTCGCCTTGGCAGCGGACCGCGCCTGCCGCCTCATGGCGGAGTGGTGCGGGGCACGCGTGCTCGCCGGGGCGGTGGAGGCGGGCGGAGCGCCCGAGCGTCGCAGGATCGCGATACGTGCCTCGCGGGCCACTCGGCTCCTCGGGTACGAGGTGGCGTCCGCCGACGCGGCCCGCGTGTTCGAGCGGCTCGGCATGCCGTCCGAGGGGGACGGCGACGCCGTCACCGTCGAGATCCCCGGGTACCGCGTGGATATCGAACGGGAGATCGACCTCATCGAAGAGGTGGTCCGGGTTCAGGGCTACGAGCGCGTCGGCTCCACCCTGCCCCCGGTCCGGCAGGCGGGGGGCATGCCGGATGCCTACGCGTTCCGCGCTCGCATCCGTCGATCCCTCGTCCGGGCAGGACTCCGAGAGGTACGGCTGCTGTCGTTCGCGTCGTCGGCGGACCTCGATCTCACCGGCGATCGCGACGCGGTGCGGGTGGCGAACCCCCTGGACGCCGAGGAGGGGTGGCTTCGAATGCGCCTGCTTCCGGGCCTGCTTCGAGCCCTTCGCACCAACCTGTCCAGGCAGGTCCGCGGCGCGGCACTTTTCGAGGTAGGGACCGTCTTCCGGCGCGCCGACCCGATCGAGGAGCGACAGATGGTCGCGATGATCCTCGGCGGCCGAGCCTCCCAGACCTGGACCGAGGCCGAGCGGTCCTTCGACTTCTTCGATGCCAAGGGTGCGGTCGAGGCCCTCCTCGGCGATCTCGGGATCGCCCAATGGTCGCTCGGCGAGTCACCGGGGGAGGCTCTCCATCCGGGGCGCTCGGCGGCGGTACTGATCGATGGAGAGCGCGCCGGCGTGGTGGGCGAGCTGCACCCGGGGGTCGCGGAGCGCACGGACGTCTCGGGACGCGTGGCGGTCGCGGAGCTGGAGGTGGGCGTCCTCGTTAGGCACTCATCCGCCGAGCTCGCCGCCGGCGAAATCTCCCGCTTTCCCCCGGTCCGGCGGGATCTCTCGTTCCTGGTCGATGCCGAGGCTCCGGCGGGCGCGGTGCGGAGCGCCATCGTGGAGGAGGGGGGGGACTTGCTCGATTCGTGTCTGCTCTTCGACGTCTTCTCTGGGGACCCGCTGCCGGCCGGCAAGAAGAGCCTGGCCTTCTCCGTGGACTTCCGCGCGGCTGACCGGACCCTCGAGAACGAGGAGGCCGATGCCGCCGTGGCGGCGATCGTCGATCGGCTTTCGAAGGACTTCGGCGCGGAGCTCCGGGCAGGCTAGGGGTCTGTCTCTCGGCGTTCGCGGGCGGCCGCAACGACCGAGACGGCGAGGAGGGTCAGGATGGCGCCACCCGCGCCGGCCACTGCGGCCAGCTGCCACGGCAGTTGTCCCCGCGTCACCTGTCGCCGCGCGGGCGGGGAGGCAATCTCGACCTGCTCTCGCCGGGTAACCTCGAACGTGAAACGGCCGATCCAGCCGTAGCCACGGTCGTGGTAGACGCGCACGGCCACGGGATATAGGTCCGGCCGCAACTCCGGGACCTTGAACTTCAGCTCGTAGTCGCACACGCCTCGAAGCCGTCCCCCATCCAGCTCCGCGACCGCGAACGGCTGGAGTCCTTCGACGGGCGCCACGGTCTCCTCGTCCAGATGGTCGATGCGCTCGTTCCACCAGAGCTCGATCCCGGTGGCGGGGTAATAGAAACCGTCCTCGCCACGGAGCGTGGGGCCGAACACAGTGACCGTGTCCCCGGCGGCCCCGTGGTCGACGTTGATCGACGACCAGTCGTGCGGGCTCCCGGGGCAGCGGTTCACCACGATGCTCGAAAGTGTGGCGAGGGTCGTTTGCCGGATGGACCCCGGAGCCTCGCCCCCGAACACGATCCGCGCCCGGATGAACCGATCTGCTTCCTGGAACCTGATGACCGAGGCACCTGTACCTTCGGAGCACCGATCGGTGGCGGGTGCTAGATCCCCAAGGCCGAAGGGCCGGTCGTGCTCGAGAAATGCGCCTGGATCCCTCGGCGAGTAGATCTCCGAAACCCAGAAGAGGGCGCCGGCTGGGGGAAGAGCCCTCAACGCTCGCGTGGGCATGCAGTCGCCGCCCCTCCCGATTCGGTACGAGGCCACGGCGAACTCCGCTCCGTAGGAGGGACGCCGGACCAGTGTCCAGTCCACCGGCGTGAGGATGTGGTAGCGGTCGCCCACCGACCAAGGTATCCCACGCTCGAGAGGTGGTGGCGCCCCGGCGTCGACACCGGACCCTGAAGCCGAGGCTGCCGTGGTGCTCCAGGCCAGCACCAGGGCGGCGATAATAGCTGCAGCCCTTGTCGCGCGAACCGGGCGATGTCGACGCATGGCGGCTCCAACAAGCATTCCGTGAGGTAGACAGGCCGGAAGGCATGCTGGTTCCCATCGGGCAGCCGTTTCGCGCACCGAATGAGGCGCGGGATAGACTCCGCGCGTGAAGCGAGATTTCCTGTCGGTCGACGATGTCTCCGATGGCGAGCTGAAGGCTTTGCTCGATCTCTCGGCCAAGGTCAAGGCGACGCCCGAAGACTACGCGGAGCGGCTGCGCGGCAAGGCCGTCGCGATGGTCTTCGAGAAGCCGTCGACCCGGACCCGGGTGTCGTTCGAGGTGGCCATATCCTCGGCGGGCGGCCACCCCGTGCCGCTCTCTTCCGGCGAGCTCCAGCTAGGGCGGGGTGAGACCATCGAGGACACCGGGCGGGTGCTGTCGCGATACGTCGACGCGATCGTGCTTCGCACATTCGAGCAGGAGCGGCTCGAGGTGCTGGCGGCCGCGGCGAGCGTTCCAGTGATCAACGCACTGTCGAACTTCGAGCACCCCTGCCAGTGCCTCGCGGATCTCCTGACCGTGAAAGAGCAGAAAGGGGACCTCGCCGGTCGCATCCTCACCTACCTGGGGGACGGCAACAACGTGACGCACTCGTTGCTGCTGGGCGGTGCCAAGTGCGGCATGCGGGTCCGCGTGGCCACTCCACCCGGATTCGAGCCGATCCCGCTCGTCGTCCACCGTGCGGAGGAGATCGCCGCGGAGACGGGCGGCGCTATCGAGATCCTGCACGATCCCGCCCTGGCCTCCAGCGAAGCCGACGTGCTCTACACGGACGTCTGGGCCAGCATGGGCCAGGAGGCAGAGGCCGACGAGCGCGCCCTGGTCTTCCCCAGCTACAGGCTGAACAGGCGGCTCGTCGACCTGGCGAAGCCCGACGTCACCGTCCTGCACTGCCTGCCCGCCCATCGGGGCCAGGAGATCACGGACGAGGTGATCGACGGCGCTCGATCCGCCGTGTGGGACCAGGCCGAGAACCGCTTGCACACGCAGAAGGCCCTCCTTCTCTGGCTTCTCGGTGTCGCCTGATCTCCCTCTCGTTAGGATCGGAACCGTGCCCCGCTCAAACGACGCCGTCGAAGCGATCCTCATGGAGTACGCGGATCTGCTCTCCATCCTGTCCACTGACCGATTCAAGCCGCGCTCGTACGAGAAGGCGGCCCGAGCGGTGGGTGGCTACCACGCCGACGTCGAGGGCTTGGATCTCAAAGGCCTGCTCGCCATCCCGAACGTTGGGAAGTCCATCGGTGAGAAGGTCCACGAATACCTCCGTAGCGGTTCCATCCAGGATCTGGAGCAGCTTCGTTCCCAGATTCCACCGGGGGTCCGTCAGCTCATGTCGATCCCCGGCCTCGGTCCGAAGAAGGCGATGGCGCTGTACCAGGAGCTGCGCATCTCATCCGTGGAAGAGCTGCTGGACGCGGTCCACGAGCATCGCCTCGCGGAACTGAAGGGATTCGGTGCGAGGACCGAGGAGAACATCCTTCGCGGCGTCCGCCGGATGGGCGAGTCGGGACGGCGGGTGCAGGTCGGCGTGGCCCTCGATGTCGCCGAGGAGCTGCTGGCGGAGCTGACGGTGCTGAAGCAAGTGAAGCGCAGCGCCTACGCGGGATCTCTAAGGCGCATGGCCGAGACCATCGGGGACATCGACCTGCTGGTGGCGGCCGAAGCCGCGGGCCCGATCATGCAGGCGTTCACGTCGCTGCCCACCGTCGATCGCGTCCTGGCTCAGGGGGAGACCAAGTCCTCGATCGTGACGGAGAAGGGCCTACAGGTGGACCTCCGCGTGATTCCGCTCGACGTATGGGGTGCCGCGCTCATCTACTTCACGGGCTCGAAGGCGCACAACGTCCGTATCCGGGAGATGGCCGTCCGCAAGGGCCTCAAGCTCTCCGAATACGGGCTCTTCCAAGCGAAGTCGGGAGTTCTCGTCGCCGCGGAGACCGAGGAGCAGGTCTACGCGCATCTAGACCTGCCGTTCATCCCTCCGACGCTTCGCGAGGATCGCGGCGAGATCGAAGCGGCCATAGCCGGCGAGCTCCCCGACGTGCTGGAGCTGCGCCAGGTGAGGGGCGATCTCCACACGCACACCGATCTGACCGACGGGCTCGCGCCGCTCGAAGAGATGATCGAAGGAGCTAGCCGGCTGAAGTACGCGTACTACGCGGTCACCGATCACGCGCCGAACCTCGCGATGCAGCGGATGACAGACGAGAAGATCCTCGCCCAGCGCGCACGGCTCCTCCAGCTCCAGGCCGGAACGAAGACGACGCTTCTCCACGGGTCGGAGCTGAACATCGATCCGGACGGGGGCGTCGACTGGCCGGGAGGGTTCCTCGGGGGGTTCGACGTGCTCGTGGCCTCGGTGCACTCACACTTCAACCAGAGCAAGGACGAGATGACCCAGCGCATCATCCGGGCGATGGAGAACCCCTACGTGCACATCATCGGCCATCCGACGGCGCGGCTCATCGGGAGGCGCCCGGCCATCGAGTACGACCTCGAGGAAGTGTTCCGCGCCGCCGCCCGCACGGGCACCGCTATGGAGGTCAACTCCTTTCCCGACCGCCTCGACCTGAAGGACGAGCACATACTGTGGGCGAGACGCCACGGGGTGAAGTTCGCGGTCAACACCGACTCGCACTCCTCGGTCCATCTATCGCTGATGCGTTTCGGAGTCGCCACGGCGCAGCGGGGGTGGCTGACGAAGGATGACGTCATCAACGCATGGCCGCTGGCGAAGCTGCGGCGGTTTCTTCGTAAGGGCCGGCCCGCCTCCTAGCCGTGGGCGGCGGCCGGCGCCTTCCCCGAGCGTTCTTCGCCCGACCTTCGGTCGTGGTGGCACCCGAGCTCCTCGGCTGCCTCCTCGTGCGCGAGCTACCGCGAGGCCGCCGGCTCGTGGCGCGGATAGTGGAGACCGAGGCTTACGAGGAAGGGGATCCGGCCAGTCATTCCTTCCGCGGCAGGACTCGTCGGAACGAGGTCATGTTCGGGCCCCCCGGCTACCTCTACGTGTATTTCACGTACGGCATGCACTTCTGCATGAACGTGGTCACCGGGCCCGAAGGGTCGGGGAGCGCGGTGCTGCTGCGCGCCGCGGAACCGCTCGAGGGCCTGGCCCAGATGCGCCGACGAAGAGGAATCGACGACCCGCTGCTGCTCTGCGCGGGCCCCGCACGGCTGTCTCAGGCGTTCGACGTCGGACGCGCGGACAACGGCCTGGATCTCGTGAAGGGGAGCCGTCTCGCGCTCGAACGCGGCTCTCGGATCCGGCTCGATCGGGTCGCCGCGGGACCCCGCGTGGGCATCCGCACCGGAACCGAGCGGGCGTGGCGCTTCCACGTCGAGGGGAGTCGGTTCGTGTCACGGGCACGATCTCGATCGGCCCGGCCGGAGGTCAGGGGTTCACCCAGATGATGACCGTCGAGCCCGGTTCGACCGTGTTTCCGACCCCCGGCGACTGCGACCACACCGTGCCCGACGCGTAGTCGCACTCGGGGCGCCTTCGGTTGCACTGGGCCTGGGTGATGACGGCCGGCAGGAGTCCCGCTTGGCTGATCGCTGCCTCGGCCGCGGATTGGGGCAGGCCGAGGACGTTCGGGATCGTTGCCCGGTCGGGCGCCGGTGATGAGGTCTCGGTCTTGGCGACGGTGATCGTGACAGTGCTTGCCTGCTGTGCCTGCACCCCGGCCGCCGGATCCTGTCCGATCACCGAGCCGGCCGGAGCGGTCGTCGACGATTGCACGACCACGCTGACATTGAACCCTGCCGCCTGCAGCGCCAGCGTGGCCTCGTCCTGGGACAGGCCGATCACCGAGGGGACGGTGAGGAGCGCGTACGACGTCGGCTCCGTGCAGGTCTGCGTGGGCTCGGTTCCCGCGATGAAGATCTGGGTCTGGATGTTGGCGGGGTGGGTGTACTGGTTCGGCAGGCACAGCGGATACTGCGTCGCGTCCACGGCGACGGTCACGTACTGGACCTCCGTTGATGGGAACCCGCGGATCGGCATGTGGGCCGTCGCGTTGATCATGAACGCGCGCCAGATCTGCGCGGGCCACGTTCCACCGAGGACATGGGGCAGGCGAACCCTCGGATAGGTCATGGAGATCAGGCCCTGAGGGAACCCGACCCAGACCGCGGCCGTTAGCTGTGGGATCGCACCCACGAACCATGCGTCGCGCCATTCCTGCGCCGTGCCGGTCTTGCCGAGCTGCGGGCGACCGATGTTGGCCGCGGTTCCCGTTCCGTACTGGACCACCTCCTGCAGGATCCGGCTCGCCACAGCGGCGACGCCGGCGTTCACGACGAGCCTTGGCTCGGGCTGGGCCTCATACAGCACGTCCCCGTCCGCCGTCGTGATGCGGAGGACCGGAGTCGGCTGCGCGTGATAGCCGCCGGTGGCCAGACTGCCGTACGCCGAGGCCATCTCCAGCGTGTTGACCTCGTTCGTGCCCAGGACGGCCGAGAGGAAGGCCTTGAGATCGGTGCCCGGCTCCGTGGTCCGCCGGCAGCAGCGGATGCCCATCCGCTTCGCGACCGAGATGACCTTCTGCGCGCCCAGGTCGCTGATCAACTGCGCGTAGACGGTGTTGACCGAGTCGATGGTGGCCTGCTCGAGCGTCAGGTTGCCCGATGAGGAGCCGTCGTAGTTCTGCACGCTCCACACCTGGCCGTTCTCGAGAGGAAGCTGGATGGAGGCGGGGGCAGGGTAGACGGTCTCCGGCGCGATCCCGCTCTCAAGCGCCGCCACGAGGGCGAACGGCTTGAACGCCGAGCCCGCCTGCCGGCCGGTGATCCCTCCGGTGGCAAGGTTGATCCTTGCGTACCGATCGTGCTCGGAGAAGTAGTCGCGGCCACCGACCATGGCCTTCACGTAGCCGTTCCGAGGGTCGATGACGGTCATGGCCGCATAGGGATCGCTCCTGTAGATGAGGATCGAGTTGATGGCGTTCTCGGCGGCCTCCTGGAGCCTCGGGACGAGCGTTGTCGTGATCCGAAGTCCCCCCTCGAACAGGAGCCGGTACCGTTCGTCCTGCGTCTCCCCGAAGCGAGGGCTTGAGAGGAACCACTGCTCGAAGTAGTCGACGAAGTGCGGCGCGATGTACCGAGGGGTGTCCCGGGGAAGGCGGAGCCGGAGCTCGGACCCCGCGGCCTTGGAATACTCGGCGAGGGTGATCCTCCCCTGTTCCCACATCTGCCGAAGTACCAGGTTGCGCCGCTCGAGGGCGCGCTGTGGGTGCGTTACGGGGTCGTAGTCGACCGGGGCGGATATGAGCCCGGCGAGAAGCGCCGACTGCGCCAGCGTGAGATCCCTCGCGGGCCGGTCGAAGAACCCCTCCGCGGCAGACTGGATCCCGTAGGCGCCCTCGCCGAAGTACACCGTGTTCAGGTACCTGGTCAGGATCTCGTCCTTCGTCAGCTCCTGCTCCAGCTGCCAGGCGAGGGCCGCCTCCCTGATCTTGCGAGAGAGCGTCTGCTCCGCGCCCGTGTACGCGTTCTTCACGTACTGCTGGGTGATCGTCGATCCACCCTCCACGATCCGACCCGAGCTCGCATCTACGTAGGCGGCCCGCAGGAGAGCCCGCAGGTCTATGCCCTTGTGCTCGTAGAAGCGCTTGTCCTCGACGGCGACGACGGCCTCGCGGACCGTCTCCGGGATCTTCTCGAAGGGGACGACGACTCGGTTCTCGCCCGCGTGCAGACGGGTGATCAGCGTGCCGTCCGCCGTGTACAGGAACGACGTCTGAGGGAGCGCCTCGGCCTGTGTCTCCGCCAGCTCCAGGTCGGGCAGGTCGGGAAGACGGCACGCCTGCGAGAGCACTGCGAGCAGTACGACTCCGACAATGAGCGGGCCCCGGCGCGCGTTCATCGTCGGGCCATCATACTCACGACGCTCGTTTCCGCTGGTAGCATCGCGTTTCCATGGGTCCTCCTGAGCCTTCTCGGCTGATCTCCGGCGCCGCTGAAGTCGTCCCCGAGAACGGCCTCGCCGAGAAGCTGGCCCTGGACCGCCCCCTCCGCATCAAGCTTGGGCTGGACCCCACGGCTTCGGATGTCACGCTGGGCTGGGCGGTCGTGCTCAGGAAGCTCCGTCAGTTCCAAGACGAGGGACACGTGGCGGTTCTGATCGTCGGCGACTTCACCGCGCGTGTCGGGGACCCATCCGGCAGGTCCGAGACGAGGCCGCGCCTCGAGCCGGACGTCATCCGCGGGTACGCCGACCGGCTGCTCGCCCAGTTCTACCGGATCGTGTCTCGGGAGCGGCTGGAGGTCCGGTACAACTCTGAATGGCTCGAGCCGCTCGATATGGAAGGGGTCCTGCGGCTCACCGCGTCGTCCACCGTCGCTCGGATGCTCGAGCGGGACGATTTCGCCGTCAGATACAGGGAAGGGCGCCCGATCTCAATCATGGAGTTCCTCTACCCGCTGCTGCAGGGGATGGACTCCGTGGCCGTCGAGGCCGACGTCGAGCTGGGCGGCTCGGACCAGCTGTTCAATCTGCTCACCGGCCGCGATGTCCAGCGCGTGCACGGACAGCCGCCGCAGGTGGCGCTGACGGTTCCGTTGCTCGAGGGACTCGACGGGGTCCAGAAGATGAGCCAATCCCTCGGCAACTACGTCGGGATCGAGGAGCCTGCCGACGCCATGTTCGGCAAGCTGATGAGCATCCCCGATGAGCTGATCGGCAAGTACCTGCGACTGTGCACGGACGTCACCCCAGAGGAAGTCGATGCGATCCAGGCTGGGCTCGCCGACGGCTCACTCCACCCGGCCGAGCAGAAGCGCCGCATGGCCCGTGAGATCGTCGAGCTGTACCATGGCTTGGGGGCCGGCAACCGCTCCGAGGAGGCATTCAACCTCGTCCACCGCGACCGCGAGATTCCCGAGGACGTCGAGGAGGTCGCGATCCCCGCCGAGGCGGTACGCGGTGGGAAGGTGTGGCTGCCCAAGCTGCTTGCTTCACTTGGGCTCGCGGGGTCCAACGCCGAGGCGAGGCGGCTGATCGAACAGGGAGGCGTGCGGCTCGACGGGGAGCCCGTCACCGACCCTCAGGCGGAGGTGCCCGCGGAGCGGATCCGCGGCAAGATCCTGCAGATCGGACGCAGGAAGTTCGTCCGCCTGGCGTAGACGCCCGAACAAGTGTTCCCTTGGTTGACGCGGGCTCCGCCAGTGCATATCATGATCGGTTGGCGCGACTCCCTCTCGGAGGTTCTCTTCCGTATGGGTCGCTGCTCGTACCTTGAGAACTGAACAGTGTGCCAGAAGCCAGTGCGTTTCCCCGTCAGCTGGGAGGCGCGGTTTGCCGTGCCTGGAACAGCCGACGGTTACGTACGAAACATCCGTCCGGACAAGAACCAACCGGCCGGATCCGACTGACCCGAGGGGGAGTGCCTTCCCCGAAGGTCGTCTCCAACGAACAAGCGAACCCGGCCTTCGTGTCGGATCGTGGATCTCTACGGAGAGTTTGATCCTGGCTCAGGACGAACGCTGGCGGCGTGCTTAACACATGCAAGTCGAGCGAGAACCACAGGAGGGGTAACCCTTCTGTGGGGAGAGCGGCGAACGGGTGAGTAACACGTGGGCAACCTGCCCCAGACACTGGGATAACCTCGGGAAACCGGGGCTAAAACCGGATACTCTCGGCGGATCGCATGATCCGCCGAGGAAAGCTCCGACGGTCTGGGATGGGCCCGCGACCTATCAGCTTGTTGGTGAGGTAACGGCCCACCAAGGCTACGACGGGTAGCTGGTCTGAGAGGACGGCCAGCCACACTGGAACTGAGACACGGTCCAGACTCCTACGGGAGGCAGCAGTGGGGAATCTTGCGCAATGGGCGAAAGCCTGACGCAGCGACGCCGCGTGGGGGATGAAGGCCCTCGGGTTGTAAACCCCTTTCGGCAGGGACGAAGCGAAAGTGACGGTACCTGCAGAAGAAGCCCCGGCTAACTACGTGCCAGCAGCCGCGGTAAGACGTAGGGGGCGAGCGTTGTCCGGATTTATTGGGCGTAAAGCGCGCGCAGGCGGCCGTGCAAGTCGGATGTGAAAACCCGGGGCTCAACCCCGGGCCTGCATCCGATACTGCTCGGCTTGAGGCAGGTAGGGGAGAGCGGAATTCCTGGTGTAGCGGTGAAATGCGCAGATATCAGGAGGAACACCGGTGGCGAAGGCGGCTCTCTGGGCCTGTCCTGACGCTCAGGCGCGAAAGCTAGGGGAGCGAACAGGAATAGATACCCTGGTAGTCCTAGCCGTAAACGTTGGGTGCTAGGTGTGGGCGGACATCGACCCCGTCTGTGCCGAAGCTAACGCATTAAGCACCCCGCCTGGGGAGTACGGCCGCAAGGCTAAAACTCAAAGGAATTGACGGGGGCCCGCACAAGCGGCGGAGCATGTGGCTCAATTCGACGCGACGCGAAGAACCTTACCTGGGCTTGACATGCGGGGCAAAGCCGTGGAAACACGGCGCTCTATGGAGCCCGCACAGGTGGTGCATGGCTGTCGTCAGCTCGTGCCGTGAGGTGTTGCCTTAAGTGGCGCAACGAGCGCAACCCCTGTCCTTAGTTGCCAGCGGGTAATGCCGGGAACTCTAGGGAGACTGCCGGTGCCAAACCGGAGGAAGGTGGGGATGACGTCAAGTCATCATGCCCCTTATGTCCAGGGCTGCACACATGCTACAATGCGCGGTACAGAGGGCTGCGATCCCGCAAGGGGGAGCGAATCCCAAAAAGCCGCGCTCAGTTCGGATCGGGGTCTGCAACCCGACCCCGTGAAGTCGGAGTCGCTAGTAATCGCAGATCAGCAATGCTGCGGTGAATACGTTCCCGGGCCTTGTACACACCGCCCGTCACACCACGAAAGTGGGTAACACCCGAAGCCGGTGGCCCAACCCTTGTGGAGGGAGCCGTCGAAGGTGGGATCCGCGATTGGGGTGAAGTCGTAACAAGGTAGCCGTACCGGAAGGTGCGGCTGGATCACCTCCTTTCTAAGGAGCCTTGGCAAACCCGGATGGGAGCTCGCTTCGAGATCCCTGCTGTTCCGGGAGACTCCAGGTCGATACGCGCTGGTGGCACACTGTTCAGCTTTGAGGGTGCGAGCCCTCGGGCACCTTGAGAACTCGATAGCGAGCGCGAGCATCTACAAGTCAAGTTACGAAGGGCTTACGGTGGATGCCTTGGCGCCAGGAGCCGATGAAGGACGCGTCAGGCTGCGAAAAGCTTCGGGGAGCCGCCGAGAAGGCCGAGATCCGAAGGTGTCCGAATGGGGAAACCCGGCCGGGGTCATGCCCGGTCACCCAGGTCTGAATCCATAGGGCCTGAGGAGGGAACCGCCCGAACTGAAACATCTCAGTAAGGCGAGGAACGGAAAGCAACCGCGACTCCCCTAGTAGTGGTGAGCGAACGGGGAAGAGCCTAAACCGGCACGGTGTGACAGCCCGATGGCGTTGCCGTGCCGGGGTCGTGGGATCCGCGAGAACGCACGTCGGAGCGTTCGGGGAGTTACAAAGACAGCACCTAGCCGAAGGCCATGGAAAGGGCCGCCACAGACGGTAACAGCCCGGTAGACGAAAGGCGACTGACCTCCCCGCGGAGATCCCGAGTAGCACGGAGCCCGTGGAATTCCGTGTGAATCTGGAGGGCCCACCCTCTAAGGCTAAGTACTTCCTGGCGACCGATAGTGAACTAGTACCGTGAGGGAAAGGTGAAAAGTACCCCGGGAGGGGAGTGAAATAGCACCTGAAACCGTGAGCCTACAAGCTGTCGGAGCATCCGTCTGGGTAACCAGGTGGGTGTGACGGCGTGCCTTTTGAAGAATGAGCCGGCGAGTTAGCGGTGTGCGGCAAGGTTAACCGTTCTCGGGAAGCCGAAGCGAAAGCGAGTCCTAACTGGGCGTCCAGTCGCATGCTCTAGACCCGAAACCGAGTGATCTAGCCATGGGCAGGCTGAAGCGAGGGTAAGACCTCGTGGAGGGCCGAACCCACCAGGGTTGAAAACCTGGGGGATGACCTGTGGTTAGGGGTGAAAGGCCAATCAAACTCGGTGATAGCTGGTTCTCCCCGAAATGCCTTTAGGGGCAGCCTCGGGCGTTCAGCAGCGGAGGTAGAGCACTGGTTGGGCTAGGGGGCCTACAAGCTTACCGACCTCAGCCAAACTCCGAATGCCGTTGCTTCAGAGCCCGGGAGTGAGGCTGCGGGGGCTAAGCTCCGTAGCCGAGAGGGAAACAACCCAGATCGCCAGCTAAGGCCCCCAAATCCGTGCTAAGTGGAGAAGGATGTGGGATTGCACAGACAACCAGGAGGTTGGCTTAGAAGCAGCCACCCTTGAAAGAGTGCGTAACAGCTCACTGGTCAAGTGGTCCTGCGCCGATGATGTAGCGGGGCTCAAGCACGGTGCCGAAGCTGCGGGATTCGCCGTATGGCCCGGCGCTCACGGGAAGCCGTGTGCGCCCAGGCCGGCGGATCGGTAGGGGAGCGTTCTCACGCGTGTGAAGCGGCGGGGTAACCCAGCGGTGGACGCGTGAGAAGTGAGAATGCCGGCATGAGTAGCGAAAGACGGGGGAGGAGCCCGTCCGCCGAATGCCCAAGGGTTCCTGGGGAAGGTTCATCCGCCCAGGGTTAGTCGGGACCTAAGCCGAGGCCGACAGGCGTAGGCGATGGACGACTGGTTGATATTCCAGTACCACCTCATCCGCGCCCAGGCCGAATCCAGGGCACTAAGGGAACCCCCTTCGGGGGGCTACCGACCCACCTGGTACTAGGCCAGCGAAGGGGGGACGCAGGAGGGTAGGTCGACCCACGCGATGGTCGTCGTGGGGTAAGTGCGTAGGGGGGTCCCCCAGGCAAATCCGGGGGGCCGCAACCCTGAGGCACGATGCCGAGCCGCTTTAGGCGAAGCGACTGATCCCAAGCTGCCGAGAAAAGCCTCTAGCGAGTGGATGAGGTGCCCGTACCCCAAACCGACACAGGTGGGCAAGTAGAGAATACTAAGGCGATCGAGAGAACCCTGGTTAAGGAACTCGGCAAACTACCTCCGTAACTTCGGGAGAAGGAGGACCACGGTAGGGTGAAGGACCTAGCGTCCCGAGCCCGATGTGGTGGCACAAACCAGGCCCAAGCGACTGTTTACTAAAAACACAGGTCCGTGCTAAGTCGCAAGACGACGTATACGGACTGACGCCTGCCCGGTGCTGGAACGTTAAGGGGAGGGGTTAGCTTCCTTCGGGAAGCGAAGCTCCGAACCTAAGCGCCAGTAAACGGCGGCCGTAACTATAACGGTCCTAAGGTTCCCGGAGGGATGCCAACCTCCGGCTGCCCCTCTCGCTGGCGACAGCGATGAGTGCAGTTGGCTATATGCTGGAAAACCCGAGCATCTCGCGGTACCGGCGATGTCAGACCCCCGGTGTAGGGTAGGTCAATGACCGGTGACAATCCGTCGAGTGCGGACAATCAGCAGGAAAGGCCAGGACTCGAGCAGTGGATCGTTGGTTTCGTCGACGGTGAGGGCTGCTTTAGCATCCCGATCTTCCTGTGCCGAACGTGCAAGCTCGGCTGGCAAGTTCAGCCCGACTTCACGGTTACACAGGGTGAGCGGAGCGTGCACGTACTGTACGAGCTGAAGGAGTTCTTTGGATGCGGCCACGTCTCCATCAACCGGAGACGTGATAACCATCGGGAGCACATGTATCGCTACAGTGTGCGGGCTCTCGATGATCTCACTCGCCGCATCGTCCCGTTCTTCGAGGCAAATCCACTGAGAACGGCGAAGGCCGATGAATACGCGAAGTTCGCTTCGGTGATTCGGATGATGAGGAAAGCTGAGCAACTCAGCCTCACTGGACTGATTCGAATCGCGAAGATCTCGCAGACGATGAATCATCGGAAGCCGTCTCGGTTCCTGGAATCCTCAGAGGCCATACGCCAGCCAGCTCTCGTCCGACGGGAGAGTTGAAGATATGGTCCGAGCCCCATGGCGACATGGGGGGCGACTCGAGCGAAATTCCTTGTCGGGTAAGTTCCGACCTGCACGAATGGCGCAACGACTTGGGCGCTGTCTCAACCAGGGACTCGGCGAAATTGCACTACGAGTAAAGATGCTCGTTACCCGCGACAGGACGGAAAGACCCCGGGACCTTTACTGCAGCTTGATGTTGGGTTCTGGCATGTGTTGCGTAGGATAGGCGGGAGGCTTTGAAGCCTCGACTCCGGTCGGGGTGGAGCCAACCTTGAAATACCGCCCTTCACGTGTTGGGACTCTAACCTTGGCCCGTTATCCGGGTCGGGGACAGCGTCTGGTGGGCAGTTTAACTGGGGCGGTTGCCTCCTAAAAGGTAACGGAGGCGCCCAAAGGTTCCCTCAGCCTGGTTGGCAATCAGGCGTCGAGTGCAAGGGCACAAGGGAGCTTGACTGCGAGACCGACGGGTCGAGCAGGTGCGAAAGCAGGGCCTAGTGATCCGACGACCCCTAGTGGTAGGGTCGTCGCTCAACGGCTAAAAGGTACCCCGGGGATAACAGGCTGATCGCTCCCAAGAGTCCATATCGACGGAGCGGTTTGGCACCTCGATGTCGGCTCGTCTCATCCTGGGGCTGGAGCAGGTCCCAAGGGTCGGGCTGTTCGCCCGTTAAAGAGGCACGCGAGCTGGGTTTAGAACGTCGTGAGACAGTAAGTTGACCGTTGCTGTCGGTAAATCCGGCTAAGTGCTGGGAACACCGTGGATCCCGGGCTACTCGCCTTGTCAGAGGCAGCTGCTAGCGTGCTGACATGCGCAGTGACAACGCCTCGGGTGCGGTCAATCAGCAGGAAAGGTTGGATGCCTACATAGCGGGATACGTTGACGGAGAGGAATCGTTCCACGTCGCCGTCCAGCGGAACCCATCGACGAGAGCCGGATGGCAACTCGTTCCGGAGTTCCACGTCAGCCAGAACGCCGAACGACGTCAGGTCCTGGACCTGATCAAGGGACGGCTCGGCTGCGGACGGATCCAGGAGAACCATTGTGGTTCGGCGGACACATCACTGGTGTTCGTTGTTCGGAACCGCGAGGACCTCCTGACGAGGGTGATCCCCTTCCTCGAGACGCAGCCTCTTCTGAGCAGCAAGCAGCAGGACTTCCTCGTCTTCGCCGGCATCGTCCGGGCGATGGGACGAGGGGAGCACCTGAGCTCGGAGGGGTTCCGGTCACTCAGGCGGCGAGCGCTCTCCATGAATGGAGGTGGTCGCTACCGCAGAGTGCATCGGGTGTAGGTATCCAGAATCCTCAGAGACCATACGCCGGACGCCGCTCCCTCCCCTCGTGCCCGAGGGGGACGGATCACCGCGGCGAAGAGATGGTCCGACCTGCATGGCGACATGCAGAGCCGGGCAGAAATGACCCGGCCCCTGCCGAGACAGTCCCGGCGGGGTAACAGAAGTGTCGGTCCCTATCCGTCGTGGGCGTAGGAGACTTGAGGGGAGCTGCCCCTAGTACGAGAGGACCGGGGCGGACGTACCTCTGGTGTGCCAGTTGTCGCGCCAGCGGCACGGCTGGTTAGCCACGTACGGCAGAGATAAGCGCTGAAAGCATCTAAGTGCGAAGCTCGCCTCGAGATGAGGTCTCCCACGGGGTTGACCCGGTAAGGCCCCTCGCAGACTACGAGGTTGATAGGCCGGAGGTGTAAGCACGGCAACGTGTTGAGCCGACCGGTACTAATAGGCCGAGGACTTGGCTTTTGCTCGCGCTCGCTATCGCGTTCCGAGGTTCCCTCGGAGCTCGCGCCCTCTTCGGGCCAGCTTGTACAAGGCCCGAGCCAACGTTTCGGTGGCCATGGCGGAGGGGAAACACCCGGTCCCATCCCGAACCCGGAAGTTAAGCCCTCCAGCGCCGATGGTACTGCCCCGGCGACGGGGTGGGAGAGTAGGTCGCCGCCGGGACATCCTCAAGAGAGCCGCCTTCGGGCGGCTCTCTTCGTCTCCGGGGCAGGCCGAGGGGACCCCTAGAGAAGAAGACGCGGCCGGGTACCCTAGGTCACGTGCCCAAAGCGCTTCGTCCTCGTCCCGGCGGCACCGGCCGGGGATCCGCCGCACGAAAGCCCGTCCTGCCGCGCGAGGTAGTCCGTGAGCTTCGACGAGTGGCCAGGGCCGGCCAAGCGGACGATGCGATCGCTCGCTTGGAACGCGCAGTCGGGCGACTGGAGCGAGGCGACGCCCCAGGAGCCGTGAGCGAAGGGGTCAGGGCGAAGTCCCTCGCCCCCCGCTCGCCCGCCGTCCGGGAGGTCCTCGGGCTCGCGTTTTACGAGCAGGGACGGTACCGCGATGCGCTCTCCGAGATGCAGGCCTATCGCCGAATGTCCGGCCGCGCGGACCAGAACCACATCGTCGCCGACTGCGAGCGGGCCTTGGGGCGCCCTGAGCGTTCGGTCGCACTCGCAGACGAGGCGCTGTCGGCGGAGATCCCGATAGAGGCCAAAGCGGAGGCGGTCATCGTCGCAGCCTCGGCGCTGGCGGACATGGGCCGCTTCGACCAAGCGCTCGGGATGCTCCGCCGCGTGAGGACCCGCGATGACGTGGCGAGGCAGGAGGTTCTGCGCGTGTGGTACGTGATCGCCGACATCCTCGAGCGAGCCGGCCGCCGCGGTGAGGCGGCTCGGGAGTTCCGCAAGATCCTCCGGCACGATGCCGGAGCCTTCGACGTTGCCGAACGCCTCGCTCAGCTCGGCTGAGGGGTCGCGACCTCTTCGGCCTCGCGCTCGGCCCGCTTCTTCCAGTAACGGATCAGGCCCATGGCGTTCGTGCGGACGCTTGAGAGGGTCTCGAATCGCTCCAGTTCGAGGGGCGCGTGCCCCTCGGTCGCAAGCTCCTGGTTGGTCTCGCGACTCAGGATCTCGACGATCTCGTCCAGGTCGTCAGTCGTTCGGAGCGCGCCCCGCACGATCTCACCCCACCCGCGGATGCGAAGCTCCGCAAGGTCGCAGATGCGGTCGATGTCCTCGACCGGCCCGAAATGCGCCAGCAGCAGGATGGAGCGGGCCCGCGCTCGTACGCGCTCGATGCTGTCGATCGCGAGCTCGATATCGAAGTCGGGTGGAGGGGTCGCGGGCCGCAGCACCGGCAGATCGGGGAGGTGGATGCCCATCGCGTCGCCAGTGAAAACCGCCCCCGTCTCCGAGTCGGCGAGGCAGATGTGGTGGGAAGCATGCCCCGGCGTGTAAAGGACGTCGAGGCTTCTCGTTCCGAGCGCGATCCGGTCCCCCTCCGCAACACTCCTCAGTCGATCGGCCGGCACGGGGTCGACCGGGCCGAACAGCTCGCGCATCTGACCCTCTCCGTAGACGCGAACGGCGCTCGCCACGAGCTTCGTCGGGTCGACGAGGTGAGGCGCGCCGCGCTCGTGCACCCAGATCGTGGCTCGCGGGAACCGGGCGGAGAGGCGACCCACGCCTCCGGCGTGGTCGAGGTGGATGTGTGTGAGGACGATATTGGCGAGCTGGTCGGGCTCGACACCCACGGAAGCGAGAGACTCGGTGACCGGCCCGACTGACGTGGAGGGCCCGGTCTCGATCAGCGTCGGCTCGGCGGCGGCCAGGAGGTAGGCCGCCGTGTATCGCTCGCGTCCGGACATGTAGGTGTCGATCGCGGTGATGCCGGGAGCCACCTCGAAGGTCGCCGTCTCCACGGATGGGAGTCTACCGGCAGGTCGGTCGGCTCCTGGATGTCACTGGTGGGTGCTACGGTCGCGATCCGAAAGGGGGGAGCGACGTGGTTACGGTGAACGTCGTGGTGTTGGCGGGAACCGTGGCGGCCGAGCCGGTGGAGCGCCGGCTGCCATCCGGCGACGAGGTCACCGAGCTTCGGCTCTCCGTTCCAGAGGCCGGAAAGCGACTCCTCCCCCTCCCGGTCGCGGTCTGGCACAAGGCGGTCGGCAAGCGATCCCTGAAGGGGATCGGTAAGGGCGACGACGTCTTGGTCTACGGACAGCTGGCCAGGCGCTTCTACAGGGACGGGGCCGGGGCGCGGAGTCTCACGGAGGTGGTGGCCACCGGGATCAAGAAGCTGGAACAGCGCGACGACGAGTAAGCGTCACTCGAGCGGCCTGATCACCATGCCGGTGCGGGGCTTCGGCCAGAAATAGGTCGACTTCCGCGGGAGCAGTCGTCCTCGTTCGATCTCGGCCCGGATCCGCTCGGCGGTCGTTGCGGGTAGGAGGAATGCGGCTACGGCGTTGCCGGTTCGCACTGCATCCTCCGCAGCCAGGGCATCGGGCGTGAATCTCAAGGCATCCTCGACGTCGAGATCGTCGAGCACATGCCGGTGCAGCGCGCTGACGGCAGGAGGCTCATCGTGCAATCCGGCTACCCGATGGACGAGATCCCCCTTCTCGCGAGCCATCATGCCGTAGACGAGCTTCTCGTCGGAGATGGAGGCGAGGGTTTCCTGGAGGCCGGGAACCCGAGTGCCCGCTCGGGGAGGCGCCCCCGAGGCGAGCACCCGGTGGACCGGAAGCACCGGAGGGTCCTCCGTCGCCGCGTCGATCACCAGCATCATCATCTGGTCCCAGGGACCGGGCCCGTGGCGCGCTCGCATCTCTTCCCTGAACCGCAGCGCGACCGCGAAACGGTGGTGACCGTCGGCGGAAGGTCCGTGATCTCGTCGAGCAGCCTGGAGAGCGACCGATGCCTCCGAGGGAACACTGCGTACACCGCCGAGAGGTTCGCGCGGACCGCCTGCAGGAGCTGAAGTCGATCTTCGATTGGGCCCGCCATGGTTCGCTCATGCGGGACGATCGAGCCGCCCCACGGCTCCAGCTCGACCTGGCAGATTAGGCCGCGGACCCGCCTGGGCACTCCCCGGAGCGCGAACCGCATCTCGTAGGGGAAATAGCTGGGGCGCGGGGTGAGCGACAGCACACCGTCCTCGCGCCAGCGGCGAAGTTCGGAGGCGGCGCGCCTATACTTTGCGGCGACATCGTCGTCGGCGGGATTTTGCTCTCCCAGGCCGAGGCGAACGATGTTGTGCGGGCTGGCCCGGCGGAAACGGTACTGGTCCCTGCGGAGATGGTGTCGTAGGGAGGTGTCGTCACCCGTCCAGCGGTCCCACGCGCGCCTGGTCGAAGAGCAGGCCGGAGAATGGTGAGATCTGGGGCACGTCGTGTTGTATAGCAAACCGACCGCGGAAGGAACCGCCTACGAGCTGTTCTCCCGCGGAGTACGGTTCCTCGACGATGGCCACCCGCACCAAGCGGTCATGTACCTTTCGCAGGCCAAGCTCCTCGAGCCGGAGAAGGCCTCGATCCGAGAGGCGCTCGGACGCGCCCTGTACATGAGCGGTCGGATGGTGCGGGCGCGCAGGGAGTTCGCCAAGGCCGTCTCGATCGATCCGGCCAACGACTACGCCCACTTCGCGCTTGCGCTCACATGCGAGCGCACGGGACAGCGGGCCCGGGCCATAGGGCACATCAAGCTCGCCCTCGCAATGAGGCCGGGCGTGGGCGACTACGAGCAAGCCCTGCAGCGCCTGGCAGGCTGAATGGTGCTGCCCGATCCTTACGATCCTTACCAGTGCTTCCTGTTTGATCTCGACGGCGTCCTTTATCGGGGGGACGACGCGGTCCCAGGGGCGCCCGATGCGATACAGGAACTCCGCGCGGCCGGCAGGCGCATCGTGTTCCTCACGAACAACTCCACCCGGTCGCCAGAAGAGGTCGCGGGCAAGCTCACCGCTGTCGGCATCGTCGCGGACCCCTCCGAGGTCGTCACCTCAGCCGAGGCGACGGCCGCCCTGCTCGCGGTCCGCGGCGGGGGCTCGGCCTTCGTCGTTGGAGAGAGCGGGATCCGGCTCGCCCTTACCGACGCCGGCGTGGAGGTCCTCGACGGCGAGCCGGATCGCTCTGATTACGTCGTGGTCGGGTGGGACCGTGGCGCCGACTACATGAAGCTGAAGACCGCCTGCCTGTTGGTGCAGCGAGGCGCCCGCCTCGTGGCCACCAACGCCGACGCCGCCTTTCCGGCGCCGGACGGGCTGTGGCCTGGGGCGGGGGCTCTCCTGGCGGTCATCACCCGCACAACCGGCGCGGGTGCCGAGGTAGTCGGCAAGCCCCACGCGCCGCTCTTCCGGGCGGGCTTGGAACGAGGAGGTGGAGGGCGACCCCTGGTCGTCGGCGACCGCCTGGAGACCGACATCGCCGGAGCCGTCGCGCTTGGGTGGGACTCGCTCCTGGTCTTGACCGGCGTGACTCAAGAGAGCGACCTCGCTGCCTCGGAGATCACGCCCACCTTCGTTGCCCGCGACCTCTCGGCGCTCCTTGCCTCTCCCCACTCGGGAGTGAGCTAAAAGTCGGGGCGAGGCGGGAGATACACCTCCGCGCTTCCCGACGTACCCCGGCGGAAGAAGAGAAAGGCCGCGGCTACCCCGAACACGAAGCCGCCGACGTGCGCCCAATAGGCGACGCCGGAATTCAACTCGGCTCCGATGCCTCCCACCCCGTTGAAGAGCTGCAGAACGAACCAGGCGCCGAGCACGACCACGGCCGGAAGCTCGATTGCCGTGATGAAGAAGAAGATGACCAATGTGTACACGCGCGCTCGGGGGTAGAGCACCAGGTAGGCGCCGAGGACCGCGGCGATGGCTCCCGACGCGCCCACGCTCGGGATCACCGAATCGGGGCCGAACGCGACCTGCAGGAGTGTGGCGGCGATGCCGCCGAGCGCGTAGAAGACCGGGAACACGATCCATCCCAAACGGTCTTCGATGTTGTTCCCGAAGATCCACAGGAAGAGCATGTTGCCCCCGATGTGAAGCCATCCTCCATGAAGGAACATCGCGACGAACACCGAGGCAAGCCAACTCTTGCCGGGGCACTCCTCCTGGAGCTCACGCTGAAGTGCTTCACCCACTCCGGGGCCGAACTCGTCCCCGAGATCGCTCTCGATCGCCCGGCGCGCCTCGACGCCGCCGTCCGCAAGGCTGGTCTGGTGCGTGGTCTCGTATGGGATTTGCGCTTGGCAGTAGAAGAAGAAGAAGGTCCGCGGCTCCGAGTGGCTGAAGGTCGGTTGCCAAAGCAAGAAGATCGCGATGTTTGCCGCGATAAGCGCCAGCGTGATCCATGGCGTTCGCCGGGTCGGGTTGACATCGCGGATGGGGATCATCGGGCCGAAGCCTCTCTGGTGTCGCCCGGGAGCGGCGCGATCGTAACAGGAGGCCCGGCCCGGTTGGAGAAGTTTGGCCGCGGGTATCCTTGAGGTGGAACCCCAGACCCAATGGAGGAAGAGCGATGCTCGAAGATATGCGCAAGTACATCGAGGCCACCCTCGAGAAGCTCACGCCGGGGAAGGCTCAGGAGATGGCCCGCTCGCTGATGAAAGGGCAGGGCAAAGAGCAGATCGCGAAGTCGGCTCAAGATCTGCTGGACTGGTCGCAGAAGAATCGCGAGCGGATGACGAAGCTCATCCAGCGCGAGGTGAAGAACCAGCTGAAGACGCTCGGCGTGGCGAACCGTGAGGATGTAGACGCGCTCCGTAGGCGGGTCCGCGACCTGGAGCGCGCCGGCCGTGGCACGCAGAAGAAGTCGGCGGCGAAGAAGTCGGGGGCCAAGGGTGGCGCGGGGAGGGCCTCGGCCTGAGCCGAGCCCCCGTGGTCCGTCGCCGGTTGGATTCGGAGCTGGTCCGTCGCGGGCTCACTCGAACGCGGATGGAGGCGCGGCAAGCCGTCCTCGCCGGCCTGGTCACGGTCGGAGGAAGAGCGGGGTCCAAGCCGTCGACCCTTGTCTCGGCCGACGACCCTGTGCGCCTCGTCGCACCGGCTCGTCGCTTCGTGTCACGCGGCGGCGAGAAGCTGTCGATCGCGCTTCGCCGGTTCGGGGTCGATCCTTCGGGCCGGGACTGCCTGGACGCCGGGGCATCGACCGGGGGGTTCACCGACTGCCTCCTACAGAAGGGAGCGGCCCGGGTCGTCTCGGTCGACGTTGGATACGGGCAGCTCGCGTGGAGCCTCCGAACCGACCCTCGCGTGACCCTTCTCGAGCGAACCAACGTCCGTGACCTCGATCCTTTCGACCTGCCGTTCGCGCCGTCCCTGGTCGTCGCGGACCTGTCGTTCATCTCGCTGCGCCTGGTCGTCGCCGCGCTCTCGAACGTCGCCGCCCTCGGCGCCGATCACGTGCTGCTGGTCAAGCCGCAGTTCGAGGCCGGCCGCCGGGATGTGGGAAGCGGGGGAGTGGTTCGCGACCCGGAGATCTGGCGGCGAGCCATCGACGACGTGGCCGGCGCGTGCCGGCGGCACGGGCTGGCGCCCCGGGCCCTGATGGCATCCCCCGTGGTCGGGCCGGCGGGCAACGTGGAGTTCCCGCTGTATCTCGTGCGGGGCGGCGAGGAAGCACGGCTTGCGATCGAGGACGCGATCGAGGAGGGGCGGGCGCTCGGGGGGACCTGGTGAGGAGGGTGGGGTTCGTCGTCCACTCGGGCCGGGCCACCGCAGTCGACGCCGCCTCCGCGCTGATGGCGTGGCTGAGGCAAGACGGCGTGACCACCCGCGCGCTGCCGGGCGAGCTGGCCGGCACGGACGAAGAGGTCGGTGCCCAGGCATTCGCCACGGGCCTCGATCTCGTGGTCTCGGTGGGCGGCGACGGTACGTTCCTCCGGGCCGCGTACTTGGCGTCACGGAACGGATGCCCCTTGCTCGGCGTGAAGGCCGGACGCCTGGGGTTCCTGACCGAGGTGGAACCCGAGGAGGCCCGCGCGGTCCTCCGGCGAGTCCTGGAAGGCACCGCCCTGATCGAGGAGCGCCTGGCCGTGACCGCCGAGCCGGACGGAGCGGCGTCGTTCGAGCCTCAGTGGGCGCTGAACGAGGTCATGGTCGAGAAGCTCGCCCGCCACCGTCTCATCCGGCTGGCGCTCTTCGTCGGCGGTAGCTACGTCACGACCTTCTCCGCCGATGGCGTCATCGTTGCGACGCCCACCGGCTCGACCGCGTACTCCTTCTCTGCGAGAGGACCGATCGTAACGCCGACCGTCCCTTGCCTGGTGGTCACGCCGGTCGCTCCTCACATGGTCTTCGACCGGTCGCTCGTGCTGGCGGCCTCCGAGCAGGTAAAGCTGGAGGTGGTCGGCGAGGAGCCGGGGCTGCTCTCGGCCGACGGCCGCGAGAGCCTCGAGCTTCCCGTGGGGGCCAGTGTGCGGATCGGCGCGGCCGACCGACCGGCCCGGCTGGTGCGTCGGGACGACGCCGCCGGATTTCTGACGCTCGTGCGGGAGAAGTTCGACCTGCCCGAGGACCCCGGCGTGGTTGGGGCATCCGAGCGCTAGCGTCGGCAGGGCGGCTACGGCTCATCGAACCCGGCGCGGCGGTCCCGTCTCCGTTACCCTTTCATGATCCGGCAGCCGAGGGAGTTCCCGTACCGATCGGGGGTCGTGCGACCGGGCAGCGGGAGGCGATCGGCACGTCCACATCGAGATCCAGGAGCCTGCTCGGGCGGCCGCTAAGGCGGATCAAGCCCCAGGCCGGCGTGGCCCGGGTCGACGCGAGGACGAAGAACCTCACCCGCCGCATCCTCCCCGGCGAGGTAGCCGTGATCGATCACGAGGACGTGGACCGGGTGTCGGCGGAGGGCCTCGTGGCCTCGGGCGTGGCGGCCGTCCTCAACGCGGCGAAGTCGATCAGCGGCCGGTATCCCAACCTCG
This sequence comes from Actinomycetota bacterium, assembly GCA_052388025.1. Taxonomy (GTDB): domain Bacteria; phylum Actinomycetota; class UBA4738; order UBA4738; family HRBIN12; genus JBQTIP01. Next base: position 29,214 of record JBQTIP010000209.1, read on the forward strand.
GTCCTTTGATCCTGATCCGGGCCGGTATCCCCCTGATCGACGCGGTGGGTCCGCTCCTCATGAGGAAGGTGAACGAGGGAGACGTGATCCGCCTGGAGGGAGATCGCGCCTACGTCGAGGACAGCCTCGTGGGTGTGGGGATCCTGCAGACCGAGGCCTCAGTGGAGGAGGACATGCGCCGCGCCAAAGAGGCGCTGGCGGATCGGTTCGAATCCTTCGCGAGGAACACGGTCGACTTCATGCAGAGGGAACGCGATCTGCTGTTCGGCGGCTCGGGTCTGCCTGCGCTGGATCTCGACCTGAGCCACCGGCCGGTGCTCGTGGTCGTTCGCGGCTACAACTACAAAGAGGACCTAGCGGCCCTCCGGCCCTACATCCGGGACGTGGGTCCGGTGCTAGTCGGCGTCGATGGGGGCGCCGACGCGCTGCTGGAGACGGGGTATGTCCCCGACCTGATCGTCGGGGACATGGACAGCGTGTCGGACGGGGCCCTGGTGATGGCGAACCCCGGGCGCCGCCGGCTCCGTCGCCGGCGACCGACTGAGGTGATCGTCCACGCCTACGCGGACGGGCGCGCGCCGGGGAGGGTTCGGCTGGACGGCCTGGGCATCCCGTACAAGGTGGTGGAGGCTGCGGGCACGAGCGAGGACCTGGCGTTCCTCCTGGCCCACGAGAAGGGCGCCGAGCTGATCGTGGCCGTGGGCAGCCACGGCAACCTCCGTGAGTTCTTGGACAAGGGACGAGGAGGTATGGCGAGCACGTTCCTGGTTCGACTTCGCGTCGGGGAGATCCTCATGGATGCCAAGGGCGTGTCGCGCCTGTACTCGGGTCGGATCCGGGGGTGGGACACTCTGCTGCTCGTGGGATCGGCGCTGTTCGCGATGGTGATGGTGGTCGTCATCTCGCCGCCGCTTCGCCTCTACGTCTCCCAGCTGTTCGAACAGTTCCAGCAGTGGCTCTTCCAGATCAAGGAGCTGTTTTGATCTCGTTTCGGTACCACCTGGTCTCGATCGTCGCGGTCTTCCTGGCGCTGGGGCTCGGCCTGCTTGCCGGGACCAGCGTGCTGGACCAGGAGCTCATCAATCGGCTCAGGGACCAGACCGAGGACGCCCAGACACGCTCGGCTGAGCTCCGGACCCGGGTGGGGGAGCTCCAGTCGCAGATCGGGCAGCTCGAGGGCTTCACGGAGGCGGTACTGCCGTACCTGGCCACCGGCCGGCTCAGCGGCCGGGAGGTCATCATCCTCACCCAAGAGGGTGTCGATGGCGCCGTGCTCGCTGAGGCGCGGGACGCGCTCGACGCCGCCGACGCGCTCGTGGTCGCCGAGCTCGCCGTCACACCCAAGATGGCGTCGTCCGACGCGGGGGCCCAGCAGGAGCTCGCCGATGTGCTGGGCATCCTTGCGCCGGCCGACCCCGGCAGCCTCCCTCTGCAGGCTGCCACCGCCCTGGCCGAGCGTCTCGCGACCGAGACCGGCCTAGAGACGGATCCCGCGGCTCCAGACCTGCTGCGGGACCTGCTCGCGCAGAACTTCCTGATCCCCAATGGCTCCGGCATCTCCGACGCGACGATCGGGGAGATCGGCGGCGGAGGGCAGGTCGTCGTGGTACTAGCGGGAGGTCAGTCGGAGCCGTTCCTCGCCCCGGAGTCCTTCATGGTACCGCTGGTCACGACCCTCGTGGTACGCGGAGTCCCGGTGGCGGCCGCAGAGGGCACGGAAACGACCTACCCGTTCGTGGAGCTGCTCCGAGCCGGCGACGCGGCGGCGATCGGCGCGATCGTGACGGTCGACGACCTCGATAGGACGATCGGCGGCGTCGCCCTCGTGCTCGGGCTGCAGGAGCTGGTCACGACGGGCCACGGCGGCGATTACGGTGTGAAGGACGGCGCGGCCCTCATCCCTCCCCTCCCGTGACGCGCCCCCGGATCGTCGCGCTCCTAGCGGCGCGTAACGAGGGGGCGCGTATCGGGGACACGGTGCGTTCCCTACGTTGCTTTCCGGAGCTGACCGAGATCGTCGTGGTCGACGACGGATCGAGCGACCGTACGGCTTCGGCTGCGCTTGCCGCCGGCGCCACGGTGCTCTCGATCCCGCGGCGAGCGGGGAAGGGCCGCGCCCTCGAGGGTGCGCTTCGTCGCCTCCCTCCTGCCGATGCGTGGCTTATGGCCGACGGCGATATCGGGGCCTCGGCCGTCGGCCTGCAGCCGGTGCTTGCCGAGGTGCTCGAGGGAAGGGCCGAGCTGGCGATCGCCGTGCTTCCGGCGGCCGTAGGGGGAGGCTTCGGCATCGTGAAGCGCATGGCGGGGCGGGCGATCCGTGCGGCGTGCGGGTTCGACCCTTCGGAGCCGCTCTCCGGACAGCGCGCCGTGACGGACGGTTGCCTCCAAGCCTGCCGCCCGCTCGCCCGTGGGTTTGGGGTGGAATCCGCCATGACCGTCGACGCGGTCCGGGCCGGTCTGCGGGTTGTCGAAATCCGCGCGGATCTGTCGCACCGGCCGACCGGCCGGAGCCTCCGTGGTTTCGCTCATCGGGGGAAGCAGGGGCTCGACATCGTGCGGGCCCTGGGCCCGCGGCTCCTCCGGCTCCGGTGACGGCCGCGACGCTAGTCTTCGTCTCCGCGGCCGCCACTCTCGTGGCCGTCTTCGCGCTCCGAGGCGTGGGATGGCCTTCGGCCGTGAACCACCGGGGTGTCCGGCTGCCGTTGATCCTCGGCATCGCGGTGGAGGCCGGGTCAGCGGCGGGCGCAGCGTCGGTGTGGATCGTCGCCGTTCCGTCCGCGGCGGGGATCCGGACGCTAGTTGCCGCAGGGCTCGTGTTCCTGGCCGGGGTGATCGACGACGTCCTCCCGGCCGGGCCGCGTGGACTCCGCGGGCACCTCCGAGCGCTGGCCGGTGGGCACATGACGACGGGGATCCTGAAGATGCTCATGACCGTGGCGGTGTCGATCGTTGTCGTCGCGGGGCTGCCCCGCGGGCCCCTCCCGGTCCAACTCGCGGGGGTGGTGACGGTGGCAGGCTCCACGAACCTCTGGAACGGCCTCGACGTTGCACCAGGCAGAGCCATCAAGGCCTTCCTAGTCGCCGGCGCCGGTGTGCTCCTGGCCGGCGTCTCAGTCGTCGCCTCTCCGATGATCGCTGCGGTACTCGCCGCCGCGATCGTGGCCTTCCCCTTCGACGTGCGGGAGCGAGCGATGCTCGGGGACGGCGGATCGAACCTCCTCGGGTTCACCGCCGGGGTCGGCCTCCACCTGGTGCTGCCGCCCTGGGGTCTCTTTGTCGCCGCGGCGTTCATGGTGGCGCTCAACCTGGCCGCCGAGACCGTGACGCTCACTCGCCTCATCGAGGCGGCCCCCCCGCTCCGGTGGGCGGACCGGCTCGGCCGGACAGCCGCCGGCACCTGATCCGAGGATAATTGGGGCTCGGAGCGAAATTTTCGAACCGAGCGGCGGGCCGTGTCACCCCCGTCTGTTAGCATCGGTTCCCGGTGTGAAGAAGCAGTCGAAGTTCATCTTCGTGACCGGCGGGGTCGCCTCGGGCCTCGGCAAAGGGATAACCACCGCCTCGCTCGGCCGACTCTTCAAGTCCCGGAGTCTCCGGGTGACCTTCCAGAAGCTCGACCCCTATGTGAACGTCGATCCCGGGACGATGAACCCGTTCGAGCACGGGGAGGTCTTCGTGCTGGATGACGGCGCCGAGACCGACCTCGACCTCGGCCACTACGAGCGCTTCACCGACGAGAACCTTCACCGCGGCTCGAACCTGACGACGGGCGCCGTTTACCAGGCGGTCATCGCGAAGGAGCGCCGAGGCGACTACCTGGGCAAGACCGTGCAGGTCATTCCCCACATCACCGACGAGATCAAGGAGCGAATCCGCTCGCTCGCCGAGGCGGAGGCCGCGGACCTCGTGATCGTAGAGGTCGGAGGGACCGTCGGCGACATCGAGAGCCTCCCGTTCTTGGAGGCGATCCGTCAGCTCCGGAACGAGGTCGGCCGTGATCGCTGCGCCTTCGTGCACGTGTCGCTCATGCCGTTCATCGGCCCGAGCGGAGAGCTGAAGACCAAACCCACGCAGCACTCGGTCAAGGAGCTGCGCTCGCTCGGCTTGCAGCCCGACGTCATCGTGTGCAGATCCGACCGGCCCATCGGCCGCCACCTGAAGGAGAAGATCTCCCTCCTTTGCGACGTGCCGATCTCCGGGGTCATCTCGGCGGTAGACGCCGCCTCCATCTACAAGGTCCCGCTCGTGCTGCACAACGAGGGCCTCGACGGGTACCTCGCCGAGCACCTTCAGGTCGAGGCGGCGCCCGATCTCTCCGAGTGGAAGGCCCTGGTTGATCGGATCGACTCGGCTAGCGAGCCGGTCTCGATCGCGATCGTCGGGAAGTACGTGAACCTCCGCGACGCCTACCTCTCGGTCATCGAGGCGCTCCGGCACGGGGGCTTCCACCACGGCGCGGACGTCGATGCGTTCTGGGTCGCTTCGGACGAGCTGGCCTCGGCCGGCGCCGAGGAGACCCTCGCTCGTGCCGACGGGATCCTGGTCCCGGGTGGCTTCGGGGTGCGTGGCGTTGAGGGCAAGGTCGACGCGATCCGATTTGCGCGCGAGCGCGAGATCCCCTTCCTCGGGATCTGCCTGGGCCTCCAGTGCGCCGTGATCGAGTTCGCCCGGTCCGTCTGCGGCCTGGAGGGTGCGAACTCCTCCGAGTTCGACCCGGCCACCTCCCACCCCGTGATCGACCTGCTCCCGGAACAGAAGAACGTGACCGACCTGGGTGGCTCCATGCGTCTCGGCGCCCAGCCCTGCCACCTGGTGCCGGGGACGCGGGCTGCGGCCGCCTACGGCGAGCAGATCGTGTACGAACGGCACCGGCATCGCTTCGAGGTCAACCCCGCCTGTCGCGAGATCCTGACAACGAACGGCATGGTCATGTCCGGTCACTCCCCGGACGGGCGGCTGGTGGAGATCATCGAGCTCCCAGACCACCCGTTCTTCGTGGCCGGCCAGTTCCACCCCGAGTTGCGTTCGCGCCCAACCCGTCCCCATCCGCTGTTCCGCGATTTCGTGGGTGCGTCGGTGGCCTTCCGCCGGGCCCGGGCCGCCGAGCGTCCGGTCGTCGTCACCGGCTGAGCATCCGCAACGCCACCACCATGCTCGCGCTGCTGCTCTCCGTGGAGAAGCTCGAGCAGCGTTGAGGCGTCGGTTCGGTCCAGTAGTCTTGAACCGCCACCTTCTCAGGGGAGGGCACCGAGAGTGATCATCGGGATCCCGCGAGAGGTAAAGGACAACGAGTACCGCGTCGCGGCTACGCCGGAAGGGGTTCGCGAACTGAGGCAGGCGGGCCACGACGTCGTGGTCGAAGCCGGCGCCGGGGCCGGATCGGCGCTCCCCGACGAGCAGTTCGTCGCCGCGGGCGGACGGATCCTCCCGGCGGCCGACACCGTGTTCGAGGCTGCCGACATGATCCTCAAAGTGAAGGAGCCGCAGGCCTCGGAGTACGAACGGCTGCGCGAGGGACAGATCTTGTTCACGTACCTTCATCTGGCTGCCGGCCGGGAGCTGACCGAGCTCCTCATGGACCGCAAGGTGGCCGCGGTCGCCTACGAGACCGTCCAAGGCCAGGACGGCCGGCTGCCGCTCCTCGCGCCGATGAGCGAGATCGCCGGGCGCATGGCGCCGCACGCGGGCGCGACGTACCTGGAGCGCCCCAAAGGCGGGCGGGGCGTGCTGATGGGCGGGGCTTCCGGGGTGGCGCCCGCTCGTGTCGTGGTGCTCGGCGCGGGGATGGCCGGGACGAACGCGGCATGGATCGCAGCGGGGATGGAGGCCGAGGTCACGATCGTCGACAAGAACGTCGACCGGCTCCGGCTCGTAGACCAGATCCAACGAGGGCGCATCCAGACCGAGATGAGCAGTGCCCTCGCCGTCGAGCGGCTGGTGCTCGGGGCCGACCTGGTGATCGGCGCCGTGCTCGTGCCGGGGGCGAGGGCCCCGAAGCTAGTAACGGAGGAGATGGTCGCGGCCATGCAGCCGGGCTCGGTGATCGTGGACATCTCGATCGACCAGGGCGGATGCGTGGCGACGGCGCGGATGACCACCCACTCCGACCCCACCTACACCCTCCACGACGTGGTGCATTACTGCGTCGGCAACATGCCGGGGGCGGTGCCGAGGACGTCCACCTATGCGCTGACGAATGTCACGCTTCCATACGCCCTCGCGATCGCGAGCCAGGGTCTGGAGGAGGCGGTCCACCGCGACCCCGCGCTCGCGGGGGGCGTGAACGTATACGCAGGCCAGGTCACCAATCCGGGCGTTGCCGAGGCGCACGGGCTTGCACACACGGAGATCCGTGAGCTCATCGACGGCCGGGGCTGAGGGAGCTGGTCGTGGAGGCGATCGTCGGTGCGTGACGCCCTCTCTTCTCAGATCGATCGGTTCCTGGATCACCTCGCCGTCGAGCGAGGGCTCTCGACGAACACTATCGCGGCGTACCGCCGGGACCTCGCTCGTTACGCGTCGTTCCTCGGAGATCGAGGCATTCCCGACGGCAGGAAGGTGGACGACCTCACAGTGGCAGCGTTCGTGGCCCGGCTCTCTTCCACGACCCTCGACGGCGGCAAGCGGTACCGTGCCTCCTCGGTGGTCCGCGCGCTCTCGGCGGTGCGGACCTTCCACCGGTTCCTGATGCGCGAAGGGAAGGCCCACAGGGATCCCTCCGCGGGGGTTGTTCGACCGAAGCTGCCGCGTGCCCTGCCTCGGCCGCTTCCAGTGGAGGACGTGGAGAGGCTCCTCACGACTCCTCACGAAGAGACCGCTGCCGGGCTACGCGACCGGGCGGTCCTGGAGACGCTCTACGGAGCGGGGCTGCGGATCTCGGAGCTGGTGGGACTCGACGTCGACGACGTGGATCTGGAGGAGGGGAGCGTCCGAGTGCTCGGCAAGGGCGGGAAGGAGCGGGATGTCCCGCTCGGACGGTACGCGCGGCGGGCGATTGGCGCCTACCTGACGACGGCGCGTCCCTCGCTGGCGACGCCCCGGTCCCGGGCGGCTCTCTTCCTCAATCAGCGCGGCGGGCGCCTGACCCGGCAGGGCTCCTCGAAGCTTGTCGCGGGGCACGTGAAGCGCGCGGGGATCGTGAAGCGGGTCACCCCGCACACGCTGCGGCATTCGTTCGCGACGCACTTGCTTGAGGGCGGCGCCGACGTCCGGGTGGTGCAGGAGCTGCTCGGACATGCGAGCGTGGCAACCACCCAGATCTACACGCTCGTCACGAGGGAGCACCTTCGTGAGGTGTACTTCACCGCGCATCCGCGGGCGCGCCGGACGACGTCGGCGGGCGGGACGTGACGCGGGTGTTCGACGAGGGGACGATCTCGCAGCTGCGCGCCGGACTGGAGGAGCAGCGTAAGAACCTGCGCACCGAGATCCTGAAGCAGGGAGCCGACCCCGATACCGACGACACCTCGATCGACGTAGAGCGAGGCTTCGCCGACAGCGCTCACAGCACGGCTGAGCGAGCCAGGGTCATCGCCGTCGTGAGGGCGCTTCGCACGAACCTGCGCGACGTCGACCGGGCCCTGACCAAGATGGACCTCGGCACGTACGGCGTGTGCGAGCGCTGCGGCAGCCCGATCGATCCGGAGCGACTGGAGGCGCTTCCTTGGGCCATCCTGTGCATCTCCTGCAAGCAGAAGGGCCTGGGGAGATGAGGCCGCGCTGACCCCCGCCCGCACGCCCCGCGTGCTGATGCTCGTATGCGACTCCTTCGGGGTGGGCGGTGCGCCCGACGCGGAGGCATACGGGGACGCGGGGTCCGACACGCTCGGGAACTGTTCCCGGGCCGTTGGCGGCATCCATGCCCCGAACCTCGCCGGGCTCGGCCTAGGCCTGCTGACGGACATCGAAGGAGTCGAGCCGCGAGCCGATCCCGGGTCCGCTCACGGCCGCCTGACCGAGCTCTCGGCGGGCAAGGACACCACCACGGGGCATTGGGAGATGGCCGGGGTCGTCCTCGACCGTCCCTTCCCGGTCTATCCCGACGGGTTTCCCGAGGAGATCGTCCGGCCGTTCGAGGAGGCCATCGGGCGCGAGGTGCTGGGAAACAGGCCTGCATCCGGGACGGAGATCATCGCGGAGCTGGGAGAGCGACACCTGAAGACCGGCAATCCGATCGTGTATACGAGCGGGGACTCCGTCTTCCAGATCGCCTGCCACAAGGACGTCGTGGCCCTCGCGACGCTCTATCAATGGTGCCGGGTGGCACGGCGGCTGTTGGTCGGTGAGCATCGGGTCGGGCGCGTAATCGCACGCCCGTTCACGGGAACGCCCGGGCAGTTCACGCGAACGCCCGAGCGGCGCGACTTCTCGGTGTCGCCGCCCCGCCCCACGCTGCTCGACTTCTGCCGCGACTCGAGCGTGTCCGTCTACGGCGTGGGGAAGATCCAGGACATCTTCGCCGGGCAGGGCCTCACGGAGGGCCGTTACTCGGACTCGAACGACGACGGCATCGACATCACCCTCGAGTTGCTCCGGCGACCGGCGTCGTCATTGATCTTTTCGAACCTCGTGGACTTCGACAGCAAGTATGGGCACCGGAACGACCCGGCCGGATACGCGGCGTGCATCGAGCGGCTCGACAGGCGGCTGCCGGAGGTGATCGGTGCGCTGGACGGGGGACTGATGCTCCTGACCGGCGACCACGGCTGCGACCCGACGACGCCCTCGACCGACCACTCTCGGGAGCGAACGCCGCTGCTCGTGGCCGGGCTGTCCGGGGGGCCCCTGGACTTGGGAGACCGGTCCACGTTCGCGGACCTCGGGGCCACGGTGGCCGATCTCCTTGGGGTAGAGACTCAAGGTCTGTCCGGAGCGAGCTTCGCCTCGGAGCTCATGTTGTGAAGGTCTCACTCTGGTCTCAGGCTTTATCGAGGGTTGAGAGTTGTCCCGGCCCTACCCGGGGGAAGGACCCTATCTTTGAACCTCTCGGGAACAGACAGGCAATCCACGCCCGTAGCCGGAGGGGGGCCTCACGGTGAGCCCGGCCGATCCACGCGATGTCGTCGCCGCCAAGAGGGATGGGAAGTCTCTTCATCCGGACGAGATCCGGAGGTTCGTGGAGCTTTACGTTAGAGGTGAGATTCCCGACTACCTCGCTTCCGCGTTCCTAATGGCCGCGTACATCCGTGGGCTGGACGCCGAGGAGACGCTCGCATTCACGCAGGCCATGATCGAGTCCGGGGACGTGCTCCCACTCGGCGGGATCTCACGGCCGAAGGTCGACAAGCACTCGACAGGAGGCGTAGCCGACGGGGTGACGCTGGTGTTCGCGCCGCTCGCGGCCGCGCTGGGCCTCGCCGTGGCCAAGCTCTCGGGCCGGGGGCTCGGGCACACGGGCGGCACCCTTGACAAGCTCGAATCCATTCCGGGCTTTCGCGTCGACCTCTCCCCTGAAGGGCTCGAGCGGCAGGTGGAGGCCGTGGGCTGCGCCGTGGCGGCTCAGAGCGCCGATCTGGTACCCGCGGACGGCGCATTCTACGCACTCCGGGACGCGACCGCCACCGTGCCCTCGATCCCGCTAATAGCCGCCAGCGTCATGTCGAAGAAGCTCGCGGTCGGAAGCGATCTGGTGCTGCTCGACGTGAAGGCGGGGAGCGGGGCGTTCATGAAGACCCCGGAGGGCGCGTCGGCCCTTGCGAAGGCGTGCGTCGAGCTCGCCCGCGGATGGGGCCGGCGGGCCCGCGCGGCAGTTACGGACATGTCCCAGCCCCTTGGGGAGGCCGTGGGCAACGCACTCGACGTCGCCGAGGCCGTGGCCGTCCTGTCCGGACGGGCCAGGGGGCGGCTGCGCGATCTGTCGATCGTCTTCGCGGCCGAGGCTCTCTCTCGCCTTGGAGGAGTGGGGATGGGGGAGGGGAAAGCACGGGCCGCGGCCGCCCTGGACTCGGGCCAGGCGCTCGATCGGTTCCGCCGGATGGTCGAGGCGCAGGGAGGCGAGCCGCGCGTCGTGGACGACCCCTCGTCGGTTCTCCCGGTAGCACCCGTCACCCTGCCCGTCGTCTCCAGCGCCTCGGGGTTCCTCGCCGCGGTCGACGCCGAGGCGATTGGGCGGGCGAGCGGAGACCTCGGGGCCGGCCGGAGACGAAAGGGCGACCCGATCGACCCGTCCGTCGGTATCGTGTTCCGGCCCAAGGTGGGGGATCGGCTCGAGAGCGGTCAGGAGGTCGCCACAGTGCATGCGAGGGACGAGGACGACGCCGAGGACGCCGGCCGCCGGATCCTGGGTGCGCTCACGCTCGCGGATCGGCCGGTGGATCCCCCGCCGCTCGTATACGGCTGGTTCCAGTAGGGGACCCCGATGGAGAACGTCAAGTTCGCGCTGTTCCTGCTCGTCGCGCTCGTGCCGAGCATGATCCTGCACGAGTACGCTCACGCGGTCACAGCCGATCGCCTTGGCGACCCCACGCCCCGGCGGTGGGGCCGCCTTGGCTTCAATCCAAAGCCCATGATCGACCCGTTCGGAACCATCATCCTTCCCGGGCTCATCCTGCTGCTGGTGGCCTCGGGACACGGCCTCGCCCTGCTTCCGATCTTCGCCTACGCGAAGCCGATGCCGGTCGATCCCTCATATCTGAAGAACCGCGCCCGTGACACGACGCTCATCGCGCTCGCAGGTCCCCTGACCAACCTGGCTATCGCGGCGGTCGCGGGAATCCTGCTGCGTTTGGACTCGAGCGGCGATCTCCGACTTTTCGCCTACGCGGTCCTGGTCGTGAACCTCTTCCTGTTCGTCTTCAACCTCATGCCGGTTCCGGGGCTCGACGGGGCGAAGATCCTCGCCCGTTTCCTGCCTCCGCGTCCCCGCGAGGTCTATACCGGGCTCGATCAGTACCTGGTGCTCTTCATCCTGGTGATCTTCTTCCTGCTGGCCGGGCCGCTGCTCGCGGTCGTTCGGGCGCTGGCGGGCGGCGTGTGCGCCGTCCTCGCCGGCAGCGCCAACTGCTGACCACCCGGACGGGGCGATGCTCCCGGGAACCCGGGCGGCCCGCGCTATCATCGCGGCATCGAGACCGAGCGTGCCTCCACGACGTCCACGAAACGGGATCGGAAGGCCAGGGTGGTCACCGGGTACCGGCCGACCGGACCTATGCACATCGGGCACTGGTTCGGCAACGTCTTGAACATGCTCCGGCTGCAAGAGGAGCACGACGACGTCTTCTACTTCATCGCCGACTGGCACATGCTCACGACCCACTACGAGCAAACCGAGGAGCTGGCCGAGAACGTGCGCGAGCTCGTGCTCGATCTGCTCGCGGCCGGCATCGACCCGGAGAAGGCAACGCTCTACCGTCAGTCGGACATCTCAGAGGTCGCGGAGATGATGCTTCTGCTCGGGATGATCACGCCGCTCGGGTGGCTGGAGCGCGTACCGACCTTCAAGGAGCGACTGCGCGACATGGCGGGGCGGGACATCGCGAACTTCGGCTTGCTCGGCTATCCGGTCCTGCAAGCGGTCGACATCGCGATCGTGAAGGGCGAGCTGGTGCCGGTGGGGGAGGACCAGGTGCCGCACCTCGAGCTCTCCCGGGAGATCGTTCGGCGGTTCAATCGCCTGTACGAGCCGGTGCTCGTCGAGCCGCAGGCGCTCCTGTCCGATGCCCCCGTGATCCCGGGCTCCGACGGCCGCAAGATGTCGAAGTCGCTCGGCAACGACATCCGTGTCCGCGACGAGGCCGAGGCCATCCGGGCCAAGGTTCGAACGTTCATTACCGATCCACAGAAGGTCCGGCTGGGCGACCCGGGCCGCCCCGAGATCTGCCCGATCTTCGCCCTTCACCGGCAGCTGTCGAGGGACATCCTCGAGTGGACGGAGGAGAACTGCCGCTCCGGCGCGCTCGGTTGCGTGGAGTGCAAGGGGAACCTCGCCGATCGCATCATCGATCACTACGGGCCGTTCCGCGAGCGACGGGAGGAGCTGGAGCGGAGCCCGGAGCTTGCGAACGACGTGCTCGCGGCGGGGGCCGCCAAGGTGCGTCCAGTCGCAGGGGAGACGATGAGGGCGGTCCGGTCGGCCATGCACATGGGATGAGCGAGGTGAGCGAACAGCCGTCTGTGGTTTCCGGAGTCTTCTCGGTCGAGCTCCCCATGTTCACCGGTCCATTCCGGCTGCTGGCGGATCTGATCCTCGACCAGAAGGTGGACGTGTGCGACGTCTCGATCGCCGGCGTGACGGACGGCTTCCTCGCCCACTCCGTACAGGCCGGCAAGTGGGACCTGGAGGAGGCCACGTGGTTCCTCGCGGCCTGCGCCGTCCTGCTCGAGCTGAAGGTGGGCCGGCTGATGCCCCGGCACGAGGCGCCGGGCGAGGAGGATCTGCTGGGCGTCTCTCCCGACCTGGTCTACGCGCGAAGCATCGAGCTCGCCGCCATCCGACGCGTCGCCGAGGACCTGTCGAGGCGGCTCGAGGCTGAGGCGCTTCATTTCACTCGCGACGTGGGGCCCGGCCCGGAGCTCTCCCATCTCTATCCGGACGTGCTCGAGAAGGCATCGCCGGACGATCTGGCGAACACGGCCGCAGGGCTGCTTCGACCCCCGCCCCTCCTAGATCTATCCCACGTGACACCGATCCGCTTCACCGTGGCCGATGCGATGGCCGCGGTGCAAGAGCGGCTGGGCGAGGTCGGCGCCGCGCGATTCCGGGAGCTCGTCGCCGACTGCGAGGACAGGATCCACGTCGTGGTGCGGTTCTTGGCCTTGCTGGAGCTGTACCGTGAAGGGAAGGTCGAGCTGGCCCAGGCCGAGACGTTCGGTGAGATCGAGGTCAGGTGGCAGGCGGGGTCGAGGGGTTGATCGAGGAGTGAGCGGCCGATCCGATATCCGACGCGCCCTCGAGGCGCTGCTGTTCGTCTCCGACGAGCCCGTCGCCTCCGGCGTGCTGGCGCAGGGGCTGGAGGTCGACAGGCGCGAGGTCGACGAACTCTGCGAGGAGCTGGCTCGCGCCTACGAGGAGCGCGGGGCCGGGGTCGTGCTCCGAAACGTCGCCGGCGGCTGGCGCCTCGTGACGCACCCGGACGCCGCGCCGTTCCTCGAGCGCTACGTGGTCTCCTCACGTCACGCGCGCTTGACGAAGGCGGCCCTCGAGACGCTTTCGATCGTTGCATACAAGCAGCCGGTCACCAGGCACCAGCTGGCCGCGATACGGGGGGTGAACTCCGAAGGAGTCCTTCGGGCACTCGTGGAACGCGGCCTGGTGGCCGAGGTCGGCCGCGAGGAGGGTCCCGGCCGACCCATGCTGTACGGCACCACGCCGGCGTTCCTCGAAAGACTGGGGCTTCCCTCACTCTCGGCGCTCCCCTCGCTGGCGCCGCTCCTCGGCGACGGCGCCTCCGATGCCGAGGCCGCCGGCACCGAGTAGCCGGCCGGCCATGCCCGAGGAACGGCTCCAGCGCGCGCTCGCTCGCGCGGGCCTCGGATCCCGAAGGGCATGCGAGGAGCTGATCAGACAGGGCCGCGTGAAGGTCGGCGGGCGCGTCGCGGAGCTGGGCGACCGCGTGGACCCGTCTTCGGACCGCGTGGTCGTCGATGGGGCGCGCGTGCCGATCGATCCCGAGACTCGCTACTTCGCCCTCCACAAGCCCGCCGGGGTGGTGACCACGCTCCGGGACCCGCAGGGGCGCGCCGATCTCTCGTCGTTCCTGCCCCCCGGGCCGCGCGTGTTCCCGGTCGGGCGACTCGACCGGGACGCAGAGGGGCTCCTGCTGCTCACCAACGATGGAGAGCTCGCGAACCGGCTCATGCATCCGCGGCACGGGGTGGAGAAGGAATACCTTGCCGAGGTCGAGGGGACGCCGACCGCGCGCCACTTGGCGCGTCTTCGTCGCGGGGTAGAGCTCGAGGACGGCCCGGCGCGGTCGCTGCGGGCCCGAGCTTCCAGCGGGACGGGCGGAAGGGGGGCCGTTCGGTTGGTCATGGGGGAGGGGCGCAAGCGTGAGGTTCGCCGACTGCTTGCCGCGGTCGGGCTGCCCGTTCGAAGATTGGTCCGTCTGCGGGTCGGGCCGGTTCGCCTGGGAGCGACGCCGCCCGGGGCGCTAAGGGAGCTGACCGTGGAGGAGGTTCGTGCCCTATACCGCGATGCGGGCCTGTGAGGGGCCCGATACGATCGGTAGCCTGACGGTATCGGCCGGTTCGGCCGTGACATGTGAGACGAGGACGAACGTGAGGGTGCGCGGGGCCCGCGGGGCCATCCTGGTGGAGAAGGACGACGCCGATGTCGTGCTGTCCACGACACAGCGGCTCTTGGATGCGATGATCGACGGGAATGGCGTGGCGCCCGACGACATCGTGAGCGTCCTGTTCACGGCCACGAACGACCTACGCTCAGCCTTCCCTGCCGAGGCGGCCCGCCGCATGGGGCTCGGCAGGGTCCCGCTCATGTGCGCGCGGGAGATACCGGTCGAGGGATCGATGCCACGGGTAGTGCGGGTCCTGATGCACTTCTACACGGAGCTCGACGCGCCCGAAGTGGCGCACGTCTACCTCGAGGGCGCCGAGTCGCTTCGCGATGACCTCAGCTGAGCGCGTCGCGGTGCTGGGAACCGGCCTAATGGGGACATCGATCGCCCTGGCCGCCATTCGTGCCGGAGACACGGTCCGCGGGTTCGATGCCGACCCAGAAGTGCAATCCAGAGCTGCGGGCCGGGCGGGTTTCGAGCCCTGCCGGACCGTTGCCGCCTGCGTTCGCGACGCGAATCTGGCCTTCGTCTGCACCCCGATCCAGGCTATCCCTTCAGTGGCGGCTCAGGCTCTTGTCGAGGCCCCCGACGCCGTCGTCTCCGACGCCGGGAGCGTCAAGTCTCACGTCGTGGCTGAGGTGCAGGCGAAGGTGTCCGCCCGGAACATGTCTCGGTTCGTCGGCGGCCATCCTATGGGCGGGTCCGAGCGCTCGGGTCCGGAAGGCGCCTCAGCCTCCGTGGTCGACGGCATCGTTTGGGTCCTGACGCCAACAGCCGCGACCGATCCGAGCGCCGTGGCCGGAATCGCGTCCTGGGTTGCGAGAATCGGAAGCCAGCCTGTCCGGATGGATCCGGAGCGCCACGACCGGCTGGTTGCGTTGGTGAGCCATCTACCACAAGTGGCCTCTACGGCACTCATGGGCCTCGCGGCGACGGAAGAGGCCGGCGAACCGGAGATCCTGCTGCTTGCGGCCGGGGGGTTCCGTGACCTCACTCGGCTCGCCGCCTCGAACCCCAAGCTCTGGAGCGACATCCTGCTCTCCAACAGGGAGGCGTTGGCCACCGCCATCGACCTGTACGTGGATCGGCTCGTGGAGTTGCGTGGCCTCGTGAAGGAGGGCCGGGCGGCAGATGTCGAGCGGTCCTTCGCGGAGGCGAAGCGGGCCCGCCTGGCCCTCGCCGCCAAGCCGCAGGTCAAGGCGGGCGTCGCGCTAATCCAGGTTCCGGTTCCGGACCGGCCGGGGGCCCTCGCCGAGCTGACGGCCTTGCTTGGGGGTGCCGCGGTGAACATCGAGGACCTGCAGATCGTCCATTCGCCGGAGGGTGGCCGGGGCACCGTGCACCTCACGATCGCCGCGAGCTCGGCCGAGCAGGCACTGGCCGCCCTGGCCGCCGGCGGCTTCCCGGCGCTCCGGCTGGCGTAGGAGGCCGGCGTGCGCGTAAGGATCGAACCAGGGGGGTCCCTCGGCGGCGACGCGTCGGTGCCGGGGGACAAGTCGATCGCGCACCGATTGCTCATCCTGGCTTCCACCGCGAAGGGCAGGAGCGAGCTGCGCGGCCTCCCCAATTCGCTGGACGTCACGGCCACAGCCCGGTGCCTTGCCAGGCTCATCCCGCGAGCTCGACCTTCCCTTGAGGTATGGGCCTCGAAGCATCCCAGCGCAGCCGAGCATCACGGTTTCACGTGGGACCCCTCTCGGGCGGCAGGCGCTCGGTCGGCACTTGCGGTCGAGGGTGAGGGTCGGGATGGCCTCGAGTCGGCCGGCGAACCGCTCGACTGCGCGAACTCGGGAACCACGATGAGGCTTCTCGCCGGCGTGGTGGCTTCCGCCCCGTTCGCCACGACGTTGACCGGGGACCAGAGCCTCCGGCGGAGACCGATGGAACGGGTGGCCCGTCCTTTGAGAGCCATGGGCGCGGAGGTGACGACGAGCGAAGGGCGACCGCCGATCCGCGTGGCGGGCGGGAGGCTTCAGGGCATCAGCTGGACACTCGAGGTCCCGAGCGCCCAGGCGAAGGGCTGCCTCCTGCTGGCGGGCTCGGCCGCCGATGGGGAGACCACCGTCGTAGAGCCGGTGGCCACCCGCGATCACACGGAGCGGGCCCTCGCGGCGCTTGGAGCCCCCGTAACGACGCGAGATGGGACCGTCGGGGTCTCGGCGTTCCAGCACGAGGGCTTCGAGGCTTCCGTGCCGGGCGATGTCTCCTCGGCGGCCTTCCTCGTCGCGGGCGCGGCCCTCACGGGGTCCGAGCTGCTGATCCGAGGCGTGGGGCTGAACCCCACCCGCACGCGCTTCCTGGATGTTATGGAGCGCATGGGCGTGAGCTTTGAGCGGCGCGCAACCGTGGAGCGTCTCGGCGAGCCGGAGGGCGTTCTCCTGGTTCACCCCGCCGCCGGCCTCGTCGGCACCGAGGTAGCCCCCGCGGAGGTCTCCCTTCTCCTCGACGAGGTGCCCGTCCTGGCGGTCGTCGCTGCTCACGCGGAGGGTGAGACCCGCTTCCGGGGGGCCGGGGAGCTTCGCGTGAAGGAGAGCGACCGACTCACGGGGATTGCGGAGGGGATCCGTGGGATGGGTGGATTGGCCGCGGTCGAGGGGAACGACCTCGTCGTGGGCGGCGTCGGGCTGGCCGGCGGGTTCTGCCACGCGCGGGGCGACCATCGGATGGCGATGGCGTTCGCCGTGGGGGCTCTCCGAGCTCGTTCGAGCTGCGAGATCGAGGGTATGGAGTCCGCCGACGTGTCATTCCCGGGCTTCCTTCAGGCTCTGGTGCGTCTCGGGGTCCGGGTCGGGTCCTGATCCGTGGGGACCGGGTCCGCTCTGTCGGGCATCGTGATCGCGATCGACGGTCCGGCGGGTTCGGGCAAGAGCACGCTGGCCCGGCGGCTCGCCCAAGCGCTCGGGCTCCCCTACATCAACACGGGCCTGATGTACCGGGCACTGACGCTCGCGGCACTGAGAGGGGGAGTCCACCCGGGCGACGGCTCCGCCCTCGCCCGCCTAACCGCAAACTTGAGGTTTGCGGTTAGCTCGACCACGACGCCGCCTTCCCTCGAGATCGACGGGAGGCCGCCGTCTGTCGAACTCACGACCCAGGAGGTGGAGCGAACCGTGTCCCAGGTTTCCCGCCACCCGGAGGTTCGTTCCCTCATGCGCACGGCGCAACGACGCCTGGGCGAGGCAGGAGCCGTGATGGAAGGCCGCGACATCGGGTCGGTGATCTTCACCGACGCCGCACTGAAAATTTTCCTGGTTGCATCGCCGTCGGTGCGCGCGGCCCGGCGAGTGCTCCAGCGCCGGTCCGAGGAGCCCGGGACCCTCCCGGAGCGCGAGCTTCGCGAGGTGGCAGGTCAGCTGGCGGCGCGCGATGTTCACGACGCCCGGGTAAACCCCCTCGTCCCGGCTGCGGACGCCGTGCGGCTCGACACCACCGGGCGCGACGAGGACGAGATCTTCGAGGAAGCCATTGCCCTGGCTCGGGAACGAATCGGGGGTTATCGGTGAGCCCGGAGGCGCCGAGGATCGCCATCGTGGGCCGGCAGAACGTCGGGAAGTCGACGCTCGCGAACCGGCTCTTCGGCAGACGCGAGGCGATCGCCCACGAGCTCCCGGGTGTCACGAGGGACCGGCTCGAGCTGGAGACCTCCTGGCGAGGTCGGAAGTTCACGCTGGTGGACACCGGCGGGTACCGTCAGCGCGCCACCGGCATCGAGGCGCTGGTGTCGGCGCAGGCGGAGCGAGCCTCGGAGGAGGCCGACGTCGTCCTGCTCGTGGTCGACGCCAGGATCGGCGTCACGGAGGAGGACGGCGCGCTGGCCCGACGTCTCCGAGGGACTCGGACCCCGGTCATGGTCGTCGCCAACAAGGTGGACTCGGATCGAGACGAGCTCGACGCGTTCGTCTTCGCTCGGCTGGGGCTGGGGGAGCCCGTGACCGTATCGGCCCTCCACGGTCGCGGCTCCGGTGACCTCCTGGATCGGATCGTCGCGCTCCTGCCGGACCGCTCGGCCGGGCACGAGCTCGAGGGTGAGCCGAGGTTCGCGTTGGTCGGGAGGCCCAACGTCGGCAAGTCCTCGCTCTTCAACCGACTCGTCGGCGAGGAGCGCTCGGTCGTGTACGAGGAGGCCGGAACGACGCGCGACTCGGTGGATGCCGTCGTGAACTGGACGACGGGCCCGGTGCGGTTCGTCGACACGGCCGGACTCCGGCGCGCCTCGCGCACGAAGGGGGTCGAGTACTACGGATTCGTCCGGGCAGTTCGTGCGATCGAGCGGGCGCATGTGGTGGTCCTGGTCCTCGACGGCGGCGAGGGGTTCACGGGGGAGGACAAGCGGATCGCCGCCCGTGTGGTGGACGCGGGACGCGGCCTGGTCATCGTCGCGAACAAGTGGGACCTGGTGGAGGACAAGCAGAGGGCCTCCAGGACCTTGGAGGAGACGGCGGCGCCCTTCGCTCGAGCTGCGCTCATGAGGACCTCCGCACGCAGCGGATTCGGCGTTCGCCGGCTGGTCCCCGCGCTCCTGGACCTTCACGACCGCTGGTCTCGGAGGGTCAGCACTTCGGAGGTCAACCGCGTCGTGCACGATGCTCAGTCGGAGCGGCCCGCTCCGCATGCGACCGGCCGCTTCCGCTATGCCACACAGGTCGGGGCGGGGCCTCCGTCGTTCGTACTGTTCGGCGGAAGCGCCCCCGACCCTGCCTACCAGCGGTTCCTCGAGAACCGCCTCCGCAGGTCGTTCGGGTGGGAAGGGGTTCCGATCCGGCTCCGATTCCGACCGAAGCGCGAGAGACGACCCGGAAGCGATTAGGTCCCGGTACAATCCAGCCTGCGGGCCGTGGCGCAGCTTGGTTAGCGCGTCTGACTGGGGGTCAGAAGGTCGGCGGTTCGAATCCGCCCGGCCCGACCGCGGAGCACGGACGGCGCCATGCAGCCCGGGCTGCCCGGGCGGATGGTACGGTCCGGCCGATGAACGGAAGTCCTGCCGGCGGGGTCACCTCGCGGGTCCTCACGATCCCGAATCTCCTGTCGTTCGCGCGTGTCCTACTGATCCCCTTGTTCGTCTGGCTGATCGTGCGGGAGGGGAGTGAGGCGGCAGGTCTGCTCCTGTTCGGGATGGTAAGCGCAACCGACTGGGTAGATGGATACGTCGCGAGGAAGACCGGACAGGTCTCGGAGCTCGGGAAGCTGCTCGATCCGACCGCCGACCGGCTGGCGATCGGCGCAGCGCTCATCGCGATGGTCGTGCGGGATGCGTTCCCGCTTTGGGCGGCGCTCCTGATCATCGTTCGCGACGGCCTGATACTGATCGCCGGAGTCGTCTTGCTGGCGACCCGGGGCGGTCGGATCGACGTCCGCTTCATCGGCAAGGTCGCGACGTTCAGCCTCATGACCGGCGTTCCGCTCGTTGCGTGGGGCAGCTTCGAGCTGCCCCAAGCAGCCGCGGCGACCGTGCTCGGCTGGACGCTATATGCGGTCGGTATCCTCGAGTACTACGTTGCAACGGTGCTATACATCGGGGACCTGCGGCGCGCGTTCGCGGGCGGAAGTGTAGGAAGCGGGAATTCCCGACGGGGGGGCTGAGATGGAATATCCGGAGGACCTGCGGTACACGAAGGAGCACGAGTGGTTGCGCGAGGAGACGGGCGGTCTCGTGCGAATCGGTATCACCGACTTCGCCCAAGACGCGCTGGGCGACGTCGTCTACGTCGATATCCCGGAGGTGGGAACGGAGATCCGTGCCTCTCAACCCTTCGGCGAGGTGGAGTCCACGAAGTCCGTTTCGGATGTTTACAGCCCCGTCACCGGCACGGTCGTCGAACGCAACACGATCCTCGACGAGCGGCCCGAGCTCGTGAACGACTCGCCGTACGGGGAAGGGTGGATCGTAGTCGTTCGGGTCGCGGACCCCGCCGAGCTAGAGTCTCTCCTCGACGCCGCCGCGTACCGCGCCTACCTTCAGGAGGTAGAGGGGCGGTAGACCGTCGGGCTGGAGAGAGGCCCAACATCGGGCGGGTTGAACCTCCAGCGCGGCCGCCGGCCGTTCCTCACGAATCCCTCAACCCCACGGATGAGTGTGAGCGTGCCCCTCAGGAGCAGTTGACCCCCCGACCTACCTGCGCTAACGTCGAGTGCCTATCGAGGGTTGAGCCTTGTCTTGAAGCTCGACCTTCTCGCGAAGGAAAAGGGCACGGAGGGAGCGAGGGTGTACTGCACAAACTGTGGACATCGCAACCGGGACGAAGCCCGCTTCTGCGCCAAGTGTGGAAATCCCCTTCAGGAAGAGGCGACCCTCTCGTTCACTCCCGTGGAAGTCGAGGATGAGGTCTCCGACGAGTTCCCGTTCCCTCACGAGGAGCTGGAGTCCGGACAGGCTCTGCTTGTCGTCAAGCGTGGCCCCAATGCCGGGTCGACGTTCCTGATCGATGTCGACGTCACGACCGCCGGCCGGCATCCGGAAAGCGATGTATTCCTGGACGACGTCACCGTGTCTCGACGCCACGCCGAGATCCGCCGGCGGGGCGGGGGGTTCTTCATCCACGATGTGGGGAGCCTGAACGGCACGTACGTGAACCGTGAGCGTGTCGATGAGACCAAGCTCGCGTCGGGCGACGAGCTGCAGATCGGGAAGTTCAAGCTCGTCTTCTTCGGAGCGGGGGAGTGATACGGATGGCGACACGAAACTATCAATCGATCGGTGAGGTACTGGTGTCGGTGAAGACGGAGTTCCCCGACATCACGATCTCGAAGATCCGCTTCCTGGAGGCCGAGGGCTTGATCGACCCGGAGCGAACACCCTCCGGATACCGCAAGTTCTATGAGGAAGACGTGGAGCGGTTAAGGTCGATCCTGCGGTTGCAGCGCGACGAATACCTCCCGCTCAAGGTCATCAAGGATCGGCTGCTTCGGGAGGATTCCGAGGGGGACGGGGCGGTTCCCGAGCCAACCGGCGACGAACCCGAGGAACAGCTGGCGGAGGCCCCGACGGGCCTGCAGATGTCCCTCGAGGAGATGTCGGCCGCCACGGGCGTCGAGCGGGACCGGATCAAGGAGCTTGAGTCCTACGGCCTCGTGTGCTCGCATGGAACCGAGTCCGCGACGTACTACGACGGGGACGACTACATAGTTCTCTCGATCGTGAAGGACTTCTTCAAGTTTGGCGTGGAGCCCCGCCACCTGACGATGTACAGGCACTTTGCGGAACGCGAGGCGAACTTCTTCGAGTCGATCATCATGCCGGTCCTTCGGCAGCGGAACCCGGACGCCCGGAAGACGGCGAGCAACTCTCTCACGGAGCTGGCGAAGACCTCCCGGAAGCTGAAGCAGGCTTTGCTCCGAACCAACCTGCGGCAATACCTTCAGAGCGCTTGATCCTCCGGGCGTCGTGAACGGACTGCGAGGCGTGAGACGCCGGGCCGTCGGGACTGTGGCCGGGCTGCTAACGGCGGTCGTCGGGCTCTCGTCGCTCGTCGGGGCGCAGACCGGCGGGGCCCCACCCCCGACGCCGGTCCCCCCGGCCGGGTCGCCGTCACCCTTCGTGACTACCCTCCGGACGCCTCCACCATCGCTCCGGGCACCCGAGACCGGCGCGGCCTCCGCCGTCCTCGCCGACCTTCGATCCGGACAGATCCTGTTCGTCGATAACCCCGACCTGCGCCGGCCGGTCGCCAGCCTGACCAAGATCATGACCGCGCTCGTAGTGCTCGAGCGCACCGACATGAAGGACGTGGTGACGGTGAGCAACGAGGCGGCGCCGTCCGGCGTGTCCAGAGGGCTCTCGGAGCTGGGGCTCCGGGTCGGGGAACAGATCAGCGTGCGAGAGCTCTCCTATGCGCTGCTCCTTCAGTCGGCGAACGACGCGGCGGACGCGCTCGCCGAACACGTCTCCGGATCGGTGGAGGCGTTCGTGGGGGACATGAATGCGCAAGCCGCCTGGTTGGGCCTGGCCGACACGCGCTTCCTCTCTCCCGGCGGGCTGGATGACCGGGGCTATTCGACGGCCCGAGACCTCGTGACGCTCACGCAGGCGGCCTACCGGCACGCCGGCTTCGCCCGTATCGTCGGCACTCAGTTCCACGAGATTCCCTCACCCACGGGAGAGCCGCGGCTCGTCCAGAACCGAAATGTCCTCCTTTGGCTGTACCCCGGCGCCATCGGGGTGAAGACGGGCTTCACTTCGGCGGCCGGGTTCTGCGTCGTGGCGGTGGCGGAGCGCGACGGACGCGCGCTGGTGGCGGTGGTTCTCGGAGCTTCGGGCGAGGCGTTCTCCGATGCCGCCGCGCTGCTCGACTATGGGTTCGGAGCGTTCGAGGAGCGTGCGCTGGTCGAGGAAGGAGAATCCTTCGGCTTCCTCACGTTGGGGGGACGGCCGGTACCCATCGTCGCGCGGAGCGCATTCACGGGGCTCGTGCCGCTCGCCGACGCGGCCGAGCCGGTCAGGCGGGTGCGGCTCGATACCGCCGTTGCGTTCCCTCCGGCTCCCGGCGAGCAGGTCGGAAGCGTCGCCGTGGCCCTCGGCGGTGTCCGCCTGGGCCGCGTTCCCCTCGTGGTGGCCAGCGTGCCCCCGCCCCCGCCACCTCCTCCAGGGCCGTGGTGGCGACGGACGATATCGGCCGTGGCCGGGGCCGTCGGCGGACTCCTCCACGCGCTGCTCGGATGAGCGGCTACAATCGCGCCGGATGTCGGAGGTCGCGAGCGTCTTGTACGGGCGCGAGGATGTCCGCCGGCGGATCGAGGAGCTCGGCCGCACCATCACCGGGGACTACGAGGGGCGCGAGCCCGTCCTGATCTCGGTCCTGAAGGGCGGGTCGGTGTTCCTCGCGGACCTGTTCCGGGAGATCCGCCTCCCGCTCTCCGTGGAGTTCATGTCGATCTCGCGCTACGGCGAGGCTGCCGAGTCCATGGGGCGGGTTCGAATCCTGAAAGACCTCGACGCCGACATCGGGGGTCGGGACGTCCTGATCGTCGAGGACATCGTTGACACGGGCCTCACGCTTTCATATCTGATCTCCGTCCTCGCGTCGCGGAATCCCGCCTCGGTCGAGATCTGCGCGCTGCTGGACAAGTCCGTACGGCGGATCGCCCCGCTAGAGATCCGCTATCGCGGGTTCGACTGTCCCGATCGGTTCGTGGTCGGGTTCGGACTGGATTTCGAGGAGCGCTACCGGAACCTGCCCGACATCCTGGCGGTCGAGGACTTCCCGTCCCTCGCGGCGAACCCGAATCTGCTGCTGCCCTTCCTAGTCGCAGACGGCGCCGGCCGTGAGGTTGTCTGACGTGGGGGGTCGGGCTACAGTCGTGCCTGAGCCATGATCGAAATGAATCTCGCCGGCGTTCGGATCGAGCTCCCCGGAAACCAGCCGATCGTGCTCCTCCGCGAGCGGGAGGGCGAGCGATTCCTCCCTATCTGGATCGGCAACGCGGAGGCGCAGGCCATCGCGCTCGCGCTCCAGGGCGTCGTCACGCCCCGCCCGATGACGCACGACCTGCTCCGCAACATACTCGAGGAGCTCGCGGTGCAGGTGCAGAGCATCGCGATCACCGAGCTCCGCGACGGCACCTTCTACGCCGTGATCAACATGCAGCGCAACGGCACCGCGCTCGCGATCTCTTCGCGGCCGAGCGACGCCATAGCGCTCGCAGTACGCCTCGAGTGCCCGATCTTCGCCAGCGAGGACGTTCTGTCCGAGGCCTCCATCCTGATACCTGCCGGTGAGGAGGATGAAGAGGAGGTCGAGCGGTTCCGCGAGTTCCTCGAGAACGTCAACCCGGAGGACTTCGTATAGCGGCCGGCCCGGGGCCGGCTCGTCCGTAGAGGACCGGTCCCTAGACGCTCCCAGCACCACACAGGGAGGCGCTCTCTTTCGAGATCACGATGAGAACGTAGGCTGCGCGTCATCACTGCACCCGCTGCGGCGAGCGTCGACGGAAAGCGTGGCGATCAGCTTGAGCGAAGAGAGCCCGTGGTCGGCGCGTGCCGAGTTGAGACCGGGGTGGTTGACACCGTCGTCGCGGGTCACTAGCGTACGCTACGCCCGCGTAATTACGGAGTTGTGATGGCGGAAGAGGGATATCGTGTCCCCGACGTCTGCAGGATCGTCGGGATCAGCTACCGGCAGCTCGACTACTGGGCCCGGACCGGCCTCGTGAGGCCCTCAGTCAAGGACGCCCAGGGATCCGGAACCCAGCGCCTGTACTCGTTCCAGGATCTCGTCGCGCTCAAGGTCATCAAGAGCCTGCTGGATACCGGCGTGTCCCTCCAGCGGGTCCGACGGGCCGTGGAGTATCTCCGGGACATGAAGAAGCCCGCCCACGGCGTCACGTTGATGTCGGACGGCGTGCGAATCTACGAGGCCGAATCGCCTGAGGCCATCGTGGACCTCCTCTCCAAAGGGCAGGGCGTGTTCGCCATCGCGGTCGACAGGGTATGGACCGATCTCGAGGGAACCCTGGCCAAGGGGAGAAGGAAACCTCGCGAGGTCGCTCGGGCAAGCGAGGCGTGACCTCGCAGACGGCGGCCGACGCGCCGGCCCTCAAGAGCGACACCGTCCGTTTCGCGCATGCCAGCGAGCGCCAGTTCGCAAAGCTGTTGGACTTCTACCAGATCGACTGGGAGTACGAGCCGACGTCGTTCGACTTGGACTGGGACAAACAGGGCAATGTCATCCAGCGGTTCACGCCCGACTTCTACCTTTCCCAGTACGACCTTCACATCGAGATCACTACGCTCAACCAGAAGCTCGTGACGAAGAAGAACCGGAAGATTCGCCGCCTGCGGGAACTCTACCCGGGCGTCAACTGCAAGATCTTCTACCAGCGCGACTACCTGTCGCTCGTCACGAAGTACGGCCTGGAGGACGTGACGACCTGAGCCTCGGGTGACCGTCCGGCCCGCCGTAGACTACGGGGGAGCGATGAGGTTCGCGCCGCATACCGACGAGGACGTCCGCGACATGCTGGCCCGCTGCGGCCTCGAGTCGCTCGACCGGCTGTTCGACCAGATCCCACCGGAAGTGCGCCTGGATCGACCGCTGTCCATCCCACGCGGCGTCTCGGAGATGGAGATCGTTGCGGACCTGCGAGCGCTGGCCGCCCGTGACCGGCACGCCGACGACCTGATCTGCTTTGCGGGCGCCGGCGCCTACGACCACTATGTGCCCTCCGTCGTGTGGGCCCTCGCCGGACGCTCCGAGATCTACACTTCGTACACCCCTTACCAACCGGAGCTCTCTCAGGGCGTGCTGCAGGCGCTGTTCGAGTACCAATCGATGATCTGCGAGTTGACGGGGCTGGACGTGTCCAACGCGTCCCTGTACGACGGCGCCACGGCTCTTTCGGAGGCGGTCAACCTCACGCGTTCCTCCGACCGCCGACGTGTCCTCGTGTCCTCGGGCGTCGATCCGAGGTACGTGGAGACCCTTCGCACCTACGGAAGGGGTGAGGGATACGAACCGGAGATGTTCGGGGGAGACGCCGGAAGGGGCGGCGTACCTGAGGTGGGATCCGACGTCGCCGCCGTGGTCGTGCAGCACCCCAACATCTACGGCGTCCTCGAGCCGGTCCGCGATCTGTTCGACCGGGCACACGATGGGGGAGCGAGCGCCGTCCAGGTGTTCGATCCGCTCTCGCTCGGGATCCTGGCGCCCCCCGGCGAGGTCGGTGCCGACGTCGCGGTGGCTGAGGGCCAGTCGCTCGGGAACCACCTGAGCTACGGTGGCCCGTACCTCGGGATCATCGCCACCAGGCTGGATCACGTGCGCAGGCTCCCCGGAAGGATCGTGGGAGAGACCCTCGACGTCGACGGAAGACGCGGGTACGTGCTCACGCTCCAGGCCCGTGAGCAGCACATCCGCCGTGAGAAGGCCACCTCCAACATCTGCACGAACCAGACGCTGATGGCGGTCGCCGCGACCGTGTACCTGGCCTGGCTCGGCCCAGAGGGGTTGCAAGAGGTCGGTCGCCAGTGCGCCGCGAAGGCGAGCTACGCGGCGAAGCGCCTGACGGAGATCCCCGGCGTGGAGCTGCTCTTCCCGGACGCGCCCTTCTTCAAGGAGTTCGCGATCCGGCTCCCACGCGACGCCGCCGAGGTTCGCGACGACCTGATCGAGCGAGGCTTCCTGGCGGGCGTGCCGCTCGCGGACGGCGACGGACGCGGCCTCGTGGTGGCGATCACGGAGCGGCGATCTCGCGACGACATCGACCGGCTCGCCGAGGCCATGGCGGAGGCGCTCGGGTGATCGGAGCGCCGCTCAGACGCCAAGGCCCTCCTGGCGGCGGGACCGTGAAGGAGCTGTCCCGGCCGGGCCGGCGGGCCTCGAGCTTCCCGGAGCTGGACGTCCCGAAGGTCGCGACGCCGCCGGAGCACGCGAGGCGGCGGCCGGCGGAGCTCCCGGAGGTGGGGGAGATCGACCTCATCCGCCACTACACCCGACTCTCCCAGGCGAACTACGGGGTGGACACCGGGTTCTACCCGCTCGGCTCCTGCTCGATGAAGTACAACCCGAAGGTCGCCGAGACGGTGGCGGCCCTCCCCGGCTTCCAGAGGGCTCACCCCCTGCAGCCCGACCACACCATGCAGGGGGCGTTGGAGATGCTGTGGCGCCTGGAGAGCGCCCTGTGCGAGGTGACCGGGATGTCCCGCGCGACGCTCCAGCCGCCCGCCGGCGCCTGCGGGGAGCTGACGGGCCTGCTCGTCATGCGGGCCCACCACATCGGATCCGGGGTGGCCAGGAGCAAGGTCGTGATCCCGGATTCGTCCCACGGCACGAACCCGGCGAGCGTGCGGCTGGCCGGCTATCAGGCAATCGCGGTTCCCTCCGACTCGCGCGGGCTGGTCGACGTGTCGGCCCTCGAGAAGCTCGTGGACGAGGACATCGCGGGCCTCATGCTGACCAACCCCAACACCCTCGGGCTGTTCGAAGAGGAGATCGAGGAGATCGCCCGCGTGATGCACGGCGTCGGTGGGTTGCTGTACTACGACGGGGCGAACCTGAACGCGATCCTTGGCCGCTGCAGGCCCGGTGACATGGGATTCGACATCGTTCACATCAACACGCACAAGACCTTCGCCACCCCCCACGGAGGGGGAGGGCCCGGGGCCGGCCCCGTCGCGGTCACGGCCGAGCTGGCTCGCTATCTCCCCTCGCCGCTCGTCGAGCGGGACGACGCAACCGGGGCCTTCCGCCTGGAGCACGACCGGCCGGACTCGATCGGACGCATGCACGGGTTCAACGGCAACTTCGGGGTCCTCGTTCGCGCGTACGCCTACGTGTTCCTGCACGGCGCCGACGGCTTGCGCGCGGTGGGCGAGCGGGCCGTACTGAACGCCAACTACCTGGCCGAGCTGATCAAGGATGTCTACCCGCTCGCGTACCCGTCCGGGCGACCCATGCACGAGTTCGTGTCGACCGCGCGGCGATTCAAGGAAGAGCACAACGTGCGGGCCATGGACATCGCGAAGCGGGTCATCGACCTCGGGTTCCACCCCTCCACGGTGTACTTCCCGCTCGTGGTGGAGGAGGCGATGATGATCGAGCCCACCGAGACGGAGTCGAAGGAGACCCTCGACGCCTTCGCCGCCGCGCTTCTTCAGGCGGCGGAGGAGGCCGGGAGCGAGCCCGAGCTGCTCCACCAGGCCCCGGTCACCACGCCGGTCAGACGTCTCGACGAAGCTCGCGCGGCCAGGCACCTCAAGCTCCGCTGGTAGGCCCCCCACACGTGCTCCGTAGAGCGGCCGGCCTACCGCATTGGGCCTGGTCGTGACCCGATCGAGCTAAAGACGGGGGGCCCGTTTGCCGATACGCGTATAGGCAGCAAGAACAGGGTTGGTCCCGAAAGGGCAAACCGTCGGAAACGGCGGCACGCAAAGCTCAGGGCCTTAGCGCCGAGAGGCGAAGGCAGCCGAGCCGTCGAAGGACTGAGAGCCCCCAGCAGGGCCCCCGGTCCCAGGGACCCTGGATTGGGAGGCTCGCATGGTTCGAGGCGTCGCCGGCCGAAGGGGGCTGGGGGCGATCGTGGCGGCCCTGCTCGCTGCGTTCCTCCTCGTCGGACTCGTCCCGCCCGCAGACGCCCAGACGAGGGCCCGCAACACGATGCTGGCCCTAACGAACGAGGATCGGGCGGACCGTGAGGTGGCGGGATTGGAGCTCAACATCCGTCTCTCCCGCGTCGCCAAACAGCACAGCCGTGAGATGGCCAACGCAGGGAGCATCTACCACTCGTCGAACCTGACCGGCGCGCTGGC
This sequence comes from Actinomycetota bacterium, assembly GCA_052388025.1. Classification (GTDB taxonomy): domain Bacteria; phylum Actinomycetota; class UBA4738; order UBA4738; family HRBIN12; genus JBQTIP01. The sequence goes on from JBQTIP010000209.1 coordinate 57,684, forward strand.
TCCCTACGATTGGTCGATCGGCGGGGAGAACGTGGGGAGCGGCGGGTCGCTCGAGAGCCTGGAGACGGCCTTCATGGCGAGCACCGCCCACAGGAGGAACATCCTCCGGAAGTCCTTCGATCACGTCGGGATCGGCGTCGTCAAACGGGACGGCACGTACTGGGTGACGCTGATCTTCTACGGCTAACCAAGAGGCTCGGGAAGCACGAGGCGGCCAGGGCTCCGAGAGCCCGGGCAGCCTCTTCGTTCTGTTCGCGCAGGCCTAGCCTAGGCGTCCGAGTCGCCGAGCGTCCGGCGGCCTAGGTAGAGCAGGCCACTTCCCAGCACAAGCAGGGCGAGCGCAAGGAGGCCGAGACCGGCCGATCCGGCGCCCGTGAATGCGACCCCGCCCACGGTGGGAGTGGGCGTCGGCGTGACGACTCCACCCTCAACGCAGTCGACGGTCACGGTGACCGGGTTGCTCTCGGCCGAGCCCTCGTCGTGCGTGACCGTGGCTGTGTTGGTCACGCTCGGGCAGGCGTCCTCGGTGGCGGTCACGTTGATCGTAATCGTCACGCTCTCGCCCGGGCCCAGGTCTCCTATGAGGCAGGTGACCGTCTGACCGTTCACCGAGCAGTTCGGGCCGTCGACGCTGTCGATGGTTAGGCCGTCGGGCACCGTGTCGGTGACGATCACGTTGTGGGCGGTGCCGGTGCCGTTGTTGGTCACGGTGATCGTGTAGCTGAACGACTCGCCGGCGACGACGCCGCCTCCGGGAGCGTCGGCGTTCTTCACGATGCCGACATCGGGCTGGCAGTTCACCCCTACCGTGACCGGGTTGCTGCCGACCGATACCGAGCCGTCCCCTTGATCGAACGTGACGGTCGCCTGGTTCGTCACGCTCGGGCAGGCGCCCTCGTCGGCGGTCACGTTGATCGTGATCTCCACGCTCGCGCCAGGGGCCAGGTCGCCGACGTTGCACGTTGCGGTCTGGCCGACGACCGAGCAGTTCGGGCCCGAGACGCTCGTGATCGTGAGCCCTGCCGGCAAGGTGTCGGTAACGACCACGTCGTGGGCCGTGGCGTCGCCGTTGTTCGTGACGGTGATCGTGAAGCTGAACGAGTCACCTGGCTG
>JBQTIP010000210.1:0-11134 GCA_052388025.1 Actinomycetota bacterium
GTGGCCGTGTCCACCGCCCGGACCGCGTTCACCACAGCGCCCGCAACACGGAATCTCCAACGCATGAAAGCTCGCAGCCCCACCACGCGATCAGCATCCTCGGCGACCAGCATGAAGGACGGGCCGAAGGGACTCTCCAGATGCTTCCAGCGGAAGAACTCCGCCGGGCGCTCCCCCGCCGGCCCGGCGCCCAGGGAAGCGGTCAGCAGCTCCAGCACCCGGGACTCATCGTCGCCCCGGTAGGGACGCAGGGTGATGTCGACCCCAGGCACCGTCCCGCTCATGCGAGCAGCCCCTTATAGACCTCCTCCATCCGGCGCACCGCCTTGCGTATGTCGAACTCCATGGCGCGGCTGCGGGCTCCCTCCCCGAGCCTGAGCCGCTTCTCTCGATTTGTCAGGAGCGAGAGGATGCCGTCGGCGAGAGCACCCGGATCGCCGGGCGGCACCACGACGCCGTCGCGATCGTTCTCGACGACCTCCGGTAGGCCGCCCACATTGGTCACGACCGGCGGCTTGCCCAGCGCCATCGCTTCCAGCAGCGCGATCGACAGGCCCTCGTAGGTCGATGGGAGGGCGAACACATCGAACGTGCCCGCCACCTTCGGTGCGTCGTCGCGGAAACCGGCGAAGACGACAGTCCCGTCGAGGCCCATGGCCCGAGCGTGCCGGCGCACATCGTCCTCCAGCGGACCGGTTCCCACCAGCACGAAGCGAACATCCGGGACGGTCAGGCGGACCTCCGCGGCGGCCCGCAGCAGCACGTCGTGGGCCTTGTGGACCTTGAAGTTCGCGATCGTGCCCACCACCGGCGCGTCCTCGGGAACCCCCAGCTCGCGGCGGATCCCGTCGTGGGCGAACCAGGCACTCACCGCCTCCGGATCGATCCCGTGGTAGAGCGTCTCGACCGGGGGCATCGACAGCCATCGGAGCGGTGCCGGATAGCCGATCGACGCCCGCACGTGATCCGAGACCGCGAAGACATGGTCGTTCCTCGGGAACGTGATCATGTTCGCCCAATATGTCGCGAGGTGATATCGCGCCCAGATGTTGTGCTCCGTGTATACGACTCGGGGCCCGGTCCGACCGAAGATCAGCCTCGCTCCGATCGCCGGATACGGAGAGTGCACGTGGACCAGATCGATCCCTCGGCGACGGACCAACGATCGAAGGCGTCCGGCCCAGGCGACTCCTTCACCTCCCGAGAGGCACTCCACCCGCAGGCCCGCTCGCTGCAGATCCCCCGCCAGCGCGTTCTTCCAGGGGAGCAGATACGCGACCTCGTATCCGAATCGCGTTTGGTCGAGCAGGGGCGCGGCGCTCGCGAGCAGCTGCTCGGCCCCGCCTCGACCGAGGCCTTTGATGAGAAGGAGTATCCGCTTCATAGGTTTTGGTTATCAGCGAGGTGTCACGGTGCCTCGAGGAGCTCCTCGTAGAGGGCGAGGTATTGCGGCGCGATGGCCTTGATGCCGAACCGAGCGCGATAGGTCCCTCGGGCATTCCGTCCCATGGCCTCCCGCGCGGCAGGGTCGTGCAGCAACTCCATGATGTGACCGGCCAACGAGTCGACGTCGCCGGGGGGGGCCAGGAGGCCCGTCACGCCGTCCTGGATCACCTCCGGGACCCCCCCTACCGAGAACGCGGCGACCGGCACTCCCGCCATCCCAGCCTCGATGACGGTCCCGGCCATCCCCTCGGACTTGCTCGCAAAGAGCAGGGCGTCGCTCGCCGCGAGCAAGTCGGCCACATCGGAGCGCGCACCGAGCAGAAGAATCCGTCCCGTGAGGCCTCGGTCCCGGACCGCGGCCTCAACCGCTTCCCGCATCTCTCCGTCTCCGGCCATGAGAACGACGAGGTCCGGATCGGCCCGCAAGAGCCGGGCTGCGACGTCGAGCTGAAGCATCGGGTCCTTCTCCCACACGAGGGCTCCCAGCGACAGGACCACGGGGGCCGATGGGGCGATGCCGATCGATCGACGGATCTCATGCCGCCCCATTGTGGGCTCGAGCCGCTCTGGGTCCACGCCGTTGGGGATCGTCACGACCCGGTCGGCCGAGACTCGGAATACCTCGATCGTCTCCTTACGCAGCACGTCGGCGACCGCCACGACGCGTGCCGCGCGCCGCATGAGACTGCCGTACGCGGTCCGTCGCGGACCTCGAGCCAGCTCCTCGATGACGGACCCGATGCGCCGGTACACGAGCGGGCGCCGTCTCCCAAGCGCCACGGCGACCGAGTACTTGAGCGGTTCGCCGCCGTGCGCCTGAATCACGTCCGGCTTCCAGCCGCCGATGAGGCCGCGCAACGCGCCCAGGGTTCGCGAGTCCATACGCAACCCCGGGACCCGCATGCCCTTCCCGTTCAGCGACGTGACGGGAACGGCGTAGGAAACGGCGTGCCCTTCGGAGGCCCTCAGCACGGCAACGCGCTGAACCACGCCCTGCTGCGCCAGAGCTCCGGCAAGGTCGGATGCGAAGACTTCGGCTCCCCGCCGCCTCCCACTTGCGACGACGTGCAAGACCCTCATCGCACCAATCCCCACATCAGGCGGCTCGTCCCGCAGGAGCGAGCGCCCGCTCATAGAACGCCGCCATGCCGTCGGCCACTCGATCGATGGTGTACCGCTCGAGGAACCGAGCGCGCGCTCGCCGCGCCCTCTCGGCCGCATCTCCCGGCTGAGTGAGAGTTTCCAGGATCCCGGCGGCGAGGCTGTCCGGCCGGTCCGGCACGACGAGCCTGGCCGTTTCGTCCGCGGGGAGAACCTCCCTCACGGCCGGGAGATCGGACGCGACGATCGGCGCTTCGAGCGCCATCGCCTCGACCAGCACGCTGCCGAGGCCCTCCCAACGCGAAGGAAGGACGAAGGCATCGGCGCCGCAGAGAAGATCGGGGACGTCCGGCCTGGGCCCCAGAAACTGAACGCTCTCGGAGAGACCGAGCCGGTCGACGATGTCCTGCAGGAGCGGCGTCTGGTTCCCCTCTCTGCCGGCGACGACGAGCCGAGCCCCCGGAAGCGCTTGCAGCACAAGGGGAAACGCCTTCAGCAAGACGTCGAGACCCTTCTGATGCTCCTGGCGGGCGGCCACGAGCACAAGCGGGCTGCCGTCGTCAACGGCGACGGCGGCCCGAGCGCGCAGCCTCCGGTCCCGAGTGCGAGTCCCAAGTCGCTGCGGATCGCGCCCCCTTGGCACCACGTCGATCGTCGCGGGGTTCAAGCGGAGGCGACGGGCCATCACCTCGGCGACGAACGACGTGATCGCGTGAAAGCGAACTACCCTCCGAGCGGTGAGAGCATCTATCCCCTGTGCCATCCGCACCTTCCAAGCTCGCAATCGCGGATCCCCGAGGTGCTCGGGCCCGTAGGGCACGTTCACCAGACTGCACACGGCCGGCACACGGGTCAGCGTGCTCACGATCCTGCCGACAACGTCGGATTCGAACAGGGTCGTGTGGATGAGGTCCGGCTGATTCGATGAAACCAGCCCCCGAGCCCTGCGCACCCATCCGGCGCGGCCTCCCCGGCCCGACAGGGAAAAGAGGCCGACGCCGGCGGCCAGCAGCTCCCCTTGGTCGCCCTCACGCTCGCGGAGGTAGGCAACGTCGAGCGCCAGCCCTCGATCCGCGTAGCAGGGAGCGAGGGCCGCGAGAGACTGTTCCGCACCGCCCCCGAAGAGCCCGTCGATCAGGTACAGGATCCGCACTCGCCCTCCACGCTGCTCCGCCGCGGACTCCCCTATTCGGGCCACAGAGCCGTCCCCCGATCGGCTCGAAGAAATAGCTCTCAGGTTTGCGGTTCCGGCGAGCCGATAACTAGTCCGGACCGACTAGAGAGGGCCACTACTATGTTCGAGCCACGCACGCGCGATCCCGCAGACCATCTCACGCGACGTAGGTTCCTCTGGCTTGCCGGCGCGACGGGAGTGATGGCTGCGGCGCCCGTGTCGCTAGCCCGAATGGCACTTGCCGCCGCTCCCCCCGGCACCTTCCCTTGGAGCGATCCCGCCACGTGGGGCGGCACTCTCCCCGGGCCCAACTCCGTGGTGACCATCGCCAAACCGGTCTTCCTCGACACCAGCCCGCAGGTCGCGGGCGTGACGATCGCGGAGGGCGGCAGCCTGATCTTCGACCCTGGCGCCAGCCGGACGCTGACCAGCACCGGAAACGTGGTCGTCATGGGACGCCTCCAGATGCGGCCGTCGGCCGCCTCCGTCGTCCACAAGGTCTCCTTCGCGAACGTGAACGAGAGCAATTTCGTCGGCGGCGGCTTGATCGTCCTGGGAACGGACGTCGGTCTGTGGGTTCCCGGCTCGGGGGTCCTGGACATCAACGGGTCGCCCAAGCTGGCCTGGACGCGCGTGGCGGGCGCCGTCGCGAAGGGTGCGACTACGCTCCAGCTGAGCGCGGATCCGACGGGGTGGCAGGTGGGCGACGAGATCGTGCTTACCCCGACGCTTGCTCCGACATCTTTCACCCACTACCTCGCCTACGACACCACGACGATCGCGGCCATCAGCGGGAGGACAATCACGCTCGCTCAGGCCACCGTCTACGATCACCCGGCCGTTGCCGTGGCGCCGGGCGTGACCATGACGGCCGAGGTGCTCAACCTCTCCCGGAACGTGCGCATCGAAGGAGCGCCGACGGGCCGAGCGCACGTGTGGATCCACTCGGATCAGCCTCAGGTGGTGAACCACACGCAGATCCGGCACGTTGGCCCGCGCAAGACGTCGGGCAACACCACGGTCGGGGTCCTCGGCCGGTACGGTTTCCACTTCCACATGGCGGAGGGCCAAAGTGGCACCGTTGCCGACGGTGTCGTCGTCCGCGACGCCGGAAACCACGCGTTCGTGACGCACATGAGCGACGGCCTCACCCTGAGGAACTGCGTCAGTCACAACACGCACGACGAGGCGTTCTGGTGGAACCTCGGGGATGACACCAACAACATCACGTGGGATCAGTGCGTGGCCTCGCAGGTGCAGGTCCCACGAGGGACGCCGGGGTACTACCTGACCGCGTTCCTCCTGGGCGCCGGCCTCGGGAACACCGTCCGCAACTGCGTCGCGGTCGGGGTCCAAGGCGTCAAGAACGCCAACGGCTTCCAGTGGCCGACACAGAAGAACGCCGGCGTATGGACCAGCGAGGACTGCGTCGCTCACAACAACAAGGTGAACGGCATCTTCGTCTGGCAGACCGACGGGGACCCGCACGAGGTCCTTCGCTTCACCGTCTACAACAACGGCGGGGTCGGGGCGTACCATGGCTCTTACCTGAACTCCTACCTCTACAAGGACAGCACCTTCTACGGCAATCTGGCGGGCGGCATGAAGCTCGCTGCGCTCTCCAACGGTTCGCTCATGTTCGAGAACGTCCGGTTCGACGGCGGAGGAATGTCGGACTACGACGTCGTGAACGACACGCACATCCTGTCCAACACCATCCCCGTCGTCTTCCAAGCCTGCACCTTCCGCGGCGCGAAGAAGGCGGGCATCGGGCTGACCCGCGAGAAGACCAGGGCCGAGTACCTCGACTGCATCGGCTGCGCCTGGGAGGGGAACGAGTTCTGGCTCGCCTCGGCGATCGATCCCAGCTCCGTGGTCCGGGTCCAGGATGCTGTCCACGGCAATATCAGCCTGCAGCGATCGGACAGACCCGGCACCCTGCGACCGGAGTGGAACGCACGGGTGCAAAGCATCTCGCCCTTCGCGTAGGGACGGCCGGGCGCACGACATCAGCCGGCGTCGGACGCCGGGATCGCGCTCCGAGACTGCGCCCTGGGCCGGACCGGGTACCCGTAGCGGGACAGCAGCGGCAGCGAGAGGACAGACACCAGCAGGCGATCGGTCCGCCGCTGGCCGGTCACCCATTCGTCGTCCAGCCTGAGCTCGATCGGACCGGCCGAGAATCGGTCCGGGTTTCCTCCGGCCGTGTGGTTCCGCGTGAGTCGGACGGTTCGCTCGCCGGCGAACGGGAGGTCGGTGGGGCCCTGGTCGACCATCCGAAGGATCTCCTCCACTGTGGCTCGAGGCCGCAGGACGAAGTCCTCGTACCTGACCATCATCGACCGGCCCCGGCCGCGACGCCGTCGGACGGCCTCTGCTGCCAGGTTGGAGGCGGTCCAACTACAAGCGCTGGTGAGCGTGCTGTACCGGAGCATCTCCTCGTCGTGTCCCTCGCCCGGGGACGCCTTCTTGCGCTGCCACGAGTAGGCCACCGCTCGCGGGTCGCGGACCAGGTGAACGAACGAAGGCGAGATCCCGGGCAGCAGCGAGAGCAGCGCTGCATCGGCGGGCCGCTTCGACGAGTCCACGACGACCCGCGAGCTGGTAACCCGAGAGATCGCGCCGTACAGCCGAGCGGCGACCCTCAGGTACGAATCGAGCGATGGGCGCCCCGATGGCCGTCCCGGCGCCGTCCGCAGCAACCGTGACGTGTGCCGCAGCCTAACGGCCTCCGACTGCCACCGATGCACCGTCTCCGGATCGAGCGGCCTACTGTTCCCGTCATCGAGCGCTTGCCCGATCACGGCCGACCAGATCTCACACTCCGCGACCGGAACGCCACAGCCGCAGAGACGACCCCTGAGGAGGCCCTTTCCCCAGATGGTACGTAGCTCCCCCGCGTGGAAGAAGCCGTCGAGCTCGCCGAGGAGGTTGCCCAGTATGGTGCTTCCGCTCCGACCCCAGGCCACTATGTAGAGGACCTTGACGTCCGGCATCAGCCTTCGATCCTCCGGGCCCGATCCGAGTAGCTCATTCGATCCCCCACGTGTCGAATCCATCCCCCACATGGGAGCGGAAACGCCGCATGTCGTCGCGAAGCCGATCCACAAGCCGGATGCGCAAGTCCTCGGAGATCGCTGCCCCGCTCGGATCCATCGATCTGGTCGTGAGGCCGATGGTGGCTCGCTTCAGAGGCCGTGGAGCCAAGCGGCTTATCGCGGCAATGCCACGCCTCTCACGGAGGGCCCTGATCCCCGACCGGTACATCCGTCGGTCGGCCGTCCGGTAGAACTCCGCCTCGACGGCCGGGTTCGCCAGGTCCGGGCCGACACCCAGGAACTCGTACACCCGGCTCATCGTGAGCTCGCGACGCTCCCGTAGCTCCTCCGAGACCACGATCAGCAGCCGGTCCCGGTCGAAGTGCTCGAGGTACTGCTCGATCTGCGACGCATACCGGCTGGTGTCCAGGTAGATCGGGTTCTCGAGAAGCGCCGTCTCGATCGCATTTCGCTCCTTGCCCCTGCCAACCCGGTGCAGATACTGGGATCGCATTCGATCGATCGGGTCCCGCACGACGTAGAGGAGCCTGACGTCGGGAAGGAGCCCCGCGATCCGGTCGGCTACCCCGCTGAACTCTGGATGCTTTGCGTAGTTGGTCGATGCCTCACCGACCGCGATCGCGTGGCTTCCCGCCTCGGCGAACTGCCGCTCGTACCAGGCTTGACCGAGCCCCCAGTTGTGCTCGGACGTGAAGAAGTTGAGCTCCTTCGTCCGGGACACGAACACGTCCGGATGGCTGCCGAGGTACCGATACAGGCTGGTGGTCCCGGCTTTCATCGCGCCGATGACGAGGAAGCTCGGAAGCATCGTGGCACTCCGGAGTCAGGCGGCCGACTGCCGGCCGGCGCGGATCGACCGGTCGTCGATCCCGTAAAGCTTCTCGAGCTCCGCCGCGACCCGTTCCGGGTCGAAGGATCGAGCGCGAGCACGACCCACCTCGCCCATCTGCCGGCGAAGGTCCGGGTCGGCGACGAGGCGGCGGATCGCATCGGCCGCCGCGCCGACGTCTCCGGCCGGGAACAGCAGCCCGGCTTCCTCCGAGCCGAGGAGGTGTCGGAGCGGCTCCAGGTCGCTCCCCACGACGGGGATCCCGTTCAGCATGGCCTCTGCCGCCACGCGACAGAACGTCTCCTCAAGGGACGGGCAGAAGACGATGTCGCACGCCGCATAGGCCGGCCGCACGTCCTCGAGCTTCCCGGGGAACGACACGCGGTCCTTCGGGAACGATCGCAGGCGTCGCCACGCGAGGCCGTTCTCTCGCGCTCGCTCGCTCGCGAACACGTGCCATGTCACGGGCTGGTCGTCCAACCGCTCCACGACATCGGGGAGGAACTGAAGGCCCTTGTAAGGGGCATCCGAGCCAAAGTAGCCGATCGACAGCGAGGACGAGGGATCGCGATCGCCGCAGAGAACGTCCAATGGGTCGATCGGGTTCGGGATGATCTCCACGTTCGCGCCGTCGGTGAGCCCTCCTTTCACGAGCACCCGGCGGGCACTCTCGGACACCGCCGCCCATCGGACTTTGCGCAGTAGCCGCCGCAGGACGGGCGCGAGCCGCTTCATCCACGGCGAAGGGTTGCGAGCGTGGGACCACACGACGATGGGCACCCGAGCGATCAACGCGGCGGGGGCGGCGACGTTCAGCTCCTCCGGCCCGTTCGCGTGGATCGCCACGACGCGGGCCCTCCGGGCCCACACCCACCGCGCGATCCGCCACGCAGCCCAGAGACGGTACAGCCTGGGGAAGCGCGACTCCCTCGGACCCGGTAGCGGGATGTGCTCCTCCAGGAGCGATCGCTCCTTAAGGAGGGAAGGGAACTTCCCCTCCTTCGGCACGGCGAGGGCACGTACGAGCCCAGGCCTGAGATGCGCGAGCACGGTCGCGAGGCTCCGGGTCGATCCGCCGATCCCCCGCGCCAGCGCGATGAACACGACGATGGGGCGATCGTCCGTCCCTACAGGGTGTCGTTTTCGCGATCTCATCTCGCTCCCGAAGCCTTCCCTGTCGTGATGGTGGATCCCGACTCGGTCGCGCGCCGTCGCGGACGCCTCAGACGAGGTCCGCGAGCGGCGTGGTATCGGTCGACGGCCGGAGCGAGCGCAAGAGGTGCCACGCGGTAGCCAGCTCGGGACGGAGCGCGAGGGCCCGCCGGAAGGCTCGCCGAGCTAGAGCGTGATCCCCCAGCGAACGCGCCATCAGCCCGATGCGCTTCCACCGGAAGGCCGCCGCGCGCCGATGGCGCGCGAAGTACTCCGAGTGCGTCTCGAGGAGGAGCAGGCTGCCCCTCACCCGCGCGTCCAGGCCGCTCCGGTTTCGGGAGCCGGAGTGAAGCCGATAGACCACGCCTACCCGCGGAACCGTGGCGACGGTGCAGGTTCCGGCCACTCGAAGCCACCACTCGACGTCCTCGGCCCCCAGGAACCGCTCGTCGAATGCCGGAGCCAGGCTCCGTTCGATCGCCACCTGTCCGAGCGACGGCGTGAGGCCGTCGAGGATCGAGTCGGACACATCCCCCTCGAAGTGCTCGAGACGCTCCGAAGACCGTGGGAGATCCGAACGCCAGCAGATGGAGACCGGCGCCCGCCGCAGGCCTTCCATCGCGTGAGCCAGCCGATCCGGCATGAACAGGTCGTCGTCGTCGAGGAACGCGAGATACCGGCCGAGGGCGACGGCCATCCCGGTGTTCCGGGCCGCGGCCGGCCCTCCGTTCTCGTCACGCCGCACTCGCCGGACGCGCGGATCATCAGGAGTGTCGGCCGGCGCGGGACTCGCATCGTCGACGACTATGCATTCGAAGTCCTCTACCGACTGGGCGAGCGTGGAACCGATCGCCTCGGCGAGGAACGCCGGCCGGCCGAATGTGGGGATGATCACGGAGAAGAGCGGGCTTCGCACGGTCGCTCCCGGGCATCCTGCCTAGATATAGCCGAGCTGAGAGAGTTGCGCCTCGATCTCCAAACGCTCCTGCTCCGTTACCGTGGAGCGGTCCTCCCGCCAATCCGTCCACGATTCCAGAGCGGCGTCGAGGCGGGAGCCCAGCAGGCGCGCCACGTCCGGCCACAGCCCCGCCGCGTCGACCTCCTCCGACGGATCCGCCTCGAGATCGTGAAGGCTCTCCGTCCCGTCCGATGCGCGGGTCAGCTTGAATCGGTGATCGCGCACGCAGGCGAGGTCTCGAGCGAGACCGGAGAAATCGTAGGACGGGTTGCGCCTGGCCAGCCGGGCCAGCTCCTGCCCGCTCCACGAGCGCCATTCCGCGAACGCGTAATCCTCCTCCCCTCTCTCCGAGCGAGCCCCGAAGAGGTCGCTCCTACGCTCCTCGAGACTCGAGGAGGGAAGCTCCCGACCGATCAGGCTCGCGAGTGACGGGAGGACGTCCACGAATTCGTACATGCCGGCAAGATGCCCGGCGGGAACGAGAGCGGGACTCCGGACGACGAACGGGACCCGCAGGAGCAGATCGTCCAAGGATGCATGGTGGTCGGCGAGGCCGTGCTCCCCGAGGTGCTCACCGTGATCCGACGTGACCATGAGGACGGAACGCTCGTCGAGGTGCCCCGTCCGCTCGAGGATCCCCATCAGGTCCGAGAGATGCCCATCCACGTTGCGCAGCTCGCCGTCGTACAGGGTCGAGTAGATGTCCAGCTCCCGGTCGCCGGCTCTCGCGATCGCCTCCCAGGGTCCGATGCGTGCGGCGACGGTCGCGCGATACTTGAGGCCCTCCAGGAAGCCGAAGCGAGGGCCACCCACGCGCCTCGCGAGCCCAAGCGGGGGCGCGTAGGACCAGTGGCACTCGACGTAGTTGACGAACAGGAACAACGGAGAGGGGGCATCGGCCAGCTCGCGGCGGATCCACTCGTTGACGATCCGCCCGCCCGAATCCCCACCGAGAAGGACCTTCCTTGCGCGCCGGAAGTGCCTTCGCCTGCCTCGCTCGAGATCCAGGCGGAACGCGTATCGGTCGAAGCCGCGAGCCAGGCCCGTCTGGTTGGACACGAGCCCGTTGTTCGTCGCGCAGACAGTGTGGTATCCGAGGCCGCGCAGCCATTCCGCCATGGTCATCGTGACGGAGTCGCGAAGGCGATTCCCGCTTCCCCACTCGCACCCGTGCTGGCTGGGGTACAGGCCTGTGAACAGGCTCCCGTGGGAGGGGAGCGTCCATGGACCGTTGGCGATCATGGTCTCGACCTGGAGACCTTCGGCGGCGAGCGCGTCGAAGGTAGGGGTCGTCGGGCGTCCGTAGCCGTAGGCACCGAACCGATCCCACCTCGCCGTGTCGAACACGACCAGGATGATGTTCGGCAGCTCCGGCGTCATGACGAGGCTTCGAGGCGCACGATCCCGACAGGGTT
>JBQTIP010000211.1:0-1984 GCA_052388025.1 Actinomycetota bacterium
CCTCCCCGGCGCGCAGATCTCGCCGGGGATGATCCCGACGTTCGACTTGCCGGGCGAGATCACCCCGGGGCAGTTCGGCCCGACCAGCGCCGTGTCCTTGCCCCGCAAGTAGCTCGCCACCAGCGCCATGTCGCGTACCGGGATCCCTTCGGTGATGCACACCATCAGCCGCGCGCCGGCATCGGCCGCCTCGAATATCGCCTCGGCCGCGAATCGGGCCGGAACGAAGATCAGCGAGGTGTTCGCATCGGTCTCACCGACCGCGTCTAGGACGGTATCGAACACGGGGATGCCGTCGATGTCCTGCCCGGCCTTACCCGGGGTGACGCCGGCCACGACCTGCGTGCCGTAGGCCCGGTTCCGGAGCGAGTGGAAAGTGCCCTCATGCCCGGTGATCCCTTGTACGACGACCCGCGTCGTCTCGTCGACGAGGATCGCCATCAGCGGGCGCCGGCCCCGGCGAGCTCCGCAGCCCGCTCCGCCGCCTCCAGCATCGTGGCCGCGGGCACGATCCGCTCGTGGCCGGCCCGGGTCAAGATCGCGCGGCCTTCCTCGGCGTTCGTCCCGTCGAGCCGGACGACGATCTGAACGCCCGCCTCCACGCGTTGGAGCGCCTCGAGGATGCCCTCCGCGACCAGGTCGCAACGCGTGATGCCGCCGAAGATATTCACGAGCACGGCGCGAACGCTCGGGTCCGAGAGGATGACCTCGAGCGACGTGGCCATGACGTCGGCGCTGGCTCCGCCGCCGATATCGAGGAAGTTCGCGGCCCGCGCCCCGGCCTGCTGCACGACGTCCAGCGTCGACATCACCAGGCCCGCGCCGTTGCCGATGATCCCGACCTCGCCGTCGAGCTTCACGTACTGAAGGCCGGCCTCCCCGGCCCGCGACTCCACTGGGTCGATCGGGAAGCTCCCTCGCAGCGCGGCGATCTCCGGCTGGCGGTAGAGCGCGTTGTCGTCGATGGTTACCTTCGCGTCGAGCGCCGTGACGAGCCCCCCGCGTAGAAGGACCAACGGGTTGATCTCCACGAGGGTGGCATCGGACCCGACGAGTACGTCATACATCTTGCGGAGCACGTCGGCCGCGCCCTCCTTCGCCTCGGCCGGCAGCCCCTCGCCCAGCCGGCGGACCTGATACGAGCGAAGGCCGAGCAGCGGGTCGACGTGGACCCTCCGCAGCGCGCCGGGCCTCTCTCGGGCCACCTGCTCGATATCCATCCCACCCTCGGCGGAGACGATGGCCAGGTACTTGCCGGCGCTTCGATCGAGGGAGATCGCGGCGTAGAACTGCTCGGCGATGTCCACCAGACGCTCCACGAGGACCCGAGTGACCGGCGTGCCGCGGAACCCATCGGTCAGCATGCCACGGGCGGCCTCCTCGGCCTCCTCCGGAGACTGAGCGAGCGCCACCCCGCCGGCCTTCCCTCGGCCGCCGATCTGCACCTGGACCTTCACGGCGGCCTTTCCCCCCAAGCGTTCCGTGAGGCGGCGGGCGTCATCGGGCGTCTCGGCGACGAACCCCTCCACCAGCGGGATGCCGTGCTTCGCGAACAGGTCCTTGCCCTGGTGCTCGTAGAGGTCCATCAGCCGGTCGAGGCAGAGAGCCTCTCGCGGAGCCATGCGACGATCTCCGTCGTCGCGGCGCCGGGCGTGAAGATCCGCTCGACGCCCTCCGCCTCGAGCTTCGGGATGTCGTCGCGCGGGATGATCCCGCCGCCGAACACGAGGATGTCTGCGGCGCCCTTCTCGCGGAGGATGCGGACGACCTTCGGGAACAGCGTCATGTGAGCCCCGGAATGGCAGGAGAGCCCGACGGCATCGGCGTCCTCCTGGATGGCCGTCTCCGCGATCTGCTCCGGTGTCTGGTGCAGACCCGTGTAGACGACCTCGAAGCCGGCGTCACGCAGGGCCCGAGCCACGACCTTCGCCCCCCGGTCGTGGCCGTCGAGGCCGGGCTTCGCGACGATGATGCGCAGCTTCTC
>JBQTIP010000212.1:0-3370 GCA_052388025.1 Actinomycetota bacterium
CCTGGAGGAGACGGCGTTCGTCCTCACCGCCTCCGAGCGCAAGCAGGGGACGGCCGACAACGACGCCAACTTCGTACGCCAGAAGGGGATCGACTACGAGGTGGTCGATTACTGGACGGACGCGAACAACTGGTACCTCTCGGCCGAGCGAGACACCGTCCCGATCATCGAGATGGGGTTCTACGGCGCGGAGGAGCCGGAGATCATGACCCAGGACCTGCCGAACGTGGGCTCCATGTTCACGAACGATCAGGTCACTCTGAAGATCCGGCACATCTACTCCGGGACGGTGCTCGATTTTCGAGGCCTCGACGGTTCGCTCGTCGCGTAACCGCCAGCAGAACAGCACTCACTAGAGAGAGCGGCCCGGCCGCCGCCGGTGGCACCGAGTGTTTCCCCCCCTCGGCTCGGGTCCGGTTTGCGCCGGGCCGCTCGCTCAACCCTCGAAAGGAGCTGATCCATGCCCGATACCCATGTCCAAGGGCGGCTTGTCGACGGAGGAGCTGCGCGTGCCCTCGTTGCGGCCGACTTCGCCCTCGGTGCCGGTTTCGGCGCCACAGCCACGGTCGCCGTCGCAGCGGGATCGACCGACCGGCGAGGCCGCATCACCGTCACCGCGAATGGAGCAGGCCTGGCGCAGGCTACGGCCACCGTCACTCTCACGTTCTCGGAGGCGTTCGACCCGGCGCCGGTGGCGGTGGCTTGCCGCGCAGGCGGCACCGGCGGCGTCACTGAGCAGCTCGCCGCCGTCTCGGCTACGACCACCGCGCTCGTCCTCACCCACAGCGTGCTGCCGGTTGCGGCGAGCACCTACATCTACGACTACGTGGTGAACCCGTAGTGGGCATCGTCTACGACGTCGAATCGGTCACCGCCGACGGGCTCACGGGTTTTCGGCTCTGGGCCGGTTACTCGATGGAGGCCGCCGCCGCCGCCAAGGTGCAGTTTCGCGACGGGGCTCTGGCCGGCAAGCTCCTCGGCTCGGTCGAGCTCACCGCCGCTGGCTCGATCGCCCCGGTGGTCTTTCCCTACCCGATCGCCACGGCCGCGAAGCTCTGGGTCGAGGTCGTCACCGGCGCCCCAACAGTAGCTGTCTACGGCATCGCCTGAGAGGAGACTCCCCATGGACTTCGTGAAGGTCGCCTCGGGCGACGGCTTCGACGTCTACCAGCAGGTGAGGCGAGTGACGGGCATGCCGAAGCCTTCGGGCGATGAGGTCGTACACATCGCGCCCGATCTCCCGGAGCGCATCGACGAGAAGGCGATCAAAGAAGCCCTGAAGGAGTTCGGGGAGCGGGTCCGGGCGATCTCCTACTCCCTTGATGCCGGTCTCTCGGTCCGCGTCGAGGCGCGGCCGGTCGGCCCCTGCCCGGCCTGCGGAGACCCCGTCGAAGACTCCTGGGCGTTCTGCCCGGGCTGCGGCGCGTCGAGGGAGGCCTGATGGACAGCACTCACCATCAAGGGAGCATCGGACCTACGGGGCGACTCGGCCTCACGGTGATTCGGGCCGACGGAACACGGGAGGTGCTTGGGGGTGAGGCCGACCCCCGAACGCTCGCCCCCCCGCTGGTGCCGGGGATCAGTGGTCGCGAACTCTTGCACCACGGCTTCCCACGTGAGGGCCTGAGCGATGAGGTGAACGATTGGCGCGTGGCCAACTGCCGGCGGCTTCTGCGGCCGTTCGCGAAGCTGTGGCTGGCACGGGTACTCAGAATCCCGCACTTTTTCGGCAGGCTGTCGCTCGTCGTGATCCGCGCCGATCAGCGCGTGCTCGACTACGGCCTCGCTTCGCTCAGGCTCGTTACGAACACCGGCGCCGGCTTCGTGGTCGACGCGTTTCAAAACTTGGTCGAGGTCGAGAACATGAAGTTCCACGGCTTGGGCACCGGAGCCGTTGCCGAGGCGGCCACGGATACAGCCCTCGGGACCGAGCTCGCCCTCCAGTACAACCCCGACAACACGCGGGCTACGGGGTCGACGACCGAGCTCTCCGCCCAGGTCTACCGGACGGTCGGCACGAACACCGTCGACGCCGCCGTGGCCGTCACCGAGCATGGGATCCTCTCTCAGGCAGCGACCGGCGGAGGGGTCCTTCTCGATCGCTCGGTGTTCGCGGTGGTGAACTTGGCAAACGGAGACTCCTTGCAGACAACCTACGACCTCACGGTGAACAGTGGCGGGTAGGCATTACATCTGATGCCGCTTTGGACGCCGCCTCCCTATCCGCACTCGATCGAGCAAGGCGTCCGGGGCGGCACCACGCTCACCTCCTCGGCCACGGTCGACACCAAGGGCGCGTGGACGCAGCTCATCGCAGCGACGGCGACCGACGCGTGCGGCATCTGGGTCGCGGCTTCCGGCATATCAGGCGGCGCGACCGTCACGGCTCAATTGCTCGACATCGGGATCGGCCCCGTCGATCCTCCCGAGATCATCGTGCCGGATTGGAACATCGGGGCGGCATCCTCGGGTGCCGGAGCGCCGCCTTCCAAGGCGCAGTTCTGGCCAATCTTCATCCCCGCCGGCTCGAAGGTATGGGGGCGGATCGCTGCCCTCATCGCTTCGGACACGGCGCTCGTTCGGACATCGCTCATGGAGTCGCTCCCTTACGGTCTCAGCACGCTCGAGAACGTCACCGCATACGGGGTGACGGTGGCGGGGTCGAAAGGGATCAACGCCACCTCCGGCGCAGGCGTCTACGGAGCGTGGGTGGACCTCGCCAACACCTCTCGCGACCACAGGGCATGGGCCGTGGGGTTGGGGCAGGGAGCCGACGCAACCCTAAATGCCAATGAGGGCATCTCGGTGCAGCTCGGTGTCGGCACCGTGGCTCAAGGACCAGAGCCCATCGGGACGTGGGAGTTCCAATCGACCGCCTCGGAGATCATGAGCGGTCCACTCCCGCCGTGGCCGATCTGGCAGCCGGTGCTATCCGGCACGGGCGTCTCGGCGCGCATTCTGGCCGGGGCGACCACCGACGTCTTCGACATCATCGCCTACGGATTGGGGTGAGACGTGGCGATCGCGTCACACGCATCCGGTACCACGGTCGCCCTGACGATCGGTACCGAGCTGTTCTTGGGCACCGACCCCGATGCCACAGACGGCGTCTACCAATTTGTTGTCGCGGTGAACAACCTAGCCTTGGCCGACAAGTTGGAAATCCGGGTCTATGAAGCTCCGCTGGCTGCTGATGTGACCAGTGAGCAGGTGCAGATGTGGCCGCTGAATCACAACCAGGTCGACGACCTGTGGATGTCTCCCGGTGTGATCCTCCTGAACCGTTGGCGTTTCTCGCTCAAGCAAACGGCTGGAACAGGCCGGACCTTCCGCTGGGAGATCCGGAAGCTCACCTAGTGGTGAGTGCATG
>JBQTIP010000213.1:0-13051 GCA_052388025.1 Actinomycetota bacterium
TCGGCAACCCCAACTTCGACAAGCTGCTCCTCGACCTTCGCCAGGACTGCCCCTACGGCACGTCCTTCGGGTCGCTCGGCGCCGGCGCGATCGCGGGCGTGGGAGCGACGGGCGACTGAATGCTAGGAGTCCGGGAACTTCGGCCCTGCGCAATCGGTGCGGACGGGCCGAGGATCCGGCGGGCGCGGGGCCTGCTCGAAGTCGAAGTCGTAGCTGAGGTTCTCCGCGTCCCGGTCCCGATGGGTGAGCTGCGAGAGCCCCCAGTTGTCCTCGATGAAGCGAAGGATCGACGAGAACTCACCGAGCTGATGGTCGACGTACCCGCGCTTCGCATACGGGGAGAGCACCAGGAGCGGCACCCGGATGCCGAACCCGAATTCGTCGACCTGCGGCGGGGGAACGTGATCGTAGAAGCCGCCGTAGTCGTCCCACGTGATGAAGATCGCTGTGTCCTCCCACATAGCGCTCTCCATGATCGCGTTCACAACCCTGGTGGTCCAATTCTCGCCGTGGCAGAAGCTGTACTCGGGGTGCTCGGAGAGCTCGAACCGTGGCGTCACCCAGGTGACCGGCGGCAGCAGGCCGTCGCGGATCTGGCCGATCAGGTCGTCCACGGGGAAGATACGGTCCCGCCAGAGCTCCTCGTTCTCCCGGTAGTGCCGGACCGCGTCGAATGCGGACCACAGGTAGCCGTTCTGCATGTTGGTGGCCGAGTAATAGGCCCACGGGATCCCGGCGCCATCGAGAAGGTCGCCCTCGGTCTGGAAGTCGAAGCACGGGGGTACCTTCTTCTCCTTGCCCTCCTTGTCGACGATCGTGACGAAGGCGCTTTCCGTCGAGTCGCATCCCCATGCCTTGAACAGTCCCGTCGAGCGGTGCATCTCCTTCAAGAGGTCCTTGTCCTGGATGGGGTTCTCGTGCGCGCCCCCCGACTGGGCCGCGATGGTGTAAAGGTGGTTGGGAAATGAGGGCCCCTGGGCCGAAGCGAAGAAGTTGTCCGAAAGCACGAACTCCTCCGCCCAGTGCCAGTAGTTGGGGAGCTTCTCGGGCCGGAACTGCGTGTACGCGTACCGGTCGGCCGTGGGGCTGTCGTTGATGCCGGAGCTGAACCCGTCCATCTTGCCCTCGTTCCAGGCCTCGAGGGCGCACTTGTAGCAGTGGCGGATATCCATCGGCAGGACTCCGTCGGTGGCCGGCGTGAGCGGGCGCTCGACCCCTCCGTCCATCGCGGTCGTCGCCCCGTTCGCGCCGGGGAAGAGCCCGAACATGTGGTCGAAGGTCCGGTTCTCCTTGATGATGAAGACCACGTGCTTGATGGGCCATCTGGTATCGAACGCGCTCGCGTCCACCGGCGCGGGCGCCGTTCCCATCGGCGCGGGGGGGAGCGGGTCCCAATTCGGCGCGCCGTCCGAGCAGGCGATGCCCACTAGGGTGAGCGCGAACGCAGCGCTCATGAGTCGGACGAACGGGCGAGGGTCGGGGCTCGGCACGACGTGACACGCTACCGGATTCTCCGGCGCAGGCAGCCGCACCTTGCCGCGTTCGTCTGCTTGCCGTGCCTGCTCTGGGCGGCCGTCGCGTCGCCGGCCCTCGCCCTCGGCCAGCCCGAGGGCGAGCCACCGAGCATCCTGCTGATCGTGACCGACGACCAGCGATACGACACCTTATGGGCGATGCCGACGGTGCAGGAACGGCTGATCGGGCGCGGCGTGACGTTTGACAACGCGTTCGTGGTCAACCCGCTCTGCTGCCCGTCGCGCGCGAGCATCCTCACCGGTGACTACTCCCACACCACCGGGGTCTACCGGCAGCGGCCGCCGCACGGACGGTTCGACTGGTTCCGGGACGGCACTACGATCGCTACCCGGCTGGACGACGCGGGCTACACGACCGGGTACTTCGGGAAGTACCTCGACGGCTACCAACACGCCGCGCTGACGGGCTACGTCCCGCCGGGGTGGGACCGCTGGATGGCGTTCGTCCATTCCGCCTACCTCGACTACAAGCTGTCGGTGGACGGCGTCGTCCGCTCGTACGCGAGCGCGCCCGATGACTACTCCACCGATGTGCTCGGGGAAGCGGCCGTCTCGTTTATCGAGCAGGAGCAGGGGCAGCTGCTCGTGGTGTTCGCTCCCGCCGCCCCACACAGTCCGGCGGTTCCGGCGGAACGGCACGCCGGCGCGTTCCCGGATCTCCAGCCGTGGCGTCCGCCAAGCTACGACGAACCGGATGTCTCGGACAAGCCCGGGCACATCCGTGGGCTCCCGCCGATCGACCCGTCGCGCGCGTCCGCGATGGACGAGCTCCGCGCCGACCAGTACCGCACGCTGCCGGCGGTGGACGAGCAGATCGGCCGCCTCCTCGACGCGCTCGAGGAGACCGGGCGCCTTTCCTCAACGCTTGTCGTCCTCACATCGGACAATGGGCTCTCCTGGGGCGAGCATAGGTGGGACAAGAAGGAGGTCCCGTACGAGGAGAGCATCCGCGTGCCGTTCGTCCTCCGCTTCGACCCGCTCGTCGCCGAGGCGCGCGACGATCAGCACCTGGTGCTCAACATCGACATCGCACCGACGATCGCCGACGTGGCCGGCGTCCCGGCTCGCGAGACCGACGGCGAGAGCCTGACGCCGCTCCTTGTGGCCGGCGCTGCGCCCTGGCGTTCCGACTTCCTCGTGGAACACATGGAGGGAGCGAACCCCGTCCCGACCTATTGCGCCTTGCGGACCGAGGAAGCCCTCTACGTTCGCTACGCGACCGGCGAGGAGGAGCTGTACGAGCTGACCTCGGACCCCTTCGAGCTACGGAATCGGGTGACCGCGCCCGAGCTCGCTTCGCTCGCCGATCGGCTGCGAGAACGCCTGGCCGTCCTGTGCCGGCCTCCCCCGCCGGGGCTCGAGGATCGCTTCCCGTACCTCAGAACCCTGGTCGGCGTGCTGGCCCTCGCGGCGCTCCTACTGGCGGCCCGGCGCCTTGGTTCGGCTCCCGGTCACCGCTCCTCGGTGAGGGAGCGGTAGGGCTCGAAGACGGCGGCGGGAGCCTCGCCGAGGTGCTTCCAGACCCGGCTCAGACCGCGGGTCCCCCACTCCCTGACCGCCGTCACGCGATCGAGGTCGACCACCTGGACGACGAGCTCCTCGTTCTGCCCGCATTCGAACAGGACCCGGCCTTTGCGGGTCACGTCGGCATGCTCACCGAGGTGGTGGACACGGTGGGTCTCACGCTCCTCAGCCTGGGCATCGACCCCGAGCGGGCCACCGTCGAGGACGCGGAGCGCGCGCGGCAGAGGCTCCTGGAGCAGCGCGACGCGGGGATCGTCCGCGGCTACTACGGCAACGACTACATCGACGGCCTGGCCCGTGGGAACCTGTGGGCCACGATGGCCTGGTCGGGCGACATCTTCTTCCTGCGCCTCGACAACCCCGAGCTCGAGTTCGTCGTCCCGGAGGAGGGCGGCATCCGCTGGGTGACCCCTCTCGAGATCCCGCTCGGGGCTGCGCATCCGCGCGACGCCCACGCCTTCATGGACTTCTTCTACCGGCCCGAGATCGCCGCACAGGTCACGGAATGGGTGGGCTACCATCTCCCCGGTCGCCGGCGTGAAGGACTTGATCTTGAAGCACGCCGCCGAGTCGAGCGGGGCACGCGCGAGTACCTCGAGGAGGAGCAGGCTTGGAACGGCCTGTTCGGAGCCGTCGTGATCGGCTAGCGAGCAACTACACGGGCGTGAGCTGCAGCTCGCCCTTGCGGAGTTGTTGCCGCCAGTACTCCTGGCCCTCCTCGGGGAGCGTGTAGATCGGGTCGTAGTAAGAGTACCGGCGTGTGAGCGCCTCGGGGTCGTCGAACTCGATGCCGGTTCGGTAGTTCTTCGTCCAGTAGGAGATCCCCCTGACCCGGTCGTAATCCTTCAGCATGTGCACCCATCGCTTACCTACCAAGGGGACATCGCACACGACACGCGGCGTGGCGAACCCGGGCATGTAGCCGAGCAGCGCGTACTGGAGGTCCTGTGCCTCGGCAACCGACGTCCTCCAGTGCTCCGAGTTGGGGATCATGTCGCACACATAGAAGTAGTAGGGCAGGACCTTCGCGTGATCGAGCAAGGTGAAGCAAAGCTCGAGCAGCGCGTTGGGGGTGGTGTTCACTCCGCGGAGCAGCACGCCCTGGTTCCGGACGTCCCGCATCCCGCTGTCCAGGATCATCCGGACGGCGTCACCGACGAGGGGGGTGACCTGCTGCGCGCAGTTGATGTGCGTGTGGACCGCGATGTCCACGTCGCGCTCGCGCGCGCGATCGGCCATCCGCTCGAAGCCCGCCCGCACGTGGTCCTGGAGGAAGTGCTGCGGGATGCCCATCAGGCCCTTGGTCGCCAGGCGGATGTCGCGGATGCTCTCGATGTCGAGGAGCTTCATCACGAACTCCTCGAGCCGCTTGATCGGCACGTTCGCCATGTCTCCGCCGGAGACCACGACGTCGCGCACCGACGGCGTATTGCGTAGATAGTCGAGCATGAGATCCCAACGCTCGTTCTGCTTGGTCTCGAACTTGTACTTGAGGATCTGTGCGGTGTCGTTTCCAACCAGATCCATCCGCGTGCAGTGCCCGCAGTACTGGGGACATGTCGAGATCAGCTCGGCGAGCACCTTGGTGGGGTAGCGGTGGGTCAGCCCCTCGACCGCCCACATGTCGGCTTCGTGGAGGCTGTCGCGGGAGGCCATCGGGTGATTCGTCCACTCGGGGTGGCGGTCCCGGAACGAAGGGGCCATGTAGCGGCGGACGGGGTCGTTCCACAGGTCCCGCTCGTCCATCGTGTTGATCATCTGCGGCGGGATGAGCATGGACATCGTGGCCCGCTCTTGCTGGTCCCGCTCGATGTCAGCGTAGAGGTCGTCGGTCAGATGCTCTCCCAGCGCCCGCTTGAGCTCCATCAGGTTCTTGACGGTGTGCGCGCGCTGCCACTGAGCGCTCTCCCACTGCTCCCCCGATACGTCGCGGTATCCGGGCAGCCGGGTCCAGTCCGGCTCCGTGTACTGGCGCTTCAAGGGGTAGGCGAACGGCTGATCGGCCGCGTGCGCCTTCGGGTCTCGGTGGCCGGGACGAACGTGGGAGCCCTCGATTGCGTGGCGCTCGCTCACGTCCGTACCCCCTGGGAAGAGCAGCCGGCCCGGCAAATGCCGGTCCGGACGAACGAATGACCCCAACATCGATCAGTATACCTGCGGTCCATCCGGTCGATTGCTTGTTTTGCCGAAGGATATTCGGACGGGACCCGGCGGGACGAGCGGACCGGCCGGGCAGCGCCTCCTCCTCGGAACGTGGTATCGTCGGGCCGAGGGTGCAGCATCGTAGTTCGCTTCGAGCAGTTCCCTCGCCGGCGGTTGCGCCGGCGGCCCCACGGGCGGAAGGACAGGCCCGGACCGGCCAAGGAAGGAGGGGATTGCTTGTGGCAACCGGTACCGTGAAGTGGTTCAGCTCCGAGAAGGGCTACGGATTCATCACTCCCGAGGATGGCAGCCCTGACGTGTTCGTGCACTTCAGCGCCATCGTTGGCGAGGGATACAAGAACCTCGACGAGGGTCAGGCGGTCGAGTACGAAGTGACCTCGGGGCAGAAAGGCCCCCAGGCCACCAACGTCAAGCCAGTCGCCTAGGCGACTCAGCTTCTGCTGAACGTGTGAGGGACCCGCTTCCGCGGGTCCCTCTCTCGTTGGCGAAGCCGAGTTACCGGCGGCCGCGGCCCCGGCCGCCCCCGCCGAAGTTGCCCTGACCTCTCGGACGCCGTTCGAATCGTGGCTGCTCCTGCGGTCCCTTGGGAAGCCTGGCTTTCAGCGGCACATGTCCGGTGCGTTCGAACTGCACGGCGACGTGGTCGGCCTTCTGCTCGCGGGCGGTCTCACGCCACCCCGTGGCGAGCAGGTACCGCATCCGGCCGGCCGCGCTCCTGCGCAGCTTGTCGGTGCCGGGGACCTTCACGTATAGCTGCTCTTGCAGGATCTCCTTGTGATCGCCCATGCGCCAAGGGTAGCAGGGCCGCGCTTCCGAGCAGCCGATGCATCTGCTCGGCACGGAACTCCCGCCCGGCCGTAAGCTGACGGCTTCGAGTGACGCGGGTCGGGAGGCCAAGGCATGGATAAGGCGAACGAGTGGAACGAGCTGGCGGCGCAGCTCAGCGCGGACGCCATCCGGGCGTCGACGGCGGCAGGATCGGGGCATCCAACCTCCTCGATGTCGGCCGCTCACTTGCTCGCCGTGCTCTACAGCGACCATCTTCGCTTCGACGTGGATGATCCGAAGAATCCGGCGAACGATCGGTTCGTCCTGTCGAAGGGCCACGCGTCGCCGCTCATGTTCGCCGTCCTGAAGGCGATCGGGGCGATCGGTGACGAGGAGCTCCTCTCCTTCCGGAAGTTCGGAAGCCCCGTCGAGGGACACCCTGCCCCCGTTCCCGGCATGCCCTGGATCGACGTCGCCACCGGCTCGCTCGGTCAAGGGCTCGCCCTCGGGCTTGGGATGGCGCTCGCGATGCGGCTGGACGGCCTGCCGGGTCGGGTCTGGGTACTGATGGGCGACTCGGAGTTCGCCGAGGGGTCCGTGTGGGAGGCGATGGCGAACGCCTCGTTCCACGAGGTTGGAAACCTGGTCGGGATCCTGGACATGAATCGGCTCGGCCAGCGCGGACCGACGATGCTCCAGTGGGACGGTGACGCATACGCCGCCCGTGCCCGCTCGTTCGGCTGGGGCGCCATCCAAGTGGACGGGCACGACCCGTGGGCCATCGATCAGGCCTACCGAGAAGCCGCGGAGGCGGGACGCCCGACCCTCGTCGTTGCCCTCACCGAGAAGGGCCACGGGGTCTCCTTCCTTGCGAACCGAGAGGGCTGGCACGGAAAGGCGCTCTCCGAGGAGGAGGCCGAGAACGCCATCGAGGAGCTTGGTGGCGAGCGCCCCATCGCGATCACGCCGCCGAAGCCCGAGCCGATCGCCGCGCGCGAGCGGCTCGTCGCCTCGCCCGTGCTCCCCACCTACGAGGACGGGATCCCGGCCCGGAAGGCGTTCGGCGAGACGCTGGCCGCGCTCGCGGCGCTGCCGGACATCGTGGTCCTTGACGGCGAGGTCTCGAACTCGACCTACACCGAGGACTTCCAGAAGGTCGCGCCCGAGCGGTTCTTCGAGATCTTCATCGCGGAGCAATGCATGATCGGCGCCGCCGTCGGCCTACAGGCGCTGGGGAAGAAGCCGTTCGCGGCCACCTTCGGAGCCTTCCTCAGCCGCGCCTACGATTTCGTCCGGATGGCGGCGATCAGCCGGGCGAACCTACGTCTTTGCGGGTCGCACGCTGGGGTCTCGATCGGCGAGGACGGCCCGTCGCAGATGGCGCTGGAGGACCTGGCCATGATGCGAGCCGTGCACGGCTCGACCGTGCTCTACCCCGCCGACGGCAACGCGACCGCGAAGCTCGTCGCCGCGATGGTGGACCTGCCGGGCATCTCGTACCTGCGGGCCACCCGAGAGAAGACGCCGAAGCTGTACGGCGATGATGAGCCGTTTCCGATCGGCGGGAGCAAGACGCACCGCGCGAGCGACGCGGATCGGGCGGCGATCGTCGGTGCCGGCGTAACGCTCTTCGAGGCGCTCGAGGCCGCCGATACGCTTGCGGCACAGGGCATCGCGGTCAGGGTCATTGACGCCTACTCGGTGAAGCCGATCGACGCCTCCGCGCTCCGGGCGGCGATGGCCGATACCGGATTGCTGTTGGTGGTCGAGGATCACTGGATCGAGGGCGGCATCGGCGACGCGGTGCTCGCGGCGCTCGCGTCGGAAGGGGAGCTCTCCGGCCGCGTGATCAAGCTGGCCGTTACCGAGATGCCGGGATCCGGGACGCCGGTGGAGCTTCGCGAATGGGCCGGGATCTCCGCGGGGAGGATCGCCGGCGCGGTCCGGCGCGAACTGGGGGAGGATTGAGCATGGCCGACATCTACGATTCGATGCCGAAGGTGGAGCTCCACTGCCATGTGGAGGGCACGATCCGGCCGGCCACGGTGGCCGAGCTCGCGAAGAAGGCGGGGCGCACCCTCCCGGTCGCGGAAGTCACCGAGCTGTACCGATACGGCTCGCTCGACGAGTTCCTCAGCATCTTTTGGTTCGTTCAGGAGCTGCTGATGGAACCGGGCGATTGGGAGCGCGCGGCGTACGAGTCGCTGATCGACGCCGTTCCTCACGGCCTGCGTTACCGAGAGATGTTCTTCACGCCCGCGCGTCACATGGCCGGCGGACAGGACCTGGAAGGGATCATCGACGGCCTGAGCGCGGGGATCGAGGCGGCCGAGGCCGAGGCCCGCGTCCGATGCTGGTTGATCGCGGACATGGACCGGTCTTTTGGCGGCTCCGTTGGGCTCGAGCTGGTCGAGAAGGTAGGCGAGCTCCGCAGGAGCGGGCGCGCCGAGCGCGTGATCGGGATCGGCATGGACTCGACGGAGCTGGGCGTCGACCCCCGCGACTTCGTCCGCGCATTCGAGCTGGCGGCACGGCTCGGGCTGCGCAGGACGTCACACGCCGGTGAGGACACCGGGCCCGATAACATCGCCGCCGCCGTCGATGTCCTGAAGGTGGAGAGGATCGACCACGGCCTGTCGATCCTCGGCGACCCCGAGCTCGTGCGTCGCGTCGCCGGTGCGCGCATCCCGCTCGATGTCTGTCCCAACAGCAACGTGCTGATCGCGAACAAGGTCGCGCGACTCGAGGAACACCCGTTCCGCCGGATGAGGCAGGAGGGGCTGCTCGCGACGCTCAACACGGACGACCCCGCCATGACCGACCTCGATCTCGGCCGTGAGTACCGGTCGGTGGCCGCTGCGCTGGAGATGGACCACCAGGAGATGGCGGCCGTTGCCCTGGACGGCGTGGAAGCGACCTGGCTCGACGAGTCCGAGAAGCGTGGCATGCGCTCGCAGTTCGAGGTGGAGCTGCAGACGCTCCTGGAACCGTCGGCAAATACCTGAGGCGTGCCATTCGGCTGCTACCATGGGTGCACGGACGGCAATAGCCGTCCCGTGAGGTTTCGCTTCGGTTCCTCCTTGCGGTGGGTTCGGGTGCGACCTCCCCATCCACCGGCGGCCCCGATGCGGCCGCAGCAAGGAGCAAAGCCAGATGTCGGTATCTTCCTTCCTCGACCTCGACGTGTCCGCGACCGTCGAGGCCACGCTCGCGCGGCGCGGGATCGTCGCGCCGTTCCCGATCCAGTCGCTCGTCATGGCCGAGGCGCTCGCGGGGCGTGACGTCCTCGCGAGGTCGCAGACCGGCTCGGGGAAGACGCTCGCGTTCGCGATTCCCATCGTGGAGCGGTTGGACCCTTCGGCGCCTCAGCCTTCGGCCCTCGTGCTCACGCCCACCCGGGAGCTGGCATCCCAGGTAGCCGATGAGTTCACCGATATCGCGAAGGTCAAGGGCCTCCGAGTCGCCGTCGCCTACGGGGGTGTGAGCATCCGGGAGCAGGGTAAGGGCGTGGGCCGCTCCCACATCCTGATCGCCACCCCCGGACGTTTGGAGGACCTCGCGGAACGCCGCCTGGTTCGCCTGGGCGATGTGCGGATCCTCGTTCTGGACGAAGCCGATCGCATGCTGGACATGGGATTCCAGCCGCAGGTCGATCGGATCGTGCGCCGCCTGCCGAAGAACCGGCAGACGATGTTCTTCTCGGCGACCCTCGACGGGAACGCCGGCCGGATCGCTACCGCCTACACGCATGAGGCCAAGCGCTTCGAGGTTGAGGCCGAGACCAGGACCGTCGAAGAAGCGGACCACCGGTTCATCCCTGTCTCCGTGCACGGCAAGGTCGAAGCGCTCGTCGGGCTGCTGGCCAAGGAGCAGGGCAAGGCGCTGGTCTTCGTGCGGACCAAGCGCGGAGCGGACCGGCTGGTCCACAAGCTGAAGGCCCGCGGGGTCCGCGTGGCCGTCATGCACGGGGACATGACCCAGCCGGCGCGCGAGACTGCGCTCGCGGCCTTCGAGTCGGGGCGGATAGACACGCTCGTGGCCACCGACGTGGCCGCTCGAGGGCTCGACCTCGACCGCATCACCCACGTCATCAACTTCGATCCGCCCGAGGACGACAAGGGCTACGTGCATCGCGTCGGCCGCACGGCTCGCGCCGGGCGCTCCGGCACCGGGGTCACGCTGGTCACGGCGGAGCAGCAGGGCGACGTCAGCCGCATGGCTGCCCGCCTCGACCTCCACCAGGAGTTCCAGGAGGAGGGCATGAAGATCGCGCCGCCTCGCGTCGTGTTCTCCGGGTCGTCGAGAGGCCGGCGTTCTTCGCTCCGCAAGCGTGTGCGTCGGAACGTCTGACGCGAACGCGGACGAAGCTAGTCTGAAACGGACTAGCTTGCGGGAGTCTCCACCAGCCGCATCCCCGAACGGCGGTGCTGGGCGAGTATGTCGGCCGCGGGGACGGGCCGGCTGAAGAAGTACCCCTGGCCGAGCGTGCAGCCGTGCTCGGTCAGGAAGCCCCACTCCTCCTCCGTCTCGATACCCTCGGCCAGCGGGATCTTCCCGAGCCCCTCCGCCAGCTGGATGATCGCTCGCACCATGCTCGTAGCCTCGCCATCCCTCGAGACGTCATGGATGAACGACCGATCGATCTTGAGGATGTCCACCGGCATGTCCTTCAGGCGGGCGAGCGAGGAGTAGCCGGTCCCGAAGTCGTCGATCGCGAGGCGAAGCCCGTACGCGTGCAGGTCCCGAAGCATCCGCAACGTGCGATCTGGGTCCGTCATCGCCGTCGATTCGGTGATCTCGACGATGACGTTCTCCGGCCTCACGCCCCCCGCCTCGAGCCGCGTAAGGATCCGCTCGGCCACATCGGGCTGGCGGAGCTGTCGGGGTGACAGGTTGAAGCTCACTTCGAGCTCGAGTCCCTCCCGCCGCCATGCTTGGGCCTGCCGCGCGAGCTCCCCCACGACCCAGTCGCCGATCACCTCGATGAGTCCCATCTCCTCCGCGAGGGGGATGAACTCGCCCGGCGGGATCAGCCCTCCGTTCGGATCCTGCCAGCGGAGCAGCGCCTCGACTCCGACCATGGACCCCTCGGCGAGGTTGACCACCGGCTGGTAATGCAGAGTCCAGTTCTGGTTCTCGACGGCCCTTCGCAGGCGCGTCGTGAACGAGAGCTTCTCGAGCGCGTCCTCGCTCTGATCGGCGAAGAATAGATAGCCGCCGACGGCCGTCGCCTTGCTCTGGTACATCGCCGTGTCGGCGTTCTTCAGCAACGTGAGGCCGTCCTGGGAGTCGTGGGGGAACATGCTGATGCCGATGCTCGCCGAGACGTAGAACTCGGTCCCGGCCAGCTCGAAGGGCGCGCGCAGGATCTCCTGAATCCTGATCGCGACGGACTCCGCGACCAGCATCGCGCCGTCGGTACCCTCGGGCAGCGCGGCGTCGGCCTCTCGGTCGAGGTCGGCCAGGAGCAGCAGGAACTCATCGCCCCCATGGCGGGCGACCAGGTCGGTCTCCCTGGTGGCCTCGCGCAGCCGGTCTCCGAGCTGCCGAAGCAGCTCGTCGCCCGCCTCGTGCCCCAGGCTGTCGTTCACGAGCTTGAAGTTGTCCAGGTCGACGGAGACCACGGCGACCGACAGGTTGTGGCGCCGCCCTCTGGCGAGGGCCAGATCCAGCAGCTCCTCGAACATCAAGCGATTGGGAAGGCTGGTGAGCTTGTCGTGGTAGGCCAGGAACGCGATCTCCTCCTCCGCCTTCTTGCGCTCGGTGATGTCGAGCATCACGCCGTGAACGAGTGCCGGATTTCCGTTGTCGCCGGGGATCACGATCGCGCTGTCACGGAACCACACGACGCGGCCGTCGCGGGCGATCAGCCGGTACTCGAAGGTGAACGGCTCGCCCGAGTTTCGGCCTTCCAGGTACTCGACTAGCGCTCGTTCCTCGTCATCAGGGTGCAGGTGCCGGCGCCAGAGGTCTGCGTCGGCCATGTACTCCTCCGGCCGGATCCCCAGCAGCGCCTCGATCTGCGGGCTGACGTAGGACGTGCTTATCGCCTCGTCGCAGACGTCCACGTAAACGATCGCCGGGATCTGCTCGACGAGGGCGCGGTAGCGCGTGTCGGTCTCGCGGAGCTGTCCCTCCGCCGCCCTCAGCTCGGTGATGTCGAGCAACACCCCCTGCCAGTACAGGGGGCTGCCCTCCTGATCGCGGACCAGGATGGCCTCGTCGCGGAACCAGACGACGCAACCGTCCTTCGCGATCATTCTGTACTCGTTGCGATAAGGCTCGTCGGAGAGCTCGGCCGCTGCATGCTCGCTCTCCCGACGCACCCTGTCGCGATCCTCGGGGTGCGTCTGCCGGTACCACATCTCGTAGTCGGCCAGCCACTCCTCCCGGGAGAACCCCAGGATCTCCTCGATCTGCGGGCTGATGTCGATCGTCCCGTCGGCTGGCTCGATGGCCTCGACGTAGATGATCGCCGGGATGGTCTCGAATAGTGCGCGATACTTGAGCTCGTCGCTCGCCAGTGTGAAGCCGTCGCTCGCGGCATGCCTCGCAGCGAGCGACCGTGCTGCCCCGGTGTGCGGGGTCGTCTCGGTTGCCACTCGGTTGTCCCTCGATTGCGGTCACAAGGGGTATCGGCGTGCCGGGGCCGTGCCTTGACCTGCCGGGGTGCAATCGATGGGCGACCGTTCTAGCTGACCGTAAAGCTCGTGTACATCCCGTTTCCGTAGTGCCCTGGAAGATTGCATATGATCACGTAGCTGCCGGCCTCCAGCTCGACAGCGAGCGACGGAGTGGCGTCGGCTTCGATGTCTTCGATCTCGTCCACGACCTCGATGCCGGGCGCTCCCGCTTCGTCCACGTCGCCGTTCTCGTCGGCGGGGAGCTGGTCCTCCGCGAGGTCGGTCTTGAGGACCACGAACTCGTGGATGGAAGGCCCCTCGTTGGCGACCTGGAACGTGACCTCGCCGGCCTCCGCGCTCGTGGAATCCAGCGCGATCTCAAAGTCCCTGAGGGTCACACCGACGTCGGTCCCGCCGCCACCACAGCCGGCCAGGGCC
>JBQTIP010000214.1:0-1695 GCA_052388025.1 Actinomycetota bacterium
CACGCCGGAGGAGTTCGAGGCCATGCGGGATCGGCCCTTCCTGCGCCGGGCCCTGGACGAGGAGGTGGTGCTCCACGAGACCCGAGCCGGTTGAGGAGGGCCGCCGGTGGCTCGAGCAGGCCGTCGAGGGCATCGACAACCCTTCCAACGGACGCGTCCCGGCGCCGGGGCAAGGACGAGACGCCGGACCTTCCGGGACTCGGCCGATTGCTCGGGCCGCGCGCCCCGGCCGAGAGCGAGCGATCGCTCACGGCTCAGGTGGCGGGCCCCCCAGCCGATGATCGACCTCGTGGCGGCGAGCGGGTCGTGATGTCGCGATGGTCACTCGTGCCCCTTCGGCGGACGGTGGCGGGCGGTTCTTCGTGAACTACGCGAACCGGGACGGCGACACGGTCGGCGCCGAGTACCGGCCCTCCACGGCCAATCGAACTGGACGCGATGGCGGGCGTGACACTGATTGGCTGCGGATAGCCGTAGCTGCCGTTCCATCACGGCCTGCCGAACTCCACGACGAACCAGCCGACGTCGGCGGCCGCCGCCGTGTTGGTCCGGTCGATCGTGAGCAGGGTGGCGGACAGCGCCATCGTGAAGCTCCCCACCCCGATGATGTCGTCGCCCGCGTATGGGGAACGTCCCATGTTCTGGCCGCCGACCGCCTGGACAGACGCGAAGGCCGCGGCCCTGGAGGTGTTGATACTGGAGATCGGGACGGCGTTCGAGGGGTCGCCGCTTACGAAGCTCTCGCTGCCGCGTTGCACGGTGGATCCGTCCTTCAGCTCCACGGCCTGCCACACGATCTCCGTGATGTCGTCGGGAGTGCCGGAGATGCTCCGATCGACCGTGATCGTGGTGGAGTTCGTCAGCTGGGCGCGCAGCATCCTGGAGCCGACGTCGGCCCCCGTGCCAGCGCTCCGGAACCCCACCAGGACGAACGTCTTGCTGACGTCCACCGGGGTACCCAAGGTAATGGTGGTCGACAGGCCGGTGCCCAGGAGCGACGTGCTTCCCTTCTGCACGTTGATGTTGGCCGCGTTGGTGAACTCGATGACCTGCCACCAGATGATGTGGGTGCTGGCCGCGGTGTTGACCCGGAATTGGAGGTTGCTGGTAGTGGTCAGTTCCCCCACGACCGGATCGTCGGCATTCCAGTTCAGGTCAGTGGAAGCAGGCGTCTTAGACCACGTCACGAAGGCCTGGCTGAGCGAGGCGACCGGCGTGATGGGGACGTTGAGGGTGGTCGCCGTCTGCGTGACCTGACCTCGCTGCACGTTGACGCCGCAGTCGTACTGCACGACGTACCACTGGATGCTGATGGCGACGGGCGTCGCCTCGTCGGTGACCCGTACGAACTCCAGGGAGGTCGACGTGGCGATCCGGCCACGAACCATCGAGCCCACCGGCCGGTTGCTGCTGTGCCGCGTGTTGAAGATCAGGAAGGACCTGGCCGGGGTCACGGCCGAGATCGGGACGGTGAGGGTGCCGTTCGCCGAGCTCGTCGCCGTGCCGGTCTGAACTGACGCCCGGTCGAAGCAGGCGATTGTGGTGAAGACGTTTGCGGGGACCGGGGTCGTGTCGGCGAAGAGCGCGAGGGAGGAGCCCGCAGAGACCGCCACAGCCATCAGCGACCAGAGGAGCGCGGCGGTGACGGCCCGTCTAGGCGAACCCTCGATCATCCCGGTACGCCCCCTTCCTCAG
>JBQTIP010000215.1:0-2849 GCA_052388025.1 Actinomycetota bacterium
TCGCGTTGCAGGTGGGCGTGGACCTGCCGCTCACCGTGGAGCGGCACATCGTCGCGACCTTCCTGTGGGCGCGGGCGGAGCCCATGCCCGCGCACGGCGACCTGGTCGGCGGGTACTACTTCCGGCCCGAGGGGACGGAGCTGTACCTCGTCGGTCCCTTGCATGCCGCGATGAACGTCGACCCCGACGACTTCGCCGGGGAGATCTCGGACGAGGAGATCGCCGACATGGCACGGCGCGTTGTACGTCGCGTGCCGCAGCTCGAGCGCTCGGAGGCCCACGGCGGCTGGGCGAGCCTGTACGACGTGAGCCCCGACTGGCAGCCTATGATCGGCGAGATCGCGCCGGGCATCTTCGTCGATGCCGGGACGAGCGGGCACGGGTTCAAGCTCGCGCCGGCTCTCGGGCGCCACGTCGCGGACCTCGTGATGGGGGAGGAGGTCGATCCCGGGCTCCTCGACTTCGACGCGTTGCGCTTCGAGAAAGGCTTCGCGCTGGCGGCCGGCTATCGCGAGGCCCGAATCCTCGGATAGCGGGTTCCTGTCGAAGTCCGATCAGGCCTTGCGATCGTTCCCGTTCCCGGCCGGATCGGGCGCGGGGGGCTTCGAGGGCGGCGGCTCGGCGACAACCCGCCTCGACGTGGAGCCGCAATCCGGACAGGGACCCACGTGATCCACGCCCAGTTCCCGGCGACAGAACGCGCAGATGATCCTTTCCACGGGCGCTGACTATAGTGCCTGAGAGAGCACCGGGGCGGTAGCTCAGTCGGTCAGAGCAGCGGACTCATAATCCGTCGGTCGGAGGTTCAAGTCCTCCCCGCCCCACCAGGAAATGCCCACGTCAAGTGTGAAGGTTCGGCACGTCTGTCCCACATCGGCTCCGGCACCTGTGTCTCACTTTCCGACCCGGCTCCGGCTCCTCGGCGACAGTGGCTCCGGTACCTGTGTCCCAGCGAAACTGCCACTTCCGACCCATCCCTGCTCTTCACTTGCGCTCAACCGAGCCAAGGAGGATCCCGGCATGCTTGTGGAGCTTTCGGTGGTTGAGCAGCGCTACCTGGCCGTCAGAGAGGCACTCGACACGGGAGCGACCATCACCGACATCGCCAGCCGCTACGGGGTCGACCGCAGGACCGTGCACCGCTGGCTGGTCCGCTACGCGGCAGGCGGCCTGGGGGCTCTCGCGGATCGCAGCTCGAAGCCCGATCGCTGTCCCCACCAGATTCGCCCGGAGGTGGAGGCCCGGATCGTGGCGCTGAGGCGGGCCAACCCCGGGTGGGGTCCCCGCACCATCCTCAGCAGACTCCGCCGTGAGCTGCAGGAACCTCCATCTCGCTCGGCCATCTACCGCTGCCTGGTGCGTCATCGCCTCATCGCCCCCAAGCCCCGCAGGCGCCTGCTGAAGGACTACAAGCGCTGGGAAAGGTCGCGCCCCATGGAGCTCTGGCAGATCGACGTCATGGGCGCCGTGCGGCTCACGGACGGCACCCAGCTCTCGGTCGTCACCGGGATCGACGACCACTCGAGGTTTTGCGTCATCGCCAAGGTGGTCCACCGAGCAACAGCACGGCCGGTGTGCGACGCCTTGATCGAGGGGTTGTCCCGCCACGGCGTGCCCGAGCAGATCCTCACGGACAACGGCAAGGTGTTCACCGGGAAGCTCGCCCGAAAGCCTGCCAACGTGGCCTTCGACAGGATCTGCCTGAACAACGGGATCCGCCACATCCTCACCGCTCCCTACTCCCCGACCACCACGGGGAAGATCGAACGGCTGCACAAGACGATGCGCAAGGAGTTTTTCGCCTCGAAGGCGTTCCCCTCGATCGAGCAGGCCCAACGAGACCTCGACCGATGGGTGTCCCACTACAACCACCACCGGGAGCACCAGGGGATCGGCGACGTCGCCCCGATCCGTCGGTTCGAGCTCGCCGAACAGGGGCCCTTCGATGTCGTGGACGGCGAGGTCGAGATCGAGCAGGAGCCTGAGGCGCGGCCACGAGTCGTCGGTCGCCGCGTCGATCAGGCCGGGCGGATCAGCATCCTCAAGCACCGCTACCACGTCGGGCGCTACCTCGCCGGTCAACACGTGAGCGTGGAGTCGAGTGACGGCCTGCTTCACGTCACCCACAACGGCGTGGTGATCGCCACCCATGCCCGGCGCCATCTCGCAGAAGACGACGACAAGATGGACCGTCGAGCCGCGGTCTGCAGGCCGGCCAGACCGACGACGGGAAGCGAGGTCCTGCGCAGGGTCGACTCGAGCGGCTCAGTGAGCTTCGCCGGGAGCGGGTACCGGGTCGGCAACCGCTACCGAGGCCAGACCGTCGGAGTTCGCCTCGTGGGGGAAACTGTCCAGATCACCCAGGAGAACACGCTGCTGCGGACCCACCGAGCTCGGCACGACAGGACCAAGGAGTTCGGAGCGCTGTCGAACCCGAACGGAAGACCTCGGAGGGCTCAGGATGTCGCATAGGTACCGGAGCCATTTCGAGACACGGGTACCGAGTCCCCACATCGCGGGACGGTCCGGGGGACAGGGCGGCACGAACTACGAGGTTGATTCCTGAAGTGCCATATGTACAGGCAAACCGCGGGTCGCACCGAGGAATAGTCAAGAGTTGTGGAACGGAATCTCGTGATCACGCGGCGTCCTCCTGATCGGTCCGCTCGACCAACCGTCCGTTCACGAACTTGGCGCCCGCGCGCACGAGCGCCACGAGCTCCGGCGCGTTGACCCTCCTCCACCTCCCTTCTGCCGCCTCGATCAGCTTGAAGCACATCGCGAGTCCTGCCTCACGCGAGCCCGGGCCCTTGGTCACGTCGGTTCGGGCCCGCACCGGGGAGAACGTC
>JBQTIP010000216.1:0-2025 GCA_052388025.1 Actinomycetota bacterium
CCTTGTTTTGGCCGCGGGTGATCTTGGCAGTCTACTGCCCGCTGATCGGAAGAACGTCTGCTCCTGAGTACCGTCCGGACAATGTGATCGACGTCGAGTCGTTGTGCAGCTCGTCGGTGGCGATGGAGAAGCGACGGATCGCAGCCACCGCGATGGCCGAGGCGAGCGCCGCCCGGTTCGCGTCGAACAGCCGGTCCAGCGCTCGCCCCACCCGGTCGTCGTTCAGCGCACCGCCGGCGTCCCCGGGAAGCCCCAGCGACCTCGGATCTCTGGCCTTGGCCCATTCGCCCAGGGCGTACAGCGGTGCGCGCGCCTCGACGATGTTGCGCACCGCCACACCGAGGGAGGTGGCCGGGGGGAGCTTCGCCCGTGGGTCGGCGGGCACCGCGTGGTGAAGACGGTCATCGATCCCGAGCCGGTGTGTCCCGGGCCCGGTTTCTTGGACACTTTCCTGACCAAATGTCTTGATCGATCCTACGGCCCCGATGTGCGAGCCGCGGCCGTGGAACGCCCCGATCCGGACGAACCTCTCGGAAACTTCGCGCTCAGAGCCACCCAGACGCGTTTTCAGCGACGGGGTGGCACCGGACACCGGGGCGATCACGCTGCCTCCTTCGTGGTCGCGGCCCATGCCTCGTACGTCTCGCGCGGCGTGCGGTGCCCGAGCCGCTCGATGAGCCAGTGCTCGTTGTAGCGGCGAACGAACTCCTTGACGGCGGCCCGCAGCTCCTCGATCGACTCCCACCTCCTCGTCCAGATGCACTGCTCCTTCAGGGTGCGGATGAACCGCTCGGCGCACCCGTTGCACGGCGGCTCGCCGGCGAAGGCCGGGGAGTCCTCGATGCCGAGCCACCGGACGCTGCCCTGGAAGTGCCCGCTCGTGTACTGCGGTCCCCAGTCGTGGCGGAGCGCGATCCCGCGGGCGACGTCCTTGTCGAGCTCCCCGAACCGGCCCCTGACGGCCTCGTAGATGGGCTCGAGCGCGGCGAAGCGGTCCCCGCGGGCGGCGACCTCCGCCCACGCCTCGGCCGAGTAGTGGTCGATCGCGATGAAGGCCCACACCCAGCCGTCTTTGGCCGTGTAGGCCATCGTGGCGTCGGTGCCCCACAAGAGGTTCGGGGCCTCGGGGATGATCGTTCCGTCGTGCGGCCTGGGCTTTCTCCTGCCTCGGGCCCGCTGGGGGGCCAGGAGGCCTGCCTGCCGCATCAGCCGGAGCACCCGCTTTCGCCCCACGTGGATCCCCTTCTCCCTCCGCAGGCGGGCGGTCACCTTGCGGTGGCCATCCCCGGAGAACGGCGAGGCCTTGATCACCTGGCGGATCTCCTCGAGCAGCTTCTCATCGGAAAGCGCCGTCTTCGGACCGCGCTTGGCGCCGGCGACGGGAGCTCCGTCGCCGTCCCGACGCGCGTAGACCGTGGACCGGGGCGCCTCCAGCTCGTCGCAGACCCGCTTGAGGGACACGCCCAGCTCGGTGCTCACCTCTTCGGCCTCTCCGGCGGGATCTGGAGCCCCCTTTTTCTCGCCGCGGCCCGCAGGATGTCGTTGGCGAGCGTGAGCTCCCCGATCTTGCGCTCCGCCTCCCGGAGCCTGCGGTCCTCCGGGGGAAGCGGGCGCTCCTTCAGCCCCTCGGTGCCCGAGGCGATGAACTCATCGCGCCAGGCGGCCAGCCGGTGGGCCTCCACCCGGAGCTCCCTGGAGACCTCGTCGATGTCCTCGCCCCGCAGCAGGCGCATCACCGCGTCGGCCTTGCGTCTGACCGACCAGCGGATCTCCGCCGGACGTCCTCGCTTCGCTGCCACTGCGGACCTCCCGGTTCCCATGGCCGCGCACCCTCCATTCTCTTACCGGGTGTCCAGCGAAACCGGGAGCGGTGGACAGGCAACTTCGCCTACTGCAATCTGAACCTCACGAAGACCAACCAGGGAAACCCCGACTGGTGGATCTCCTGCCAGTACGGCTTGACCGACAGGACTGTCACCCTCGTCAGCTGGAGCGTGATCCTCGACCTCGTCCCCCACTCGATCT
>JBQTIP010000217.1:0-6207 GCA_052388025.1 Actinomycetota bacterium
AAGAGCAAGGAGTTCGGAGCCCTGTCCAACCCAGGTGGCAGACCACGGAGGGTCACTCAAGATGTCGCATAGGTACCGAAGCCATTCCGAGACACGGGTACTGAGACTTCACAAAAGCGCAGGTCAGGGGTATCTCGGTCAATCGCTCAGCGCCGTGCTACCCGTCGTGCTACCCAACGTACGAAGACCGCTCGAATCCCGACCGAACGCCGTCTTCGTACCAACTCGATCCCCGGCTGATCGGGATAGAACCAACATTGATGCCCTGTCATGGCCGTGGGAGGACGCGAATGCCGAAGAGGCCGGCCACATCCATAAGCAGATCCTCGCCGATCTCCTCGGTCGTCGGTTCCGGCCAGCCCCCTGCCTCACCGGCGTCCCCGAACAGGGCGATCCCGACTCTACGTTGTGCGGGATCATGGCGGACGAAGTAGCGGATGCCATCGAAACTGGCGGCAGCGAACGCCCGGGCCCACCGCTGCGTGAGGTCGTAATCAATGGTCGTGTGAATCTCGCCAGTACACCCAAACCCCCTAGACGCTTCGTGCGTGCAATCGGCCAGCCGGAGAGTCCTGGGCACGTGAAGCGCCGAGAGTCGCCGCCGTTCAACGTCCTCTTCCGCTACGAGGGCCACATCGGTGAAGACCTCGACGAAGGACCCGAGCGGATCCTCCGCCACGTAGCACGTCCCCTGTGGTGCCTGGAGGTCGAAGCGGCACTCGAGGTCACTGCAGAACCACCACGGACATCTGTCGTTGAGATGGATGCGCCAGAGCGTCCGGCGCGGGGTTAACCGGCGGCCCGGAAACCATCGCAGTTCAGAAGGAGGCTCGGTCAGCGAGCGTCGGCGCCTCACCGACCAAGGCGCGCTGCAGTTCGCCGAGCCGCCCTAACGACCAGATCCGGATCCTCGCCCTTTGCAAGCCACTCCGCGGGCGTCATCCGAGCGAGGAAGGCCTGAGGAGTGACGAACCACGAAGCGATCGTCCAGGGATCCACGTGTGCACGCTCCTCGAACACTTCGAGTACTTGGGGAAGTAGCTCGAAGGGTCGGCCGGAGTCGCCGAACTGGAAGGCGGGATAGACGACCCTGCCAGATTCCTTCGGGAGTCCCAACATGCGACGCCTAGCCCGGAGATCGCTTACGGCTTGTCTGGTATCTACACCGAGAAGATCCTGGACCTGCCTCGCATCAAGAAGCGGTCCCAGATGCTTTGTCCAAACTACCTCCGCCGCTGCGACCAAGGCAGCGCGCCTCCCGAGCCTTGCGGGATCCCCGACGTCAGGGGAGACTCGTGTGAGTCCCAGCTCCCGGAGGGTGCTTTGGAAAGACTCCGCTGCCGTCGCCACGAATGACCGTGCCATGTCCGGAAGAGTACGTTGTCAAGCCCGTCAAGTCAAGAGTGTCAAGAGCCGAGGGGGGACAGGGACTTTGCGGTCCCGCAGTCCTCACCGAGGCACTTGCGACCGATCCCCTCCTCCGGGCTCTGGACGAGAGATCCGCCCGAGACTGCGGGAGGGTGACCGCACTAGGTTCCCTTGGGGTGGAGAATCGACAGGAACGTTTGACGTTTGACGTTTCACGCTGCCCTCTGTAGTCCGGCGTCGCAGACGAGACGATCGAATTCGTGGTCCAGACGACGCCACGCCATAGCGAGCGGATGGGCGCAGTCGTGCTCGCTGGACATGGCGTGTTCGGCCATCCCGATGACCCGCTCGAACGTCCGGGTGTAGATCGCTCCGATCATCCGCCCGAGCTCGGTCACCTGGTAGCTGTGCGTTCGGGGGATCCGGACGATGAGCCCATTCAGCCCGAGGCGCCTCAGGTCGTAGCTCGCTTGCCGGGAACTGCGGGCGATGCCGGTCAGACCCTGCACGGCCCGGCGAAGGCTCTCGTTGGTGAGGCCCTCGGGGACGTGGCAGAACAAGGAGAGGGCGCCCAGCAGGCCCAGAACAAGTCGGTCCCCGAACCGAAGGCCCGGGGCCCGCAGGCCCTCATGGGTGGAGGGCAGGCAGACCTGCTCGAAGCGAGCGGTCACTGGGATGCACTGCTGGGCGGCCCTCTGGACGTCGATCATACGTCGGTTGATCTGACGGCCCAGGGCCACGAGCTCGGGGAGGTGGGCGATCCCCTTCAAGATCCCGACGGTCGTCGGGTTGTTGATGGTGGTCTCGATCCGGAAGGCCTGCCCTTCCTTCAGGTACTCCTTCACTCGGCAGGCGTCCTTGTAGGTGAAAGACAGCGTGGCCAGGCCCTCGCGGTCAACGAGGCGGGTGCGGTAGGTGCCCGGAGTGGAGCGGTTGATCCGACGGCCGAACACGATAGAGACCTCGTGGGGCCTGCCGAGGTCGAGGTTGTCGCGGATCAACCGCTCTACCAGCCGCCGGGCGGTGAGGGGACGGTCGAAGGCCAAGGTCAGGGAGTACTCGAACTGCAGCACGGACAGATGGTGGCGGTACCCGGCGGCTCGATCGGTTTCGATGAAGGGCCAGGGAAGACGGCGCACCCACCGGGCGAAGAACGCCTCGATGCTGGGGGCGGAGAGCTTCTCGGCCATGGCCTGGGCCCGGGCGGGGTCTGAGCAGGAGGCGATCCCGTTGTCGAGGGGACTGTAGGCCACTCCCGCTCGATCGAGCTGGCGCTTCAGCCACTCGTGGCCGTTCAGGCCGACCCGGACGGGGTAGGGGAAGTACGTCGAGACCTTGATGAAGGCGGGGCCGAAGTCCCGGTCGAAGACGTAGAAGTAGTAGCACGGCGTGGTGGTGGCCACCCACGCCAGGAGACACCTCGTGGATCTCGACGACGAGATGGACCCGCCGAGTAGCGGCTTCACGCCCGGCCAGACCGACCACCGGAGGAGAGGTCTTGAGAAAGGTCGACGGAAGCGGCTCGGTGAGCTTCGCCGGGTGCGGCTACCGCGTGGGGAACCCCTACCGCGGCCAGATCGTGGGGGTCCGCGTGGTCGGTGACACCGTGCAGATCACCCATGACGGCGAGCTGCTGAGGACCCACCGTGCTCGCCACGACAAGACCAAGGAGTTCGGGGCGCTGGGCACCCCGCGGGGACGGCCGAGGAAGGTTCAGGATGTCGCGTAGGTACCGGAGCCAATCCGGGACACGGGTACCGAGATCTCACAGCCCAGGTCACGAGCCATGTTCGCCCCACCGCTCAGACCGCTGCTACCCCGTGCTACCCACCGATCGGAGATTGGTCGGAGTTCGGTTGGCTCGCTTGCCCGGGTGGCGTCCGACCCACCCTCGTGGTCGAGTCGATCGTCGCGTCTCGGGGATGGCCACACCCAACAGTCTGCCGCGCGCCATCGAGGTGCGGCCCTTGACCCATCACGGCCGCACTTCGTAGAAGGAATTCATCGGATTTCCGAAATCCCGAACGGCGAACCGGGTGAAGCCGGCCTCGGCGGTCATCTGCCTGGCGACCGGCTCGGGCAGCCCCAGCGTTCCCAGGGCGGCACCGCCTTCCTGCCAGGTACTGCACGCCAGGCAGTCCAGCACGGAGATGGAGTAGAGGAGACCACCCAGGGGATGGTCGTAGTTCTCCTCCGCCGTCGGAGCCCCGTTGATGTCGACGATCAACCACGTGCCGTCTGGCTTGATCGTCGCTCGGATCGATCGCATCGCTCCGGCCGGATCGGTCATGTCGTGCAGGCAGTCCCATGTGAGAACGAAATCGAACGAGGCATCCAGAGCGAGTTCCTCCGCCGCGGCTCGATGGAAGGTGACGTTCGTGAGGCCCGACTCGACAAGATGTTCCTCGGCGAACCGGATGGCGAGTTCGGAGCTGTCGTAGCCGTGGAACTCCGAGTTCGGATAGGCCCGCGCAATCTCCAGCAGAGCCCTGCCCGATCCGCAGCCCACGTCCGCCACCTTCGCCCCCGCGGCGAGCTTGGGTGTCACGCCGTCCAGCCCCGGGAGGATGACGGGGACGAGGTTCGCCCGCATCCAGGGGCTGCTGAACCTGCTCTCTCCCACGGCGTGGTCAGCGCCGAGATCGTTGTAGGGGACGCCACGGCCGGTTCTGAAGCACTCGAACAGCCGTTCCCGTTGCCCCAACAGAGGCAGGACTAAGGCGAAGCCGCCCGCAACGAATGCGGGGTCATGTTCGTCCGCGAGCACCGCGGCCTGCTCGTTCGTGAGCACGAATCGGCCTCCACCGGCGTGCTGCACGAGTCCAGTACTCGCCTGGGCGTGGAGCCACTCACGAACCCATCGCTCATCAAGTCCTGACCGTGCCGCCAGCTCGGCGCTTGTCACACGGCCCGCCCCGCGAAGGGCACGGTACAGCCCGAGCTGGTCTCCCAGATACACCAAGGCGGAGATCGCGGCACCCGACAGGTACCCGATGGCTCGATCGGCTACCTCTTCGATCTTCTCCGGATCCAGCGCAACCTTCGCCATGTCGTGCTCCTCCTTCTTCCGTACGCCGGCTTCTTCCGTACGCCGGCTACGCGAGCGACGCCAGGATCTCGCTCGCTGCCCGCTCTCCGGAGCGCACCGCGCCGTCCATGTATCCGTTCCAGACGGATGAGGTCTCCGTGCCGGCCCAGTGAATCCGCCCCACCGGCTCCCTGAGCACGGGCCCGAACTGGGTCCATGCACCCGGAGGGAACAGGGCGCATTGACCGCCGCGAGTCCACGGCTCCGCGGTCCAATCGAGCTCGTAGTATGCGGTGGGGAAGCCTGCCTGGGGGCCGAGGTACTCCGTGAGGCAGTCGAGCACGACCTTGCGTCGGGCCTCCGGCTCCTCGCGTCCGAGACTGCGTGCCTGATCGCCCTCGATGAACCCGGCGAGCATGCCGGGTGCTCCTCCGGGCGGCGAGCTGTCGATGATCCACAGCGGACAGTCGGGGCTCCACGCCAGGCCGCTGAGCCCCTCGCGGCGCCAGAACGGCTCCTCGTACACCGCGCTCACCGCCGTGATCGTTGCCTGGGGAAGTCGCTGAAGCAGCTGGTCCCGCTCGGCGGGTAGCGGGGGATCGTACGTGATGCGAGCGGCCAGGGTGGGCGGGACCGCGATCACGACCCGCCGAGCGCTGGCTGCAAGCCGGTCCGTCTCGACGCGCACGGACGCATCGGACTGAGCAACCCTCCGGACGGGAGCCCTCAGCTCCAGGGCGCCTCCCAGCCGCTCGGCGAGAGCGAGCGAGAGGGCCTGAGAGCCGCCCGCGATCCGGTCCTGCTGCGCGCTCCCGACACCGACACCCGAGAGCACCTGGAGGTTGGTTGCCGAATGGACGTAGAAGAGAGCGTGCAGGAGCGAGACGTTGGGGGTCTCGGCTCCCAGTATCGCGTGGAAGTAGAACCGGAGCACCGTACGGGCCCTCTCCGTTCTCGCCGTGCGCCGGAGCCAGGTCTCGAGCGTCTGGCCGTCGAGCTCCTTGGCGCGCGGAGCCTCCCAGGGTCTCTCGACCGGAACGCGGGCAGCCAGCCGATCGAGCCGGACCATCGTCTGGGCGAGGTCGGCCAGCGCGAGGGGGTTCATCCTCGGGAACTCTCCGCCGTAGCGGTACCGCTTGCCTCCGATGAGCGCGATCGTCGCGCCCTCGAAGTGGGATGGGAAGGTCTCGATGCCGAGCTCGGCGGCCAGCGCGTAGATGCGGTCCTGCGTCGCGCCAACCATCCGACCCCCCAACTCCACCACCGTGCCGTCGCCCGTCGGCTCGTTGAGCGTTCGGCCCCCGACGCGTTCGCGGGCCTCGAGAACGAGGACCGATGCTCCGGCGGTGGCCAGGCGGTGCGCCGCGGTCAGGCCGGCCAGGCCGGCACCGACGACCGCAACGTCAACGTCACCGTGTTCCTCGACCACGCTGCCTCTCTCGGTGGGGCGGGACGAACGCATCCCGCGCGGCCCCCGCAAGCGTCCGGGGTGAGCGACAAGCCGAACCTAGGCCTCTTGCGAGGAGGGTGGTATCGGGGATTCACCTGATTTCGCGGTATCCGAGCCCTCGCTGATGAGGCCGTGCTTCATCGCGAACATGGCCGCCGCGGCGCGGGTGGACACACCCAGCTTCTCGTAGATGTGCTGGACGTGGGTGTCCACGGTCTTCGGGGACACGACGAGCGCGGCGGCGATCGCGCGGTTGGCCTCCCCCCGGCAGAGGAGTCGAAGCACCTCCGTCTCACGGGCAGAGAGGCCGGCCGGACGCTCGGAACGGCGAAGCGGGCGGTGACCCGCCGCCGCAAGCACC
>JBQTIP010000218.1:0-2228 GCA_052388025.1 Actinomycetota bacterium
TGCCGCGTACGGCGCGAACCCCGGCGCGCAGCGCAGCGCCTCGCTGGAGGCGACGTTGATGATGCTCCCACCGCGCCCCTGCCGCACCATCGCCTTCCCCGCCGCCGACGTGCAGAGGAACACGGTCTTGAGGTTGAGCGCGTACGAGTCGTCCCAGTCGGCCTCCGTCATGTCGAGGAACGGCTGCGACGGTGGCCGGTCGCGCCCGAGGTAGATGCCGCCGACGTTGTTCACGAGCACGTCCACGCCGCCGTACGCGCGCACGGCGCGCTCCACCAATTCCGCCACCTGCCCGCCGTCGCGCACGTCGCAGACGACGGCGATCGCCTCGTGGCCGCGCGCGCGGATCGCTTCCTCGGCGTCGCGGCCGGCCTCCTCCTTGCGTTCGGCGATGACGACCCTCGCGCCGAACGCGGCCAGGCCCTCCGCGATCCCCCGCCCGATCCCGCGCCCGCCGCCCGTGACGATCGCCACCTTCCCGTCCAGCGAAGCCCGCCTTGTGTCCATTGCGGCCTGAGCGTACCACATGGGACGCGATCTCGACCGCGCACTGAAGTGCGCGGCATGACCGCGTCCGCCTTCGGCGGACAGGACGCAGCTGAAGCGGGATTGGTGCCCTTGACACACCCACCCTTTCGGCT
Source organism: Actinomycetota bacterium (assembly GCA_052388025.1). Taxonomy (GTDB): domain Bacteria; phylum Actinomycetota; class UBA4738; order UBA4738; family HRBIN12; genus JBQTIP01. The sequence goes on from JBQTIP010000218.1 coordinate 642, forward strand.
CTATAATGGGAGCGTAGGAAAGGACGGGTGCCATGCACAAGGAATCTGGTAGCAAAGGCGATCTGGTCAAGCTTACAGACGGGACAGCGAAGGAGGCTGACGCTCGCGCCCTCTTTGAGCGGATGCGCTGGCCCAACGGCGTCCGCTGCGTGTTCCCCGATTGCGGCGGCTCTGAGGTCTACCGCATCACCGTCAAGGGTAAGACGCTCAACAGCGGGCGGATTGTCGGGCCACGGGAATTGTTCAAGTGCAAGGCGTGTCGCCGCCAATTCAGCGTCACAAAGGGCACCATCTTTGAGGATTCGCATATCCCGCTTCGGACGTGGCTCGTCGTCATGTACCGAATGTGCTCGTCGAAGAAGTCGGTAAGCGCCCGCCAGATCGAGCGTGAGTTTGGCCTGTCGCATCGCGCCGCATGGTTCATGTGCCACCGCATCCGTTGGGCGATGACGACGAAGAAGCCGCCGAAACTGTCCGGCGACGTTGAGGCCGATGAAACCTACGTCGGCGGGAAGCCGCGAGGCCACCGCGCCCGCCGCAAGCCGCGCACGATGAGCGAGGCGATCAGGGCATCGTGGGCAAGCAAGACGCCCGTGTTCGGCATGATGGAGCGCAAGGGCCGCGTCGTGGCGCACGTCATGCCGCGTGTCACCCAGGATGCCGTCGAGCGGGCGATCTTCCACGGGGTCGACCGTGGCCGGACGCGCCTGATTACGGACGATCACGCCGCCTACGACCGCATCGCCCAGATGCTGCCGCATGACGTGATCCGCCACGCTTCCGAGTACGTACGCGGAGACATTCACACGCAGAACATCGACTCGTTCTGGGCGCTGCTCAAGCGCGGGCTGATCGGGACGTACCATCATGTTGACGGCGCCTACCTCCACCAGTACGTGTCCGAGTACGAGTTTCGGCACAACACTCGCCAGATAAGAGACGCTGAGCGGTTCAAGGTGCTCGCCTCGCAGACCCACGGACGGCTCGATTGGTACGTGGGCGACCAAGCGACTTCCTAGGCTTCTTCGCAGGGCGCTTCGGTGTCGGCTTGCTCTTCGGTGGATACGGACCCGCACCGGCTACCGTCCGCACCGCTTTCTCAAACGGCATATAGAATGGGTTCGTGACTTCGTCACGCTGTTTGTGCTTGGTCATGCCCTATTCTCGCTCACCAATGATGATATGGGTATGAGGTGGTAACATTGCTCCGCGCGCGGGCAGTACCTCTACACGATACCCGCACCGATTTAGATCACGTGCGAGCGCCTCAAGTCCCAGGTTCCCTTCGGGTGGCAATTCAATTTCCACACCGCTCACCATACGCCCCCCGGGATACCCAGAGCTGAAGTCGTTCACATGCCAGCCGGAATCCTCCAGCAAGACTTTTATTTCTCTCGCAAACGCTTCTATCTCGACCGTATGCTGGTCGAGCCACATGCTCGTCATTCCACTCGGGACTGACAACCGCAACGCCTCTTTTGCCTTGCTAAGATTGATTCCTCGCAATGTACGGGGAGTATCTCTCCGCGCCTTTCCGGTGACGAGCCGATAGACAAACTCGCCGCCGTGAATGAGAAGAAGCGAACC
>JBQTIP010000219.1:0-4249 GCA_052388025.1 Actinomycetota bacterium
ACGTCGGGCGACTGCGCCTCGGCGTAGGCGACGAAGGTGCGGGTCCCCACCGTCGAGATCATCGACTCGCCGGCCGGCCCGACCTCGATCGGTTGCGTGAACGTCCCGTCGCCCTCGCGGACGATCAGCCAGATGGCGCCCCTGCGGTGCAGGTTGATGAGCGTCTCGCCGGATGCGAGGGTCGTGACGCTCGGGTCGATGGACCGCCCGTCGTAGAAGACCTCCTCGGGCCCGACCGGGAGCAGCGTGCGGCCGCGGACGTACGCGCTCCCCGCGCGCGGCTGCCTCTGGTAGACGGCGAAGTAGCTGCCGTCCGACTGCTTCGTGATGCCCCCCGAGAAGAACAGCTCGCCCGGGTCCTCGTCGACGACGAGCATCTCGCCTCGCCCGAAGTCGAACGGCTGCTGATCGGCCCTCCCCCGCCCGCAGGCCGAGACGAGGAAGCCCCATCCCCCGGCGGCAGCGACGCCGAGCCCTTTCAAGAACGATCGCCGGTCCATCAGTCCACGTACCCTAAGCCTCGGAGCACCTCCAGGACCTCCGCCTCCTCGGCCGCGTCGAGGCCGACACGCTCGGCCGTCGCCTCGGCGAGGTCGCCGGACCCCTCTACGCCGCTCGTGACGAACAGGAACGGGGGCGCGTCGAGCGGCGGAGCCGGGATCCCGGCGACCGCGAGCACCGAGGGAGCGACTTGGAGGATGTCGTGCCCGCCCGTGTCTCCGCCGCGCTCGATGCCCGACCCGGCCGCGGCGACCATGCCGATCGGCGTGTGGACGCCCGAGGGAAGGTACATGCCGAGCTCGTCCAGCCTCCTGAGGACGCCCGGGGTCGCGGTTGTGTTCCGCCCGCGCACGTGCAGACCGGGCGCGAGCTGCATGAGAAGGTCGGGGCCGCCGGGCGCGTCGCCTGCGTAGAAGTCGGCGGCCCGATGGACGGCGGCGAACACGGGCGCCCCGTCCGGGAGACCGGCCTCCGCGGCCCGGCCGGTGATCTCCTCGAGCACCCGATCGCGGTCACGACCATGGACGATGCCGTCGGGCTCGCGACCCGCGAGGTTCACGCGTACGGCGGCCTGCATGTGCGCGTACGCGCGAGAAGCGGTCCAGTCCACGTCTCCGTACAAGGCGGCTCCCTTGGCCCGCTCGAGGGCCTTGCCGAACAGCGGCCGGAGCCTGCGGCGGGCGGGGACCGAGAGGCGCCGCTTGGCCACGTCGTACAGCCGCCTCCCGATCGAGGACACCCGGTCCGCAGCGATCCGCAGGAACCCCTGCTCGGCCAGCCAGTCGTTCATGAACAGCACCCAGTCCGAGGTGGGCCCGCCGCCGTGATCGGAGACGACGAAGACCGTGTCCGGCGCGTACGCGTCGATGATACGTCCGAGCTCCCGGTCGCTCGCTTGGTAGACCCTGCCGATGGCGTCGCCGAATCGGGCGGCCTCCGCGGGATCGTGGCGAGGGTGGGCCGCATCGTGATGCTGCCAGAAGAAGTGCTGCGCGCCGTCGGTGGCCTCGAGGTTCACCATGATGAGGTCGAGGTCCCGAGGGCGGGCCAGCTCGGCGACGAACCGGCCGCGCGCGGCGATCGCGCCGATCAGCTCGTGCTCAGCCCCTTCGAAGTCGCCCCTGGTGGCGCGAAGGTGGGCCCTGGAGACGATGCGGTAGCCGGGGCTCATCCGCCGGAGGCGCTCGAGGTAGCCGGAGGGGTGGACGGCACGCGCCTCCAGCCGGGGCGCATCCATACCGGACACCATCACGCCGTCGACCGGCTCGGCGGGAAAGGTCATCGGGATGTTCACGACGGCGATCCGCGCCCCGGCGTGTGTCGCAAGGTTCCAGACCGCGGGCGCTCGCCGGTCCGCGCGGGTCGCAACCCGGTAGCCGTATTCCCCGTCCCGGGGGAGCACGAAGTCGTAGATCCCGTGGCGGCCGGGGCTCACGCCCGTCGACAGCGACGTCCACGCGACCGCGCTGTTGTACGGGAGCGTGGACCGCAGGGCTCCGAACGAGCCGTCCTCGACGATGGAGCCGAGCGACGGCATCCGGCCGTCCGCCTGCCAGCGCCTACAGAGATCGAGGGTGGCCCCGTCGAAGCCGACGATCAGGGTGCGGGACACGACGAAAAGGATACCGGCCGGTGTCCGGCTCAGGTCTCCGAAGGCTCGGGTGCGATCGCCGGCTCGCGGCTCCCCCGCCGGAACACCTCGCGGACGTGCGAGAGCTCCAGCACGTGGCGGAACCGCCACAGGAGTGCGGTATAAAGCCCCGTGGCAAGGGCGCCGTAGAGAAGGAACGCCGGGATCGAGGCGCCCAGGGTGAGCCGGACGGCGAGGCCAACCACCCCGTAGCAGGCCACGGCGCTCGCGGCCGCGGCCACGAAGCCGGCGCCGAGGGGATGAAGCTTCAGGTTCCGCCAGACCTGGGCGAGCAGGAGCGAGTTGATGAAGACGGTGCTCGCCGCCCACGCGAAGGCGGCGCCGTCCATCCCAAGCCGCGGGATCAGGATCAGGTTCAGCACCACGTTCAGGACCAGCGACGCCAGGGTGGAGAGCAGGTGCAGCGTGCTCCTGCCTCCCATCAGGAGCACCATCGCCACCGGCCCGGTTGCCACGCCGGCGAGGAGCGAGAGCGAACGGATCAGCAGCACGGATTGTCCGGGCGCGAACTGCTCGCCGAACACACGGAGGAAGACCGGCGCGAACACGGTGAACGCGAGGAAGATGGGCCAGGACGCGAGCATCACCCACCACGTCGCGCTTCGGTAGACGGACTCCGCCCGGCGGTGATCGCCCTGCGTGAGGAGCGAGCTGATCTGCGGGCCGATGACCAGGATGCTCGCCTGAAGGGCGAAGGCCCCGACGATGATGTACCGGTTCGTCGCGGCGTATATCCCGGCCTCCCTCGTCGAGCGCAGGGCACCGAGGAGCAGCGTGTCCAGCCAGAGTGTCGTCGTGGCAAAGATCGCGCTGAACGCGCGCGGGATCGTGAACCGCCAGAACTCGCCGGCGAGAGCCGCCCTTCCCCGCGGCGGCCCCGGCTCGCGACGATCGCCGCGCTCGGCTCGGCGAAGCAGGGCCAGGAGCGCGACAAGGCCGACCGCGAGGCCGGGGACGATGGATGCGCTCCAGGCGAGCGCGACAGACGCGCTGCCCAGCCCGGCCGCGACGGCGATCGACAGCAGGGCGAGCCGGGTCCCCGGCATAACCAGGTTCTGGGTGAGCGAGGCGGGAACCATCGTCCCGAAACCTCGCGTGCCGGCGAGCGTAACCGCGACGCAGGAGGAGAGCGGGACGAAGAAGGCAAGGACCCGGAGATAGGGCACCAGGGCGTCGGGGCGCGTCCCGCTCGCGAGCACCCGGGAGAGCTGCGGAGCGAACGCGAACAGCGCGACGCCCGCAAGTGCCCCCATCACGAACACCGGCGAAAGTCCAACGATCAACGTTCGCCGGAGATCCTGCGTGCGGCCGTTCGCCCTGTGCTTCGGGATCAGGCGGACCAGCCCCGTGTCCGCCCCGAGCTCGAGCGCGTTCGTCAGGATCGCGAACACCGCGACCGCCTCGAACAGCACTCCGGCCCGCCCCGCCCCCAGCCCACGGGCGACGACGATGGTGATGGCGAAGGCCAGCACGGCGTTGACCAGGAGGCCGACGAGGTTGATCGCCCCGCCCCGGGCCAGACGGGAGAGATCGCCGCGGCGCTCGGCGTGGCGGGAGTGGTCGCGTTCCAAGGTGGGTGATTCTAGCCCCGGGCTAGCGACCGGCCGGGCGCGCGACCCGCTCGAGCGTAGCGAGCACGACCCGGGCGCACTCCTCCCAGGTGTACCGCGCCGCGCGGGCCCTCCCCCGCTCGACGAGGCCGGCCCGAAGCGAGCCGTCGGCCACTACTCGGCGGAGCCCGTCGGCCCAGGCGCCCGGGTCGGTCGCGGGCAGCAGCAGCGCGCCGTCGCCCGCGACCTCCCGCATGACCGGGATGTCGCTCGCGAGGGTCGGCACGCCCGCCGCCATGGCCTCCACCACGGGCAGCCCGAACCCCTCGTATACGGATGGGTAGGCGAATGCCGTCGCGCGCTGCAGGAGACCGACGAGCTCCTCGTCGGGGACGTACCCGGTGAAGACCACCCGGCCTTCGCGCCGGAGATCCTCGCCTGTGGCGTGGATCTCCTCGGCGCCGAAGGCCGGCTTCCCGGCGATCACCAGACGCTCCTCGATCTCCGGGTTCGATTCCACGAGGAGCCGGAAGGCGCGCAGGAGCGT
>JBQTIP010000220.1:0-7693 GCA_052388025.1 Actinomycetota bacterium
GCGTGGGGATGATCGAGAACTGCCCGGACGGGTCGGCGATCGGAGCCCCGGGGGCGATCTGGAAGAAGTCGATCCCGGAGCTCGCCGCGGCGTCTCGGAGCAGCCGGATCAGCGCCGGCAGGTCCGCGGTCGGCGGGATCTGAGTGGCGAGCTTGGCGAGCTCCTTCTGGATCTGGGGCGCCCGCTCCTGGGTCTCCTGCAGGGCGCGGAGCTGGGTTTCGAGCGCTCCCTGCTGCTGGCGGGCCTGCTCGAGCTGGTCCCTCGCGTCGCCTACCTGCCGGACCTTCGGAATGACGAGCAGCACGACCGCCAGGATCGCGACGATCCCTGAGACGATGCCGGCGACCAGCGGGCCACGCTGCCTCATAGCTGGCCTCCAGCCCCTCGCTCGGTGACGGCGGCGATCGTCAGATCCACGCCGCTCGTGAAGCCGTACTCATTGTCGCCGGGCTCACCCTCCTGGGCGATCGTGAACCACGAGTTGACCCATCCCTCGACCTGCTCGAGCCGCGTCAGCCACTCGGCGAGCGGCTCCAGCCCCTCAGACGTGCCCTGGAAGGAGATGTCGCCGATCAGCTCGGGCGGCTGCCCGACCACCGGGGCACCCGCCAATCCCGTTCCGGTGGCGATCGAGATCTTCCCTTGCAGGGTGGAGATGAAAGCCGGGCTGGGGATCATCCGAGACACGTCCAGCAGCACGCCGGACCACGCGACCTCGTTCGCGAAGACCACGTCGATCAGCTCGCGCTGGTTCTCCAGGTCGGTCTGAAGCTGGTCGAACTCGGCGAGGCCGTCGATCTGCGACTGCAGGTCCGCGTTCACGGCCTGCTGGACGCGAAGGTCCTCGTTCGCGCTGGACAGGTTGAGGGTCTGCAGGAAGTAGATGAAGCCGATCCCGACGAGCAAGACCAAGCCTACGAGCGCGACCAGCACCGTCTTGCGCCTGGTGGTCTGCGCCTGCTTGAGCTCGGGGGGAAGAAGGTTTACCTGGCTCATGCTCGCCTCCCGGGGATGGCCAGCCCGACTGCGACGGCGAGCACAGGCTCGGCCTCCGCCAGCGCCTCCTCGGACATGTCCAGCTCCGACTTGACCCGCTCCATCGTGTGGCCGCGTTCGACCTTGGCGGGGATGCGCTCCTGAAGGAGCTCCAGGAACCCGCCGAGCTTCGATCCGCCGCCGGTCACCGTGACCCGACCGATTCTCGCTCCGGGCGCCTGCGCGGTGTAGAACTCGAGCGAGGAGCGAATCTCGTCGACAACGCTCCCGGCTCGGGACATGGCGACGCGGCGCACGTCCTCCTGGCTCGGAGCTCCCTCGACTTCCTCACCGCGCTTCAGCCGCTCGGCCACCTCGTCGTCGGTCCCAAGGCCCCGGGCGACCGCGATCGTGATGTCCCGGCCGCCGGAGGGCAGGATGCGGACGAATCGCGTGACTCCGCGATCGTGGACGCACACGTTGGTGACGTGGGCACCCACGTCGATCACCGCCTCGTCACCGGTCGTCTCGAGGTCCAGGCGCTCGTCCGCGGAACCCACCACTCGCACGAGGGCGAACGGCGTGAGGTCGACGCCGATGGGCTCGAGCCGGGCGCCCGTGGCCGCCTGGACCGCCGCGTTGACCATGACCCTTTGGGCGGCCACCAGGAGGATGCGGATCATCCGTCGCCCCTCCTGCTCGAACTCCCCGAGGGGATCGAAATCGATCACAGCCTCGGCCGACGCCATCGGGATGAACTCCTGCACCTGATAGGCGAGCGACTCCCTGAGCTCCTTCTCCGGCAGCCAGGGGAGGGCGACCTCTCGTACGACGACCCTCTGGTTGCCAACGCCCATGACCACCTGCCGGCTCTTGAAGCCGCCCCGCTGCCACAGCTCCCTCAGCGCCTCCGCCACACGCTCCGGTTGGCGCACCTCACCGTTCTCGACCGAGCCGGGCGGCGTCTGTACCTGCGCCGCGCGAAGCAGGACCGGGACGTCCGAGCCCACGCTCAGCTCGGCCGCGCGTACGCCGGTCGAGCCGATGTCCAGGCCCACCCGAGTCTTCGGCACTAGTTGCCCTCCACCTTCACCGACCGCCCCGACAGATACGCGTTCATGTCCGACTCCCTGATCCGGTAGTTCTTCCCCACCCGGATCGCGGGAAGCTGGCCGCTCTTGATGAGCCGGTACACGGTCATGTTCGACACGCGCATCGTGGCCGCGACCTCCACCACCGTGAGGAGTCGGTCGCCTACAAACGGTCGCCGCTTGCTCATCCAGTCACACCTTCCACATGTTCAACATCTGCCACATCTTCCTCATCTTCAACAGCCGCCCCCTTCTCCCCTGCTGCCTCCTGGAGTTCGGGGGGCCCGGAACCTAACAAAGGTCACAACCGTTGTCAATCATCTCTTTGGGCTACATTCGGCACGTTAGGCTAAGTTACATAGTTGTAATTAGCAGAAATGATCAGGAGCCACAGATCGCGCGCCCGCCTCCTCTCAGCCCAAGAGGCCGAGGTACGCGTCCGAGATCTGGTTCCCCAAGAATGCGGCCGCCACGGCGCCTACGGCGAGGAACGGACCGAAGGGGATGGTCTTCTTGCGGCCCGAGCCGCGGGCCAGGGCGCCGATCGCGCCGAGGCCACCCAGGAGGATCCCGGCCGCGGCGGCAACGGCCACGAAGGCGAGGCCCAGCGAGCCGAGGACCAGCCCGATGAGGGCCGCGAGCTTCACGTCACCCATGCCCATCCCGCGCGGCGACAGGAGCGCCACGATCAGGAGCCCGCCCCCGTAGGAGGTGAGGCCCAGGAGGGCACGGAGCGGATCCACTCCCCCGTCGGTCAAGGCAGCGAGGCCTATCAGGACGGGGAAAACGAGGAGCGAAGGGTAGATCAGCCGGTTCGGGATGATCCGGTGGCGCCAGTCGATGATCGCGATAGCCGGCATCAGCCCCAAGAAGGGGGCCACGATGACGACCTCCCACACACGGTCGAACGCCAGAGCCGCTCCGACGAATAGCGCCGCTGTGGCGAGCTCGAGGAGCGGATAGGCGAGGGAGATCCTGGCTCCGCATGACCGGCACCGGCCGCCCAGCAGCACCCAGGAGGCCACCGGGATGTTGTCCCGGGCCCGGAGCTCGGTCCCGCAGGACGGGCATCGGGAGCGCGGGCGGACGAGGGACTCGTTCTTGGGGAGCCGATGCACGGCCACGGTGAGGAAGCTGCCGAACACGAGCCCGATAGGCAAGGCGATCAGCACGCGGACGACCGTCACGGCGCGAACCCTACCGGACTGGACACTGCCCGCGGTCGAGGAGGCGCCGGAACTCGGATCAGCAGGGGCTAGTGGGCGGATCCTTGGGCGCGCACTCCGCCCACGTGACCACGTGCCAGGCGGACTGGACGGGGTCGAGGAAGTACGGGGGTGAAAGGTATTTCAGCCGGTTGTCGTACGTGTAGTTCTTGGCATATCCGTGGATGATCGTCGGTGGGTTCCCCGGCGCCGTTACGGTGAACTGGCCCACCGGCCCGCGGTACTTCTGCGAGATGGCCCCGTTCACGGACAGTGCGTTCAAGGGTCCGCCCCTGGAGTAGTTCAGGACCGAGAACGAGTGCTGCACCGTCAACATGGCGGCGTAGACCGTGGGATTCACCAGGACGCCGTTCGCGCCCGTTATGTTGACGCCCGACGAGGTGACGGGGTGGTAGATCCACACGTACTCGTTGGGGATGAGTCCGAGCAGGTCCAACCCCGACACCCCGGTCGAGTACAGCACGTCCCCAACGACCACGACGTCGGTCCCCGACGCGATCGTGAGCTGCCCCTTGAGGGTGCCCGACAGGAACACGTCACCGTCCCGGCACGCGTAGGTCGTCACGTCTCCCGTGGCGAGCGGGTACCCGAGCGGGTGGGCCCGCCCGTTCACGTTGTAGGGGCACCCGGCCGTGTAGTTCGGGTCCGACGAAGACGCCGGCACGGTCTGCACGTAGATCACGCCGCTCGTCGGGATGGCGACGGTCGAGGAGCTCCCCGTACCAGGTCCCGCCGAGTAGAGGTTGGTGCCGCAGCCAGCGTTAGTGCTCCTCGTGAACGGGCTCGTCACGGTCATGGTCCCAGCGGCGTTCAGGACGATGCGAGTGGGTCCCGTGTAAAGGCAGCCCCCGGGCTGCTGAGCCACCGACTTCAGCGATGTGTTGCTCGGCGGCAGCGTGAGCGGCTGGACGAACCGCGGGTCCCCCGAGATGGCGAACGACGGGTTGCACGGCGGGCTGCTGCAGAAGTACCGAGGTGGGTTCGTGTTCCAAGATGTGCTGGTGCTCCCGTTGAAGGACGGAGTTCCACCGATGCGGAGGGTGTCGTTCGTGTGGAGCGGCCCGTTGATCTGGTCCTGATTGATGAAGTTGATGTCGGAACAGTAGGCCTGGTTGCTGTCGGAGTCCCCGGGGAAGTCGACCCGCCCGGGCACGTCCCTGCCCGCGTAGTAATACTTCGAGCAGTACGTCTGCGCCTGCGTCGTGGTGAACGAGGATCCGGATACCGGATATCGTGCCGGATCGGTCGTCTCGAAGTCCGTGAAGTAAAGATAGTCGAGGAAGTTCTTCCGGCGGAACGTAGCCTGGATCGTGCGCACCACGTTGTTGACCTTCCCGCTCACCGTCAGCTTGATCGTCCCGTCCACCGGGAGGGTGCTTGAGTCCACGTAATAGGAGAACGTGGCGCCGTTCGACGGCCCTGGGACCGGCGCCCAGCTCGGCGCGATCGCGTTGTTCCCGGACGTGGAGGGCGGGATGACCGGCGAGTTGTTCAGCCGGTATAGGTAGTCGTCGATCCCCGACTCCGCAGCGGCCAGCGCCGCGTTCCAGTCCTGGTCGCGGCGGGAGATGAACTGCGATCCGACGGAACGGTCCAGGATCGCCGTCCCGGCCAGGAGGAGGACGAACACGACGAGCAGCACGGTCACCATGACGAATCCCCGCTCATCGCGCCTCAGCCTCACGAGCATGGCCTCTCCTCAGCTCCCCAGCGGGTTGTACTCGACGTTCGTGAGCCGCACGCGGTTCACGAGCGTCACCGCCGGCACTTGGAAGTTCGTCTGCTTGCGGATCGTCAGCGAGACCTGAACGGCCGTGACCTTCAAGAGGTCGCTGGCCGACAGAGGCGTGGATGTGAGCTGAGTCGGGACCGCAGTCGAATCGTCGATGTAGGTGAAGATCGTGCTGGGGTTCACGACGTAGTACCCGAGGACGCGGCTCGTCGGCGCGCCCGTGTACGTGCAGCTCGAGGGCAACGCGCATGCGACGTCCGGAAGGGTGATCTCCTGGATCAGACGGTCACTGGCATCCACATAGAGTCGGACCTTCCTCGGTCCCGTCGGAGGCGTCGTGGAGTTGAGGTTCGCGTAGAAGATCATCTCCCGGATATCAGCGAGATCGAACGGCGACAGCGTTGGCGACTTGCGGGTGGCCGTACGGATGTCCTTCGTCATACCGTTCACGATGAGCCGCGCCTCGTCCAGGTTCTGGAGCCGTAGCTCCGTCCGCTCCGTCGTCCAGAACAGCGACCCGAACGTCCCGGCTACGAACACCAGGACGAATGACAGGATCAGGAGGACCATCACCGTCTCGACCAGGCTGAGCCCGCGCTCGTCCGAGATCCTCCGGCGCTTCATAGGACGTCCACCGTGAGGTTGGTGACCGTGGCGACCCTGGGATCCAACACGACGCTCGGCCAGGCACTCGCCGGTGAGCGACCGGTCACCTGGATCTCCCAGATCCCGTAGGGCATGCCGAGGTCGAAGAGACCGTTCGCGTCAGTGCTCCCGGTGAACGTCAGGGTGTTGCCCGATGCGCACCCGCCGTCGGCGAGGTGCACCGCCTGGATCTGCGCGCCCGGAACCGGCACCCCGCCCTGCAGCACCTGGACCCGAAGATCCGACATCTGAACGGCCCCCGAAGTGGTCCCGCCCGGGAGCGTCGCGAGCGGGGACGCCCGCACGGCACCCGGCCAGAGGGGCGTCCCGCCGGCCGTTAGGCCCTCGGGGTCAGCGTCGAGGCAGTCCCCCGCCCACACCTGATACCCGGCCGTGAACGGGAACAGGCCGCCGATCGTCCTGGGGCTCCCCGTTCCCGGGAAGGTCTTCTTGCCGTTCGGTAGCAGGGTCGTGTTCGCCGCCATCACGGCCGCGTTGTTCGGCTCCTTGCCTCCGTTCGCCCCGACGAACGTGAGCACGAGCGTTGCCGCTCTGTCGTAGGCGAACTGGATCGACGTCGTCGTGCCGACGTTGACCGATGCCGGCTGACTCGGGTTGGGGACGCCCTGCTGGTCGACGTACGACGCGGTGTTGAGAGAGACCGTGTAGGCCCCGGCGGGAAGGAACGCGAAGAACGCGCACCCGTCGGCCGGGGTCACCTGCGTGCTGTTGGTCGGACCCGTGAGCGTGACGAGATGCCCCGATGCCGGGGCGCCGGTCGCGTTCACCACCAGCACGGCGATGTTCCCGGAGTTCGTGCTGTAGGCGCCGACCGGCGGGGTAAGCACGGTCTGAGACCTGACCAGCGGGATGCCTCCCCTGTTCGGCCAGTCCACCGTGACCGTTACACGAAGGAAGGCGAGCGCCGACCCGCTGCCGCCGCCGGTGCACGGCCCCGACGTCGCGTTCTGCGTGATCCACTCGCTGTCGCGCGTGATCGTGTAGGCGACCCCGTCCACCGTCTGTGTCGAGGTGACCTGACCCACCGGCAGGCTCGTGAAAGTGGCCCCCCGGACGATGTCCATCTCCTGGGCGGCCAGGTTCGCGGCGACGCTTCGGTTCCGGTTGGTGCCGGTCACCCTAAGCGACGTGGCGAACACGGGGACCAGCGACGCCATGACGACCGCGAAGACGAAGATCGCCATGATCATCTCGACCATGGTGATACCGCCCTCGCCCTTCGCTTGGGCGCGGACGCTCAGGTAGATGCGGGGGTACGTCATGGGGCCTCCGTACTGCTAAGGGTTATCGGAAGCTCCCAGAGGCACCTTGAGACGCTCACCACCCCTGGTTGCACTCGGCCACCGTGTCCACGTTCGCGAAGTTCACATCGCCGCCCCTGAGCGTCACGGGGCTCCCCGCGACCTGAGCGAGGCACCAGAACATGCCGCTCCTCGCCTGCGTGATCAGGAGGAGATCTGTGGCACTGGCCACCTCGATCTTGATCTCCCCGATGGCAGGAGCTCCGCCGCCGGCCCCTCCGCTGCCGATCCACCGGAGCTGCGGCTCGGCGGCCACAGCCGCGGGCACGTCGAAGCCGGCGAATGTGCTGCCATCCGTGTAGTACGACATGGCCGCGATCAGGCCGGATCTCACGTCGGTCTGAGCGGCCCGGTTCTCGGCCCGCCGGCGAGCTCCCAGGAACGACCCGAGCGCGATGGCGATCAGGATGCCGATGATCAGGACGACCACCATTAGTTCGATGAGGGTGAACCCCTCCTCCCCGCGGCGTTCGATGATGCGCGCGCGCATGTGCCTACCCGCTCCTTCCACGAGTCGCCCGAACGCTCCTATCCGTATGTTTCGGCCATGCGCCGCTCTCACTTGAGGGGACCGGGCGCCTCGGTCGCCACTACGCTCCCGGGCGAACGGAAGGGGCGGCCCGAAGGCCGCCCCTTGATCGCATGCCTGCTTCCGCTTACGGGAAGACCAGCAACGTGACACCGAGCGCCGAGGTTCCGGTG
>JBQTIP010000221.1:0-5058 GCA_052388025.1 Actinomycetota bacterium
CCCGAACGAGAACGTGTACGCGGAGCTGGGAACGACGTGGTGGAACCTCATGCGCTCGCCGACGCAGGCCGCGCACGTCCTCGGGAAGCTGCTTCGGTACGTCGGCGAGGCCAACGTCTTGTGGGGCACCGACTCCATCTGGTACGGGACGCCGCAGGACCAGATCCAGGCGATGCGCTCGTTCCACATCAGCACGGAGTTCCAGGAGCGCTACGGCTACCCTGAGCTCACGAAGCGGCTGAAGGCGAAGATCCTCGGGCTGAACGGCGCGCGGCTGTACGGGATCGAGCCGGTCGCGACGAAGTGCGAGTTCACGCGCCGGGAGCTGGAGGAGGTCCGGAAGTCGTTGCCCGGCAAGGCGCGCACGCTGGGCCCATCCACGAGGGCCGAAGTCGAGGCCGTGCGCGACGCCCATCGCGGCATGCCCTGAGGAAGCTCCGAAGCTGTGCCTAACGTGTCCGTAACCACCGCTCCAGCTCGCTGCGATGAACGATCCCGAGGATTAGCAAGCTTTCCGTACGCGCGTTCAGCGGCATGGGAGAGCTCGACCTCGTACGGCCTCAGTCGAGGTCCCTCAGCTTGGTGGTCCGGCCGCCACGGTACGCGGACCGAGCCCGGCGCCGCATCTGGACGAACTCGTCCGCGTTTGCGAGCACGATATCCTCCGCGTCGTCGATAGGGACGATGACGGCAGCCGGACGCCCGCGCTTGGTCACGACGTAGCTCGTCCCGTCCTCGACCTCCGCGATCACACGGGAGGCCGCACTCTTCAGTTCCTTCATCCCGATCTCTGCCACGTTGCCTCCTGCGGCCCCGGCTCGGCGACCCATCAGCGTATCCTCGCAGCATGCGCGAGGAGGTGCGACTCTCGAAGTTCAGCCACGGCGCCGGCTGAGCGTGCAAGCTCGGTCCTAGTGACCTGGCCCAGGTTCTGGGCCTGCTCGAGGCTCCGCCGATGCCGGACGAAGTCCTGGTTTCGGCGGAGACCGGCGACGACGCCGCCGTCTACCGCCTGCCGGGCGGGCAGGGGCATTTGGCACTCGTGGCGACGGTGGACTTCTTCACGCCCATCGTCGACGACGCGTACGACTGGGGCCGGATCGCCGCTGCGAACGCGTTCAGCGACGTGTACGCGATGGGCGGGCGGCCGGCGATCGCGCTGAATCTCGTTAGCTGGCCGGTGGACGACCTCCCGCTCGAGCTGCTCGGCCGCGTCCTGCAGGGCGGCCAGGACATCGCGGCGAAGGCCGGCGCCGTCGTGGCCGGCGGGCATTCCATCACCGACCCGGAGCCGAAGTACGGCATGGTGGCGCTGGGCTTCGTCGACCCGGAGCGGATCGTCCGCAACTCGACGGCGCCCGCCGGCGCGCGACTGTTCCTCACCAAGCCGCTCGGCCTCGGGATCGTCACGACCGCCATCAAGCGCGGCACCGCGACCGAGGAGCAGGTCGGCGCGGCGGTGGACCTCATGGCGGCGCTCAACGAAGACGCCTCGGCCGCCATGGTCGAAGCGGGCGCGCAGGCCGCTACCGACGTCACCGGGTTCGGCCTCCTCGGCCATCTCCAGAAGATGCTGGCCGCCTCGGGGGTGGCCGCCGAGCTCGACGCCTCGGCCGTGCCGCTGCTGGACGGTGTCCTGGAGCTGGCTCGGGCCGGCGTCGTTCCGAGCGGCACCCGCCGCAACCACGCCTATCTCGAGGGCTCGGTGGATTGGGGGGAGCTGACCGAGCCGGAACAGCTGGTGCTGGCCGATGCCCAGACCTCCGGCGGGTTGCTGATCGCCGCGACCGATGGGGATCGGATGTCGGAGGCGCTGTCCATGAGAGGTATCCGCGCAGCGGAGATCGGGCTCACGACCGCGGGGTCGCCGGGAGCGATCTCGGTACGCGGACGGGTCGCCAACTGAGGCACTCCGACGCGACGAGGCGGAACTGGTCCGGCTCAGCTTCGTCATTCATGGACTCGTACGACGGGCGTCCGCACTGGGGGAAGATGCACTCGCAGACCGCGGAGACGCTTCGCGGTCGTTATCCAGAGTGGGAAGCTTTCGCGGGCGTCCGCGCGAGGCTCGATCCCGAGGGGCGATTCCGGAACACGCATCTCGATCGCGTCCTGGACCGGGCTTAGGCGGCGGCCTCGCGACGGAGCGCGACGACGGTCCAGAGGGCTCCCAGTGCATCCGCGACGCCGAACACGAAGACGATCGGCTCCACGTAATCGAGCACCACGAAGACCGCCAGGGCGACGATGAGTGACAGGCGCACCGGGACGCTTACCTGATCCAGACCTCGCGAGTATTGGGCACCTCGAAGGTGGCCAGGATGAGATTCGGCGCCACCACGAGGCCTGCGCCCAGGACGAGCAGATACAGACCGAAGACGAACACGCTCCTGGCCGTCTGCGTCAAGCTCGCTCCTTCACTATCCGGAAGCCCGCGCGCACGATAGCCCGAGTGGGTGGCCCGCGGGAACCGACAGGGCGGAGCTCGCGGGCCTCGGGAGCGTTCTGCTAGCGTCCGCGCGTGATCGAAGCGGGCATCCGTGCGGGCGAGGTGCGCGTCCTCGGCGTCCGCTCGCCCGTGATCGAGTGGGGGCCCGACGCGGCCGAGGAGGCGGTGGTCTTCGTCCACGGCAACCCGGGATCGCGGCTCGATTGGTTGGACCTCGTCGGCCGCACCGGCGGCTTCGCCCGGGCGGTCGCCTTCGACATGCCGGGGTTCGGCCAGGCCGACAAGCCGGCCGACTTCGACCACACCGTGCCCGGCTACGCCCGCTTCATTGCCGGCGCCCTGCATGAGCTGAACGTCGCCCGGGCCCATCTGGTGCTGCACGACTTCGGAGGACCGTTCGGGCTTGCCTGGGCGGCGACGGACCCGGATGCGTTCGCCAGCGTGGTGGTGATCAACGCGCCGACGGTCTCCGGCTACCGCTGGTATCCCCTCGCGAAGGTGTGGCGGACCCCGCTCGCAGGGGAGGTGCTGCACCTGACGATCACGGGACCCACGTTCCGCTGGCTCGCGAAGCGGGGCAACCCTCGCGGGCTGCCGGCCGAGTTCCTCGACCGGCTGTGGCGGGACTACGACCGGGCCACGCAGCGGGCGGTGCTCAAGCTGTACCGAGCGACCGAGGCCGAGCGGATGGTCCCAGCGCCTCCGGCGTTCTTCCGCGAGCTCGACCGGCCCGCGCTCGTCGTCTGGGGACGGCAGGACGTCTACATCCCGGTCGGGTTCGCCGAACGGCATCGAGAGGCGTTCCCCAGCGCCGATATCGTGTACCTGCCGCGCAGCGGGCACTTTCCGATCGTCGACGACCCGGAGGGCGTGGCCGCGGCCGTCGTGCCTTTCCTTCGAGGACGGATGGAGGAGGCCGCAGGATGAGCGCGGCCATCTTCGAGCCGGTGACGATCAACGGCGTCGAGTTCCCGAACCGGCTCCTCAGGTCCTCGATCGGTGGCCGATACGCGTACTACGACGGCTCGGTCAACCCGGCCTGGGCTCGCTTCGAACGGCGCTTCGCCGAGAACGGCGTCGGCGGGATCGTCTCGGCGACGTTCACGGTGGACGACCGACGGTGGGCGCCGATCGAGTACCCGAAGATCAGCCAGGACCGGTTCATCCAGCCGATCCGGGAGGGCGTGCGCGCCGTCCGGGCGCTCGGTTGTCGCTACATCCTGCAGATCGGAGATCCCGGCTATCACACGCAGGCCGGCTTGCTCAGCGAGCGGGCCGATCAGCTGTCGGCTTCGGGCGGCTTCGACCTCATGTTCGGCTACCGCAGCGCGCGATCGGCGATGTCGATCGCCGAGATTCAGGGTGCCGTGGAGAGCTTCGCCCGCGCGGCGGTTCGCGTCCGTGAGGCCGAGTGCGACGGCCTCGAGATCACCGCGTCCAAGGGCTACCTGATCCACCAGTTCCTGAACCCCGCCATCAACCGTCGCCGCGACGGCTACGGGGGATCAGTCGACCGCCGGTTCCGCTTCTTGAAGGAGGTGGTCGTCGCCGTCCGCAAGGCCATGGGCCGCGACTTCCTGTTCGGTATCCGGCTCTCGGCCCAGGACTACAACTACCTCCCGCTCAACGTTCGCTGGCCCGTGGTTTCACCGCTCCGCGACTACTGGTTCGGGAACGGGATCGAGGTCACCCTCGACTACGCTCGCCGGCTCCGGGAGCTCGGGGTCGACTACTTGCACATCTCCAACGGGTTCGGCTTCATCAACCCGAAGGAGAATCCCGGCGACTTCCCGATCGAGGAGCTCAGGCTCTTCATGAACTCCACCCGTCACCTCGGTCGCAAGGCGGCGCTCCGAGCCTCGCTCCTGAACGCGGTGCCGCTGCCGATCCTGCGGCGCCTCACAAGGATCGGCTGGCGCTACGACCGGGCGTCGAACCTGGCCGACGCCCGGATGTTCCGGCGCGAGGTGGGGCTCCCCGTGATCGCGAACGGAGGGTTCCAGGAGCGGTCCTTCGTCGAGGAGGCGCTGGCCTCGGGGGGCTGCGATCTCGTCTCGATGGCGCGCCCGCTCCTCGCCAATCCCGATCTCCCCGAGCTCTTCCGCAACGGGGTCGAGGCGCCCGAGCGTCCCTGCACGTTCTGTAACCGCTGTACGTTGCGGACCTCGATCGGGCCGCTGGGGTGCTACGAGCCCACGCGGTTCGACTCGCAAGATGAGATGGAGGCGCAGATCCTGGACTGGTCGTCGCCTTCCTAGCGAGGAATAGCTGAGCTGAGCTCGGGGTTGGTGAATTGCACTTGCCTGATAGGATTCTTGCTACTGCAATGGTCGAGCTCGACGGCGTTTTCTTCAAAGAGATCGTGGAACACGGGCTGCGGGATTTCCCGAACGAGGCCTGCGGCCTGATCGCGTCCTCCGACGGCGTTCCCGTCAAGGTCTACGCCATGAGGAACGCCGACGCGAGCCCGGCCTCCTACCGGCTGGACGGCAAGGATCAGCTGCGGGTGTTCGACGAGATCGACGCGGAGGGTTGGGAGCTGTACGGCATCTACCACACCCACACCCACTCCGAGGCCTACCCGTCGGACACCGACCAGCGCCTCGCCT
>JBQTIP010000222.1:0-3471 GCA_052388025.1 Actinomycetota bacterium
GTGCGACCTCATCGTGGCCTCGCGCGGCGCCGAGTTCTGGCTACCCGAGGTGAATCTGGGGATCGTCCCAGACGCGGGCGGCATGCTGCGGCTGGTGAGGCGGCTGCCGCGGGCCCCGGCCAAGGAGCTGCTGCTCACAGGCCGGCGGATGGGCGCGGAGGAGGCGGCCCGGTGGGGGCTCGTGAACGAGGTCGTCGAACCGGAGGGACTGATGAACGCCGCGCGGGAGCTGGCGGAGCGCATCGACGCCGCCGCGCCGCTCGCGATCCGCGGTGAAGGCCGTCGCGGCCGCCACCGAGGGGCTCCCGGTCGAGGCCGCGTACGCGACGCTCCGCCACGGGAACATCCCCGCCTACGATCGGGCGCAGGGCTCCGAGGACGCGCGGGAGGGCCCCCGGGCGTTCGCCGAGAAGCGGCCCCCCGTCTGGCGCGGTCGGTGAGCCCGTCGCTCTCGCCCGACGCGAACGACGGAAGGGTGGCGCTTGTAACCGGCGGGGGCACCGGCATCGGGCGCGCCACCGCGCTCGAGCTCGCACGCACGGGCGCGCGCGTGGCGATCTGCGGGCGACGCCCGGAGCCGCTGGAGGCGGTTCGCGGCGAGCTCCAGGCCGCCGGCGTCGAGTGCCTCGCCGTGCCATGCGACGTCCGTGAGCCCGCCCAGGTCGCCGCGCTCTTGGACTCGGTGCTCCAGCGCTTCGGCGCGATCGACGTCCTGGTGAACAACGCGGGCGGGCAGTTCGTGGCGCCGGCCGAGGGGATCACCCTCGACGGGTGGCGGGCGGTTCACCGCCTCGCCGTCGACGCGGCGTGGGACCTCACGCGAGAGGTCGCGACCCGCTCGATGATCCCGAACCGGCGAGGCGTCGTGATCTTCCTCGGATTCTCGCCACGTCGCGGCATCCCGGGACACGCGCACGCGTCCGCGGCACGGGCCGCGCTCGAGAGCCTGGCCGCGAGCCTCGCCATCGAGTGGGGCCGCTACGGGATCCGAGCGATCTGCGTGGTACTCGGCAACATCGACACGGAGGCCTTCGCTGGCTACGGCGAGGAGGTCCTCGATGCCTCGCGACGGCAGGTCCCGCTGGGGCGGCTCGGGCGCCCCGAGGACGTGGCCGGCGTGATCGCCTTCCTGGCCTCGGACGGCGGCTCGTACGTCACCGGCTCGAGCGTGCTGGTCGATGGAGGCCTGGACGCATGGGGCCAGGGCGAGCCTCCGCCTCCGCCGGCCCCCGGCGCTACCGGACGGTGAATCCGCCTCCGGCCGCCTTCGCGTAGCTGTCGTCCAAGAGCAGGTACACGCTGTACCTTCCCGGCCGCAGCGGCCAGGGACCGTTGGCGTCTCGGCCCAGCGCCACGGAGCCCTCGATGGTCGCCCCCGTGTAGGCCCAGAGCTCGTAGTAGGCGACGTTCGGGTCCGCTCCGCGCCCGTAGATCCCGACCCAGTCCCACCGGTTGCCGGGCGCCGCGCGCCACCGTACCCGGATCGTCTCGCCGACCTCGTACACGCGCCTGGTCGTCGCGATCTCGGGCCCGGTGCCGGCGTCGACCCAGAAGGGTGTCCTCGCCAGCACCCCTCCGGACACGTCGACCAGCGCGGCCTCGTAGGGGCCGGGCTCCAACCCTTCCGTCGGGAAGGCGAACGCCCCGTCGGTCGGTGACCCCTCCCCCGTTGCCCGCTCGGCCGCGGCGTCCGTCCGCGGGTCGCCGCCGGCCGGGACGACGACCAGACGCTCTCCCTCATCCCCCGGGGAGTGGAACAGCACCTGAACGACGGCGCCGGGCGCGACCAGCATTCGTCCGACGGCCACCATGACCGGCGGCTCGGCCGGCGCGACATCGAATGTCGAGACGATCGCCCGGTGATCGGTCGGCCAGGGGGTGATCGCGATCTCGACACCGGGCCCGCCCTCCTCCCCGACGAGCAGGCTGTCGACCGGCGTGGCCGGCCCGCCCGAGTAGATGAAATCGATGCGGTCGGCCGGCGCGCGGTTCCGGTAGGGGTTGTAGCCCTTCACGATGGGCCGGTTCGCCGGCCACGTGAGGCCGGGGTCCAGAACCGGGTCGGGGTGGACCTCTCGGTAGGAGTCGACGAGGCCCTCGCGCTCGACCGCCTCGCTCACCGGCCAGCTCAGGGCGTACCGCACGTCGTCTCGGGTTCCCGCCGCCTCCTCCGTCCAGTCCAGGTGCGACGGGGCATTGAAGTCCCCGACAAGGAAAACCGGCACGTCCATCCCCACCAGGCGGCCGAGGGCGCGGAGCGTCGGCTCCACGGCGGGGAGGCGCTTGTTCTCCTCGATCGCCAGGACCTCCTCCTGAGTGGCGCCATCGCGGACCTTGAACGGGCCGTAGCCGGTCGATGGCAGGTGCACGTTCGCGATGGCGACGACGCTGCCGGGGTCGACCTGCACGTACGTGAACAGGCCGCCGTTGTCGGGGGCGAGCAGCGGGTAGCGCGAGACGATCTGCGTTCGGGGATCGTAGTGGTCCCACCCGAGCGCCTCCGCGATGCGGGGCACGTTCGCGTAGGCCTCCTCGATGGCGACCACGTCGGCGCCGGCCGCCCGGATGGCCTCCGGGACGCCGTCGAAGTCGACCTGGTCGCCCCCGTACTCGATGTTGAACTCCATGACCGTCAGCTCGATCCTCGAGGCCGGCTCCTTCGTCGGGGGCGCGCCGCCCGTGCACGCTGCGAGCGCCATCGCGACGAGCACGAGGGCGGTTCGTACGCTCCTCATCGCTCGCCTGCCGGCCGGGTGACGTCGGCCAGGTCCGCGTCCAGGTGAGCCAGCAGGTCGGCCGCTGCCATGTGCAGGTTCACGCCGACCCGAAAGGCGTGATCGCTCCTCGCTCGTACCCGGTCGCCGCCCTCGCCTCGAGAGCGTCGGGGAGGGACAGCCGGCTCACGCCGAGGTGAGCCCGGAGCTTCGGCCAGTCGATCTCGCGGCCGCCCGGAACCAGGACGAAGACGTAGTCGTCGGCGCCGCGCCGGACGACGATGGTGCGCAAAAGCTCGCCGACCTCGATGCCCTGGAGCGCCGCGCTCTCCTCGACATTGCTCGGCCGCTCCGTGCGAACGACCTCGTACTCGAGGCTCGATCCGGACAGGGCCCCGACGGCCGGCGATTCGAAGTTCACCGCCAAAGCCTAGGGGTTCGTCCCGCGCCCCGCGCTACCCGCTGCTCGCCCCCGACAACGGCGGCCTGTTCACGTACGTGCAGGTCGTCCCGGAGCAGCTCCCACACCCCCGTCCGGTTGAGCGGCGTGGAGGTGCCCCGAAGGGCCTCGGTGATCTCGGTGATGGAGTGTCCGGCCCTCCGCAGTCGGATCACCTCGTCCCGGGCGGCCTCCTTGGCCGGGGCCCGCGGCAGCCGCCTCACCAGCCGCAGCATGCCGCCCGCGTCTGGGACGATCCCCAGATTCACCTCGGGTAGCCAGAACTCGGCGCCGCGCGAGGCCACGATGAGGTCGCAC